>NZ_JBHINS010000019.1:0-8140 GCF_042195095.1 Bartonella sp. CL435QHHD
TGTGGCTCTTGTCAATAATCGCGGCAACATTGCCGGCGCTTTGCATGAGCTTGGCTCTTCAAAGAATGTTCTCAGCATTGTCTCGTCGATGTTAACGGCGGGCTTAACCAGCCAAATAACGGAAATGGCAGGTGTTGGACAATCTTTGCCAAAAACCGCTCCTTTTGTCGATCGTATCGCCCTTGAAGCGAAAAAGAACTTGATCAAAGCCGCCATTGGCACAGGCGTGCAAACGGCTCTTGAAGGCGGCTCTCTTGACAAGAACTTTTTTAACAATCTGCGCATCGCCCTGTCTGATACGGTTGGCAAATCGTTGGCAGAAGAAATCGGTACCGCCAAGGCAGAAGGCAAAATAGATACGGTCACACAGATCGTTGCCCACGCTGGTCTTGGCTGCTTAAAAGGCGCTGTTGCGAGCGGTGCTTGCACGGCCGGTGCTGTGGGGGGTGCTGTGGGCGAAGCCACTGCTATGCTCCAGTTTCAATTGTGGGTGCAAGGCATTGTGAAAGAGGAAATGGGGGACCTAAACGGTCGCACCCCAACTCCGGAAGAGGAAGCGCGTATAAACGCAAAGATTGATGCGCAGTTTGCTGACTTTAGAGACCACACCATTGATGTTGCAAGGGCTGCCGGGGGCGTTGCTGCCGCCATTGCCGGTGGCAATGTTGATGCCGGCGCTGATGCCGCAGGTAATGCCGCTGCAAATAACTTTTTGAGTAGTGCACAACGCGCTCAGATGAAGAAAGAGTTAGAAGAGTGCCCTGATGATCAGTGTCGAAGAGATGTTAACGAAAAATGGTTCGAGATTGATGAACAACAAGATAGAACTTTTTCGACAGGAATTATGACTGGTCTCATTGCCGATATACCAATCAAGCTATACGAGTTAGCTGATGGCGCTGTGAAGAACATGATGTTACAAATAATGATATTTGCTAGCAATCCATGGGGGGGCGCGAAAAGGGCTGTTAAAGACATTGAAACAGGAGCGTCTTGGGTCGTGAGTGGACATGTGATTGATGATGCCTGGGAAGGTGCTGGTCAATTCTGGGGAGGTGTTGAGGATGCGTTTATAGGGGATATAGATTACGTAAAAGAGAATCTTGAAAAAGCGGAAGTTAACGGAGCTTTTAATGCTGGTTTTGAAACTGGAAGATTATCAGCCGGAGTGTTAGAAAACTTTGCTGGAGGAGCTGGAGCAGCCAAGGAAGCTATAAATCTTGGCAACAAGGCTGTGATCAAGTTCATTGCTAGGAAAGATTTTGCCCAATTCGCTTCCAAGAAAAATCTTGCCAAACTTGCAGCTCAAGGAGATCCTGACAAACTAGCTGCTAGGAAAGAACTGACCAAACTCGCTGCTAAAGAAAAAAAGCTTTGGTTAAAAAAGAAACCTACTAAATTTACTGATAGCAAATTTGGACAGACAAACAAAGCCTATCAGAGAGACGATTTGTTTGATCCTAACAGAGTTTCTAAATGGACTGAAAACAAAAAAGAAGTGTGGGGCACCAATGTTGAAAGGATGGAAGCAGGAAGAGCACCGATAGGATTTGATGATGAGTCTGTTGAGTTGCATCATTTATCACAAACACCTGAAGGGCCCATAGCAGAAATGAGCAAAGAATCTCACCAAAAATATAATTCCGTAATCCATGCTCCTTCCAAAACACATCAATCGCTTATAGAGAGAGAAAAGTTTGGTAAGTGGAGAGAGGAATATTGGAAGGAACGTGCTAAAGGATTTAGAGAACAAAAAAACAGTAGTTTAGGAGGAATAATCGATATGAAATGGAGTATCATAGGGATAGATTTTGACAGATGGGGACAAGAGCATCGGCAGTAATGCTCTACGGTTGATGAAAAGAGAGAAAAAAGAAGTTTGGAGAAATAATCGATGAAAACCTATACCTTAGATGATGTTGTAGAATTAATTGATAAATATAATGATATTATCAATTTTCGTACTGAAGAAAATGCGGCTGATGATCTACGGATTGAAAAGGAGGAGAAAGCTCTCGGTTTGCAATTCACATCGTCTTATAAGAGTTTTTTAAAAAAATATGTAGGAGGAGAAATAGGGGGTGAAGAAATCTTTAGCCTTTATAAGGAGTGTGGAGCAGATATCCCTGGTGGTGATATTGTTTTCAAAAACTTAAATGCTAGAAAACGTGGTTTTGCAACATCAGAACAGCTTATCGTGTGTTACGCTGATTTTGGTGAAACCTTTTATTTTGATTATACGCAGTTTCGGGATGGAGAATGTCCAATCTATGTTATGTATCCATTGGATAATTGCGAATATTACGCCAGTAATTTTTATGAATTCCTTTGCAAAAGAATTAAAGTACACGCGGGAGAAGAGATACTTGATGGTGACCAACCGATTGAAAAGATTGAGAACACTCCCACTCCGCAACCCGTACCTTTTTACAAGAGTTTTTGGAAAAAACTATGGAGGAAGGGCAATTGATAGAGGAAATATGGAGCGTTTATAACGCAAGTTTTGAGGTTCATCCATGAAAACCTATACCTTAGATGATGTTGCAGTATTAATTGATAAAGTGAATAAATATGATGATGAGATTATCAATTTGGGTACTGCAGAAAATGCAGTTGATGATCTACTGATTGAAAAGGCGGAGAAAGCTCTCGGTTTACAATTTACATCTTCTTATAAGAGTTTTTTAAAAAATTATAAAGGAGGAGAAATTGGAGGTTATGAAATCTGTAGCGTTTATAGGTATTGCTGCTGGTGATATTGTTTACCGAAACTTGCTCAATAGAGAACGTGGTTTTGTGACACCAGAGCAGCTTTTCGTTAGCAGAACAGATTTTGGTGAAACCTTTTATTTTGATTATACGCAGTTTCGGGATGGTGAATGCCCACTCTATGTCATGCTTCCATCTGAAGATTGCGAATATTACGCAAGTAATTTTTATGAATTTCTCTGCAAAAGAATTAAAGAGTATGCAGGGGAAGATTCATGAAAACCTATACCTTAGATGATGTTATACAACTAGTTGATAAATAGGATAATTGCGATTTATTGCTTGTTATGAAAACATCTAAAAAGAGATTGATCATTATAAAGATTAGCAAAATCCCTTTTAATAGACCGTGTCAGTGTTGTCAGTTCTTTTTAGAGCCTCTATTGTTTTTTTTATGAGTAAAAATTAAAAACATTATATTTTAATAGGTTAGTGTTTTAAAAACATAACCCATATCAAGAGTACAATCTTGAAAGATAACCAATGATGTGAATTGATTAAAACCTGTCAGTTATGTGTCAGTAAAGTGAACTGACAAAATAGACCATTTTAGTGAGTCATTAAAGCCTTTCAAAAGATAGCTTGTAATTCATATGAAATGCTATCAAGATCATTATGGTTGTGAGTTTTGAAGATTTTGAGTATTTTGAGAGTTCCTTTTACTCCCCTTTATATATATTTTTTCAATCGAAAAATAAAAGTCATTATATTTCAATATATTAGCATTTTAGAGATACAATCTATATTAAGATACAACCTATAAATACAACCAATGGTATATTTTTGAAGGTATTTTGAGAGTTTGAGAAACCTACAAAACCTATAAGTAATATAAGAAAATGAATATACATAACTCTCTTTAAACAAAGCTTTTGATAACAATAAAGCTATCATTTTAGATTACGGTATAATCTTTTAAAGGCAATGTAAAAAATCTAATTCACTTTAAGAGTGGGTTTCTTAAAAATCTTAAAGCAATCCAAATAAGAGTATCTAAAAGTGCAAGTTTCTTCTTTTTAGAATAACGCATATTAGGATTGTATCTAATCAACTTAACAAAAGAGGTATAGATTATGGTTATAAGCTCTATACCACTTGTGAGATCAACATACCCATTATGTGAGCATGCTTTATAAGTTATTTAGTTTCTTTTAATACCAAATTTGGTAGGTTTTTTACGATTTTCATGGTTTCTAAACTTACGGTAATAACTCTTTGAAACAACTCTAGAGGGTAGGCAGGGTTGCCAATGGTTTCAACAGCATAGCGATTGGCATCATTAACAATGCCGCTCTTTTTATCAGTCTTTACACATTGACGCCCCATAACCCATTCAAGAGCGGGTCTACCATTAACGATATACTCATAAGCTTCAAGAGGGATATCTGTCATTGTGATATTGCTGTTATAAATAACAGTTGATTTATCTTTCTCTTTACCTGCTTTTGCGAATTTCATTTCAGTCACATAATAAANGTTATAAATAACAGTTGATTTATCTTTCTCTTTACCTGCTTTTGCGAATTTCATTTCAGTCACATAATAAAACTTTTCTGGATTAGAGATATCAGTCTGTTTTGGATTGCCTTTTTTAAAGGTCACGGGATAAGGTACTACAGTTTCATAGTTTACGTGCAAATGACCCAGTTCACGTCCTGCTGTTACAAACTTCCAAAAATCTTCAGCACTCTTTACGCAAGGAATGCGAGGCAATTCTTTAGAGAGGTTATCAGCATAACGAGCACGGTAATCTTCCGAATGGAGTAAACCGTAAACGTAATAGAATAGATCATCCTTAGTAATTTTTTCATTAGGATAAGCCTCTTTAAAATGTGCTAATCCTTCATCCGTAATGGCATCATGCTTCTGTAAACCAGCTGTTGTGCTTTTTTCTGTAAATAAATGGGATTGTTTCTCTTTATTGTTTTTCAAGGATTCAGCATCTTCATAAATATAGCGTGGAAAGCATTGACCTTTATCCACTACATCAAGATTAGGTAAACTTTTAGACATAAGTACAGAAAAACCCGATTGAGTTCCCGTACCTGTAATTTGTATTACCATATTTTCAACCACCTTCCCCATAGGGAATATCCGCGGCATTTGATAGACTCTCTCATTAAAAGTACGGTTGCAGTATAGCCATTGTTTCGTAAAAGGACGATAAAGACTTTGCGTGATGCATTTATTTTCAAATTCAAAGATTTTTCCTCTTACTAACTCTTGTTTAACATTATAGCTCCAACTTATCTTCCTCTCATCTGTATCAACGAAATTATTTACAGCCTTTGTACGTATCTTGCGACTAGCATGCGGATAGATATCATTAAAACGTTCCACTTCACTGTTATAGAAGGCAATCATATTACTCATGTTTTTCTTTAAAGTTTCATGGCTTGAGTTATACGTCCAAGCATCACGATTAGTTACAACCCCAAGAGAAAATGTTTCAAATAGTCTGAAATTACATCCCTTCTTATCGCCTATAGCTAAAAATGTTTTGAAATTGTTATCACGTTGATGAATCCAGTCACCATGTTCATCCGGTGTAATTATTTTCCAACTCGATTTATTTGTGATGCCATCAACACTACCAAAGTATTGAAGCATCTCAAGTTTTTTTGCGGTGGAAAGATTATCTCCAATATCATGATAGTAAATCTTACACGGTTGTTTTTTATTTGGATTGCGCACAAAAATCGTTACAGCTATTCCGTTTTGACTTCCAAAACCAAAAACATTGCCTCCTTCCTTTGATAGCTCTTTTGATTTTATATTTTTTCGAATATCACCACGAAGATTAATAATATAAATAGAAGAATATTCATTTCGTAAGCATTTTCGCATGCCATCAGCAAATGCTTTATCTATCCATCCATTTCCAGAAATATAAGCTACAATACCACCTTGAGAATTTAAGCGATTACTTGCCCACCTAATCGCTCGAATATAGCTATCATAGAGATTTCTTTTTAATGTTGCTTGAGATTTAAGTGCATACGTATTTTGGATACTTCTATCAAGTATTTCATATTCTACATTTGCATTATTATCATTCTCACTTCTTTGACCAGAAGAATAAGGAGGGTTACCAAAGATAACTTTGATGTTTAGATTTTTCTGATGCTCTAAATATTCACTGTTTTCTTTGAATAATTCCTGTAGAAGATTTTTCTCTTCAAGCATCTGAAACGTATCAGTCAAACCAATATGCTTAAAAGGAATATACTCACCTTTCATGATACTATGATAAGTCGATTCAATGTTAATCGCTGCTATGTAATAAGCTAAGATAACAATCTCATTGGCATGGATATCATGACGGAATTTATATTCCATATCCTCTGGTTTGATGAGATTAGATTGTAAAAGCCGTGTGATAAAGGTACCAGTACCTGTAAAAGGGTCAAGAATAGAGACACCACGTGACCCTAAGCTTTTGCCAAATTCATTACGCAACACATCATCAACAGAATGAATGATAAAATCAACAACCTCAACGGGCGTATAAACAATCCCAAGCCTATCCGTGGTTTTCTTAAATGCCTTGGCAAAAAAACTTTCATAAAGTTTGATAATAAGATTCTGTTTTGCATGAGTTTCCGTAATGCCTGCTGTACAGAATGTGACACTTTTGTAGAATTTATCAAGATCTTTCGTTTTCTCTTCGATATTGGTTTTATCCAGTTCCGTTAAGATCTTATCCATTGCTTGCGAAATAGCATTGTTCTGTACAAATTCATTGCCTTCAAACAAAGCTTCAAACACGGGACGCGTGACAAGATGTTGCGCTAACATCTCAATCGCTTCCTCTTGTTTGATTTCGCTGTTGACGTTGTTCTTTAATTCCTTATGAAAGGCATCAAAAGCATGAAAGGTTTCACTGTTTTCATCAGTAAGCAGGTTTTGAAGATGCGTAATATGGTTTTGAGCAATCTCAGCAACATTGTTCGCCCATATGCCCCAATAATCGGTGATTTTAAAACTATCCAGAAAAATGGCTTTGACAAAATCAAAAAATTCAGAACGGCGGAATAGGTCTCCTTGTCCTCCAGATACCGATTGAGATTTGCTTTCTGCTGTTCCAATGACACGTCCAGAACTTTCTGCTTTTGATGGTATCGAGATCTCATCAACCGTTGTGGTAAGCTCTTTTAATTCATCCTCACGCTTAATCTCTATAATCTCAATCGTATGGCTGCTATCTTGTCCTAAAGACATTTGATTAATTGTCCGAGCAAGCCTTTCATCATGAGAATGTAAAGCATGCAAAACTTGCCAAACAACACGGTATCTCTTATTGTTTTTTAAAGCTTTTTTGGCTTCTAAGTGTGAAGGAATGATAATGGGTAAAATGATATAGCCCGTTTTCTTATTTGGAGCACGGCGCATCACACGCCCCACCGCCTGTATCACATCCACTTGGCTATTGCGTGGGTGTAAGAACATGATCGCATCAAGAGCAGGGACATCAATCCCTTCTGAAAGACACCGAACATTGCTTAAGATCCGACAAACATTGTTCCCAGCATCTCCTTTAAGCCAATCCAGTTCCTCATTGCGTTTTTTGACGCTTTGCGTTCCGTCAATATGTCTTACTTCACAGTTTAGAAAGGGAACGGTTTGAAGGAAATCATCAATATGAGATTTGATAATTTTATTAAAGAGCTTTGTTATATATTGAGAGGTATTGATATCTTTGCAAAAAGCTAAAGCACATTGCATGGGCTCTGTATCATCATCATCAACAGCGGCTTGCTTATCTATTTTGGTCAGGGCTCTATAACAGCCAATAATTTTTGCCGCATCATCTAAATCAATTTCACGGTTTTCATTGGCAATAATCTCCTGTATGGCTGGTGTGATATAGGTTTCATTAATACCCAAGACCACAATTTTGTAAGGAGTTAAAAGTTCATTATCGACAGCTTCCACGAATGTATAATGATGGAGTTGTTTGCCATAAAGCGTTTCATCGTCCATAGATGCGAGAACGGCATTAATCTCATCCGCCCGCCTTTTGGCAGTATCACTAAAGATACGCGGCGTTGCTGTCATATACAGACGTTTTTTACCTCGAATGATGCTGTTATCGTGAACCTTGATAAATTCAGATTCATTGTCTTCACTTCCCAATGAAGCCCCAGTTGTTCTATGCGCTTCATCACAAATGATCAGATCAAATTCGGGTAAACCATGGTCTTTTTGGGCATCCGAAATCACTTGAATGGAATGATAGGTTGAAAAGATGACCGTCATTGCATCTGCTAGGTTTTCGCAAGCTTCTTTGGCAAGGGCTTTCGCATCCGTGGTAGCAGGGAGAACAAGATCTGATGTTTCCATGCCAACAATATCATCTTGGTTTTTACGA
>NZ_JBHINS010000076.1:0-295720 GCF_042195095.1 Bartonella sp. CL435QHHD
CTGCCATGAGTATATCGCGTTCATGTTTTTTGACCGAACACCACGGAAAATTTGCCATGTCCCATGGATAATCAATAAGGTCCCAGCTTAACTCTTCATCCCCATCATCTATCCAATTGCCAATAAGCCTGCCTTCTTCTTTTGTGAGGGTATGATTGATTTCTGTTGTGCGTCCAAAGGAAAACAAAGTGTCCCCAGCTGTTAAGCGAACACCGCTTTCATACTCCAACATGCTATCATCAAGGCGTGACATATTGCCTTCCATGGCTTGCACATTATAACCATAGGTCCCACGGCGAAAATCAGAGCGCAAACTTTTGGAAAGGTCGGTAATCGCTTCAATGGCTTCAAGGCTTTTGCGTTCAGGCAACTGATCAAAATCAAGTTGAAAGGAATTCCACCATGCTCGCCCCGTCCAGGCGGGTTGAAAGCGTGCCGAAATCCCTAGCCATTCAAGCCCCATCTCTATTGCCGCAAGGGAGCCGCGAATATTTTGCCATGCAAGACCCTGATCAATTAAATCATAAAGGTTAGAGAAATAAGGGTTTAATTCTTGTAAGCCATATTCGTCTATTAAAAAGGGCAACCAAGAAGGCGGACGCGTGATAAATTTCGCGCGAGGTATTTCTTCGAGTGCAGTTTTAACGTGAGGATCAACAGCCATTGCGTCAGCAAGACAACGTTCAAACAAGCTCGAATTCGGGGGCAAAAGTGAGGAAAGCATCAATAAGCACGCCCCCGTTCAAACAAAACAATATCCCCTAGTGCGACTGCTTCATCAGGTGCGACCAAAATATCCTCAAAAGGTTGCGTTATGTTCACATGGTGAACGCCCTCAACCATCAAGCGGCTTAGTATCCAACTTAAAGACAAATCACGCCCAAGCCTTTGCGCACGCGCCCATTCTGCTCTTAATTTCTGCTCCGCTCTTTCCAAAACAAAGGAGCCTTCATCCGGTAACAACCAAAAATCAGCAGAAACATTGATCATCCGCTGTACCGCGCTTTTCACAAGGATGTGGTCATTGGTCATTTTAACATGGGGGGCATCAAGGGCTGCTTGCACCTTTGCAATTAAAGCCTCATCAGCCACCCCTGAAGGAGCGTCACTAAAAAGCGCAACATGAATAAGCGGACTTTTACCCTCACGATAAACAAAAGCATCTTTGACATGGATATCGCTTGAGAGGGCAAAATATTGGTAACGTGGCGCTGTGCCACCTGTGGAATGTCCTTGTCTATTCAAACGAATGCGGCGGCGCAAACGCTCATCATCTTCATCCAAAAGGCGCGTGACCCCATGAAAATCCCCCAAATGATCTAAACTTGTTCCATGGGCAAATGTGAGTAAATTATCCCGCGCTACTTCATTAATTCGCTGGCGCAATAGCAACTCTTCATAAGCCGCCGCTTGCAATTGAATGACAACCGGATCATAAGCCGTCTTTTCCACATTATAAGGAATATGATGCGCTGCAAAAAGCTCAGTCAAACGCGTGATCTTTTGCTCTAAAATTGCTTCAACAGAAAGCTCTTCAATAATTTGTGGCAGAGGGAGTTGTGGAGGGGGAATCTGTGAAAAGGATAAAGGTTCAAACTCAGTCATCACCAACCTCTAAATTGATGCTCATTGGCTCTTGGTGTGACCAATCCCCCAAATGCCCATTGGGATAAAAAACACCCGTTAAAACAAAATGGAACGTGCCTTCACGCGTTGCTTTTGTCAGATCAATCCTCTGCAACGAGAACCCAGGCTCTCCACACTCTGGATCATCGAGTGCTTCAACAATTGCTTGATAAAGCTGCATCATCGTCGCAGGATCAGCATTGGCATCTTGGAATGCTCCAACATCACATCCATAATGACGACGCAAAACCCGTGTCCCAATTCTTGTCGTCAGACATTTACGAAGTGACTGTTGACAATGCGCAAAGCCATATAAAAGAGAGCCATCCTTTTCGCTCATCCCGCACCGCATGCTTTAAGCTCCTTTACTTGTCTTTGTGGTAGAAACAGTTGGGGCCGCCGCAACAACAGGGGCTGGTTTTTCAGCGATCTGACCAAGCAGCAACGGATATTTAGCCTCTTCCTCACTTAAACAAATTTCTTCACCTTTGCCCAGTGAACGCTTGCCTGCAACAAAATCGGCATTGGTTAAAATAACATAAATGTTCTCACGCATGATAAAACTCCTTTAAAGAGGGGAAGAGGTTGTGGAGGGACCCATTTTGACCCCACCGTGTTTGTGGCTTGCGCCAACAGATTTTTGATTATGCTGCAAATCTTCTGCTTGAATCCGCACACTACCCGTTAATTCAACACGGGTTGCTTGATGAGAAAGCACCAAACCTTTTTCACTCAAATGGATTTGGTTTTCCCCATGGGAGAGAATAAGTTCATCTTTTGTCATTCGCAAAGCGCCACCGGCATAACAGAGCGCCAACTCTTGGAAAGAGCGTGCGGGATTAGGTGCATCCTCACTATAACTATCGCGCACCACCAGAGAGGCAGAACCAATTTCGCCATGGGGATTTAATAACCGCACCGGATCACCAACATGGAGGGGCATATTGCTTGAGAGAGCGCCAGAAGCTTCTTGCGCTTGTAGCCAAGGCGATAAAACTGCTTGTCCATTAGAACCCTGTTCGGAAAGTTTCACCCGCACCCTATGGCCATCAACTTGCACAACCCGCCCAATCATGTGCTGGTTGGCAAGACAGCGTTCAAGCGCATCAAGACGCTTCATTATTTGTCGCAAGGTGTCACTCAACAAATGCGCATCATTCATGGCAACACCTCATCATCACATGAAATCAAACCACTTTTGAGTTGTCCTTCATCACAAAAAATATCCTGTCCCAACTGATGCAAATCTTGGTGCCATTCCACCACGCTTATCGATACACCACGCTGCTTAATCGCCGCGGAAATAATCGGTTCAATCTGGACATCACGCGGGGCACTCAAATGCGTTAGCCCCCACAATTGCCCGCTATGGCATAAAACCGCAATGGCTTCTGCTAAAAGCCAACTGGAAACATCACGCTCTTTACCAGTGGTAATAATAAAAGCCCCTAAATGAAGATCAGCACTCATCTGTCCACTTGCTACAGGATTCAAACGGCTTTCTAACACCGCAACCCGTATTGCTGGAGCCACCAGCATCTGTGTTTCAAGTTCTTCTAAATTAAAACGTCCAAATTGACAGCCGCAATCACGCACATCCGGCAAAGCGCCTTTAAGGCTCCTTATCACCGCTTCACGAAACTGATTAATGCGCCCTGCTTGTGTGATCGTTTGGTTCATGAAAAGACCCTTTCCAGCCAGTCTTCTGTCGCTTTGACAATTTCCACTTTATTGTGCTCTGAAAGCCCCAAATAAGGGCGTGCCGGCATAGTCACTTGATGCACACAAACAAAGCGGTGTGCATTACCGCTTTTAAGAAAAAAGCGCAGTGTCTTGCCATTTTTCGGGCGAATAACCCCACCCAATTGATGAATCCGCGCATAAACCAACCCAGAGCCCACAATCACCTGTTCTGGTGAAGCTTTCATATCAATGGAGCGTGAAAGCGCCCCACTGGCATAAAGAATGGAGGTGCGGGCATAATTGTTTTTCCACTTCTCTCCTTGGGCAGAATTTTTTTCGCTTTGAATCCGCCGCCTTGTGCTTTCTTGGATGAGACGCCCAACCCCTTGTGCCAAAGTCCCCATCGAGCTATCAGCGCCCTTTTGCAAAAAGGATAAAGCCGCTTCAAGCCCTGTCTCTTTAATCTCAATATGGGTTGCAACAGACATGTTACCTTCCCATCAAACGCGGCTTGGCATGAAAAAAAGCCCCATCACGAACCGGTCCATCTTCGCTCATAATTTTAGGTTCATCTATGCCTAAACCCGCTTTGCCTTCGGCAATACGTTTCAGCAAATCAACCGCCTGTTTGTAACGATCTTCAATGGTCGTGGTCAGCGCCGTATGGCGTATGGCTAAATTATAAACAGCAATATTGACACAGATCATACCCAGAGCCGCCGGCTGTCCAGCAATGGGGACGCAGTAGCGATGAGACAAATGCACATCAATCTCACCACTTGCCTGTTCGAGCGCGCGGGCAATGGCTTGCTCTGAAAAAACTGGATCAGAGTTCTCATCCATCCCACACAAATCATCCAAGAAGTCATCACCCCAGAGCTCTTCAATCAATGTTTTGCTTGCATAAGCCATGTTTAAAAGTTTCCCTTAGACAACTTCTTGCAACAAAACACCGGCATCTTTTGCGGCAACCAATTCACACACACGTTCCCCCACACGCACCCGTTTACCACCCGACAAGCCGATATCTGGATCTTGGATCACTCCAGACAAACGCTCGCCCAACTGGGCGCTAAAGCCCCAACTGATCACCGAACCATCTGCCTGTTGTTTGGTAGGGTCAATATAAAGCAGTGCAATCTTATTGCCCCACACGCGTGCCAATTGTGCCGAACGCCCTTTACGTGCCAAATTCACTTGCGATTCACCAATGAGTAAACGATCGGGGTGTATTTCCATCAGATCAGCAAATTGCGCCTTGGTGACAAAACCATCAGCAGTGCCACCCCCTTTAACGGCTTTAATGATTTTGGGATGACGTTTGAGTTTTGACCAAACAACTTTGCCCATCACAATGGTGTTGGGCGTATAGACGAGACTTTTATCCATCGCCTCATCTAAAGTGGCATAAGGGTCAGATTTCTCATAATCGCTAAATTTATTTTCACCCTTAAGCGTAATCACCCGCTCTGGTGCGTAATTTTCACTTCTTTGCACAAGAGCTGCCACACGCACTTCACGCCCCAATTCTAGCAAATTGGCAAGTCCCTCTACAGCTGTCTTTTCGGGGTTATAACGAGAGCGCTTTTCTGCCCGTGCCCGTGCCGCTGCTTCAATATCTGAATTGGGGATGAGATCATCAAGTCCGTAATCTTTGACACTGGCTTCCCGTTCAAAGGCAGAAAATTCCACCACATTCGGGCGCCCTTTTCGCCCAACCTCAAGTTCAGGCACGGTAAAATTTTCTGCTAAAGGAAATTCACTATATTTAAACACCTCACTTAAAACACAAACGCGTGGCAAAACTCTATCGCCAATAAGAGAACCTGCTGGATTGCGATAACCAATAGCAATAGCGGTGAGTGTTGGATCAATGGGAAAAGGTCTGTTCATTTTATGCCTCGATTAATTAATTTTAAAAGAAATAACATCACCAGCAGAACCATCACTCATGGCAATACCAATGGTGCGATCTGCGGCTTCCGCTTTAATGGCGTGTCCTTTGGGGTCAGAGGTCAAAAAATCACCAAAGGAAACATTGCCTCCACAAACCACTTCGCCCCAACCACATTGGCCAACATCAATCATCTCACCAGCCTTTGCACTCAATGACCCAGCAGTCCCTAATAATTTATCACCCTTACCAGAAGCCGTTGCCACCATTCCGTCACCGCGCGCTGCAACAATGCAATAAGGTGAAATCACATCTCCAGCGCGAAAAGATTTAATCAAAATCATCGTACTCATAATGGGCGCTCCTTTTGCTCGCTAATATACTCAACCGCTTGGCTAATGGTGATGTCGAAGCCTTTTTGCTTCTGCTCTTCCTGATAATGGCGTGCCGCAAGGGCAACCTCTTCTGGAGCAAGCTTTGGTTCTTGCGCTAAGGCACACACTTCTAAAGGGCTTGTTGAGGCAAGCGCCGGCAACTTCTCGACCAAACTTTTAAAATGCTCCATCCCCCCTTCAAGGCTACAGAGCGCACGATATTCCTCGCGAGCAGCCGGCAAAATCTTGCCCTCTTCAATGGTCTTATCTAAAAGACTCTCAATGGCACTGTTTTTTTGCTCTTCTTGCAAAAGCGCTAAATCTTCTCGCGCTTTTGTTAATTGGGCATTTAATTCCACGCGTTCCTTTTCGCGCGCTTTAAGCGTTGCTAAAACCTCATCCGCTTTAGCATCTTCTGCCAGCGATAGTGCACTGGCAATGGCTGTCAAATCCATCATTTTCTCCGTCAAAGTTATAGGGGAAGGCTGTTCACGGCTTAAAGCCGTCATGACAAGGGCTGGACGGTTCACCAAACCAGCACCTGCTAAATTCAAAATTTCACCTTTCTTGGAATGGCGAAACTCAGGCGAAAGATAGCGATATTCTCGGGCAACAATCTTTTTGGTAGCCATATCGGTCCATTTAACACGCCCCCAAATCGCACCATCCCGCTCTGCTAATTCTTCAATCCAGCCACTGGCAGGTGCTTCTAAACCATTTCTCGCACGGTGATGTTGCCCATGCTCATAATCAATCACAAGCGGTCCTTTATTGGCTGCAAAGGCTTTTAAAATAGTTTGCGGGTTATAATGCCATTGTCGTCCATCACGTGCCTTCACATGGGGCGCTTTGGGCAAAAGCTCTACCCATTCAGGCGCTTGGCTAACGGTGGCGTCTTCACATGAAATGTCTTGGCATAAAACGTCTGGACAGAGATCTATTAACGCAGCATGAAATGTTTCTGCATCCCCATCTTTTTGATCTTCGTGAAATTCCTGTTCCATACATTGCCTATTGCTTTACAATTGTCATTGGCAATACAATGCATGAAACTTACTCCCACCATAAGTCTGACACTGTCAGTCAAAAGAGCATTTCTCAAAAAAGCACTCTTTTCCCTATTCTTCTCCTTGTGAGAGAAACCCCCGTGCCAAACCATCCCATAAAATCGTTTTCAAAGGCACTTCAAAGACGATAGAGCGCCGTTGTGAAGTGAGAGGTACAATTTATCGCCTTATACAAAAAAAGCCTCTCTCAAGCCGTTTTTTTTAAAAATTGCTTTTTGGCTTAAAAACATTATATCATTGGAGGTAAGGCGTGAGCCAGTTTTGCCAGGACGGTTTTACCGGATCTGCGAGGAGTTGACCGCCCTCCACGCCTTCTCATTTTCTCACGCATCGACTCTCTTCACAAAAGCCAACATGGTTTTTCTCAAGTCGTTTTTTTTAAGATTGCTTTTAAACTTTTAAACTGTTACTTCTATCCACGAGGCGTGAGCCAGTTATACCAGGACGGTTTTACCGGATCTGCGAGGAGTTGACCGCCCTCCACGCCTTCTCTTTTTCCTCGCCTCTTTTCCGTTAAGAACACAAGACTTTCTTCCTGTTGTTCTCTTTACAACAACCTCTCGCCCTTTTTTTCAGCCGCATCCAATAAGCGTCCAATTTCTCTAGAGCTTTTTTTATGCATGGAGGTCAACCACCATTCTTGTTTGCTTGCCACAAATTTAACCGCTAAGCGCCACCATACCCCATCATTTTCACCCAAAAACACAACGCTCGGTACACCTTTTCGCCTGATAATTCCATGGGGGCGAATGAGTGTTTGAATGGCGCCTCGAAAATCATCCAAGCGAAGATCACGCGCTTGATGCTCTAACAAAATATGTTTCACACTGTCTGCGGATAAGCGAATAAGAGAATTTTCCGCTGCAAAAACATCACCCACCTTTTGTGGTATCGGTGCAATGGGTATAAACCCGCGAGGCATCCGTCCTTCAAACATGGCTTCCAAAAGTGGTGAACCCACAATATCTTCAATGGCAATGCGTTTGTCATTGTCCCCCATCACAGAGACTTTATCACTCAAAAAACGGCTTAAATTTTGCGCCCGATGTTTCCCAGGATTAGAATGCCAACCAGGATCAATCCCCTTTGGTATCTTCTCAACTTTCCCCGTTCGCTTATTGTGCCAAACCTGCTTTTCAACATGAAGTGGCTCTGCCCCCTCTTCATAGCCTAAATCTTCTGCTTCATAACGGCTTACCTGTCGCACACTGCATTTACACCGCCAACCATTGGGCGGATAAAGCCAATCCCAAACCGGATCATCAACAGGTGCTGTAAACCCCACCCAACTTTCATGTTCTAAACGCTTATGTTCTGAACTTGACAAAGCATAGGTGAGATAGGGCAAAAATTCTTTATTATTTTGTGTGCGCTCCCACTCACCTGCCGCATGCGCACTCATGGTATTGGCCCAATAGACCGTTTCTAAACGCCGTGGGCTGCCCAATTGTACCACGCTATTTTCACCAGTTTTGGGGTCAATGGCAGTCTTTTTACC
This sequence comes from Bartonella sp. CL435QHHD, assembly GCF_042195095.1. Lineage (NCBI taxonomy): Bacteria > Pseudomonadati > Pseudomonadota > Alphaproteobacteria > Hyphomicrobiales > Bartonellaceae > Bartonella > Bartonella sp. CL435QHHD. Next base: position 8,143 of record NZ_JBHINS010000076.1, read on the forward strand.
CCACCAACCCTTTTCCTGTAAAATCGGCATCAAATTTTTTTGAAAATCTTGAAAAGGAACTTGATGCTTTATGGCTTCTCCAACCGCTCGCTTAAAATCCTCCAAAATATCATAGCCTAGCGATTTTGCCACCGTAAAGGAAAAGGCATGTTCTTCTGGTGCTATATCACGCCAATCAAAGCTTGGAACAAGTGCCTTGGCTTCAAAATAACGGGTGACCTCTTTAGGGGCGGTTTTAAAAAGTTCCTCATCCATGATACCCAAGCCCACGTGCAATCATTTGTACTTTTGCCAAGCGCGCTGCTAATGCGTGATGATCCATCTCACCCAATAATTCATCTAAGCCTTTTAGGATATCCTCATAACTTGTTGCTTCTCTCACAAGCTTTTTAAAAGGCTCTAAAAGGGGTTCTAAGTCCTCTTCCCAGTCGCTTAAAGCTTCTTGTGAAAGCCGGTCCAATTCGTCGTGATGTTTCCCACCCTTCTCTTTTGCACCCTTGCTCTCTCTTGTCACAGAAACATCAAAAACACCTCCACAATCAGCACAAACATGAGCCTTTTCTCCCCTCTCATCATCAAGCGCATTATCAGGAGCCTTTAAAACATCCTCTTCCTTTTTTGGTTGCGAAAAACCAATCTTATTGCGCACTTCTTGCGCCCCAACACGCAAACCTAAAGGCACAAGTTTTTCCAGCGCATCACTAATCGCTTTAATGTCTTCATTTTCCGAAATCGGCCAATAGACAAGGGGAGCGCGCTCTTGGCGCCCAAAATTAATCTCAACAAAGGGCACAATTAAATCACGATTAGCCGTTAAAGCTAATTGGCGTGCATCAGCTCTGGCAATATCATGGCGCACATTTTCATGAATGCGCGCTTGCGAAAAAGACGCACCATCATCCGTCGTCATGGTTTGCCCCAACACACCTTTAGAAATTTGTCGATCTAAATATTCCGCCTTAGAAGCAAACACCGCATTGCCACTGCCCCCTGCCGCTTCAATAAATTCAATCTCCATTTCTTTGGGAATAATCGCTGCCGCATCACTGGATAAATCACGCACCGCTTGAATGAGAACCCGCCGTTCCTCATGAGAAGAGCTTGCCCCATATTTACCCACACGCAAAGGCATGCCATAAACTTCTAAAAATGCCATCCAATCTTTTAAGGTATAAGATTTAAACAAAAAAGCCCAAGCTGCAAGCCGCGCAAGCCCAGAACGAATAGGCAAACCGCTTTTCAACTTGGGTCTGTGAATAGAAAATTTATAAGCAGGCAATTCACTTCCATTAAAAGACCCCTCTTCTTTTAAACGCAAATGAAAACCATCCCGTCGATCCAATTGAAAAAACCGCTGGTCACGCCATTTCCAAGCAACCGGCCACCATTCCTTGGCACTCTTGTCCCACAAAGTTTCAACAACCGCATAGCCTTTTCCCAAAGCATCTAACAAATCCGTGACATAATCATCAACAAAGGTAGGCGCACTAATCACTTCCCGCACCGCATCTGCTATCTTTTTGTCCTGTGCACTGTTGCTTGCGGCAATCACTCCAGGCTCCACCCCTGTAAGGGCATTTTTACGCATGCCAAGCACAGCACGATAATGCAAATCACGCTCTTCCATATCATCGGCAAGTTGAAAAAACTGCTCTGGATGCCCCTGTGCTGCCTGTTGCAAAATATCAGCAAGTTGCGCAGGGGTCAGACCACTGACAATGGTTTGTGACCATACATCACGAACACCGCCAACGGTAGGGCTTGCAACTTCTCGCTCCAACCCTTTGATATTAAGCGCCCTGCCCCACTGATCTAAAAGTTTTACCATCTCATCATCCCATCAATAAATCTTTGATCGCATTGTTGAAAAAAAAGGCGTTGAAAAGAGCGAGCTTTCATCAAAACGATAAGCCTCTCTCACAGGTGTATAATCATAAATTTCAGGAGTTTGGCGGCTGGCAAAATAAGCCAAAGCGCAAGCAATCGCGCTATCACCATGGCGCATAAAACCATCACTGCCTTTAAAACGATGATTGTCTGGAATTTTCACAATGCCATTGACATAAGCAAGCGCTTGATGATCGGCAACAATGTCACTATCGCGCGGCAAAACAATCGTCCCATCCCCAAAAGCTTCTAAATAAGCCGGCATTTCCTTGCCATACCAACTTTGTGACAAGGGCACTTCCTTCACAAGAGCTCCATAACGCTGCGCCGCTTTTTCGGCTAAATAAGCCCCATTGCCCCGCGCATCTAACGCGCCGCCCATCAAACGCGGCAAACCATTCACCCCATAAAATAAAATCTCTCTTTGTTGATCAAACGGCGTATTGCGCAATTCCACCATAAACCGGACACGGCGCACCAAATCTTGTCCCACCTCCATCACCACAATCGATGTCGCATCGCCCGATCTGGCAAAATCAACACCAAAAACATGTTGGCGCCGCCGGTCAAGCCCAATATGAAGAGGTTTTATATGTTTCTCACACCAAGCAAAAGCAGCAACACTTCGTTGATGTTCCGATTGATTTTTAAAATCATCCACACAAGCAAAACGCAACACCGCAATACCTGGTGCGCAACAATTTTCAATCTGTAAGCGTGTTAAAGCAGCCCCTTCTTGATCAGCTGGTATGGCATCTAATTCTTGCCGCATCGCACTCAAACGTATCCCATAAGACGCGCGAATTTGATCTTCCCATTGTTGCTCAGAAATTCGACTCCACACCTCCCCCTTCATGGCACAAACACGTTTAAACAAGCCATTTTTAACAGCAACACCAAAGGGGTAACAATGCACCGAAAAAGGAACCTTACCTGCTCGCGCCTCACGGATCAGTTCATTGAAAGGATTGAGCACACCATTATGGGTGGAGATCACACGGATTTTTCCTCCCCAAATGAGCAAAGCATTGACAGCATCCAAAACAGAGCGCACATCTTGATGAAACGCCGCCTCGTCAATCACCACAATGCCCTGTAGTCCGCGAATATTTTCAGGGCGGCTAGAAAGCGCCTCAACCCGAAACCCCGAAGCAAAACGCACCCGATAAGCAGAGATATATTTCGTTGAACCATCCGCCCTTTGATCAGAGAATAAAAATTCCTCAACATCCCCACTATGGCTCGTAATTGCCGAAGCAAAATTGCTCACATAGCCAATAAATTCCCGCCCCTTGTCTTTGGTGTCACCAATATAAAAAACATTATCGCCCCTCGCTTCACGTGCCGCCGCTGCAATCAGTGTATCATCCAAAGCTTCTGCAAAAGTAATGCCGGTCCGCCGCCCCTTTTCCACCAGTTTTAATGGGGACTTATCTTCAATCCATGCCCGTTGATGCGCCATCAAAACGCCTTCCGCTAAGGGATCACTCTCTTTGGGAAAAGTACTTTTCCGCCAAATATCAAAACCACTTTGATGATCAAAGACATGACTTTTTGAAAAGGGCTGTTCAGCCATGTTTTACCCCCAACACCTGCGCACGAATAGCTCGCGCTGTTTCTTCTGAGAGCCCCGCCGCTGCTGCTGCTGCGTCAACCGCTTTGCTTGCTTTGCTGGTAAAATCCTTCTCTAATCTTTGCCGTCTGGTGGTCGACAAATGTTCAGCCGCCAACACGCCTTTAAGCGCATTGGCCAATTCTTGTGCTGCCTTTGGCGAAAGGTTTTTCCCACTGCTCAACGTTGAAAAAATCAACTCCTTAATCGCTGCTGCCGTCAAAAGAGTGATATTATCAGAAGCTTTAGCATCAAAGCGCTTGGAGAGGCTTGCTGCAATTTCTCTTGTCTGTTCTAGGCGCCGTGACATCACGGCTAGCCGCAAAGAATAACGATTAAAACTGGAAAAAGAGGGAATAGAAAAGCTGAGACCCGTTTCCTTTCGTAAAGCCTTCAAAGCCGCTTTAAACTCACCATAAATAGCCATTTGTGTCTTCTCACGCCCATTTAAAGCCTCAGCAGCAGCAGCAATAATTTGATCACAAGCTTGCGGCAATAAATCAATCGCCGTTAAACGTCCACGCCCGACCTTGCGCATCCTTCACCTCGTCTTTTATTGATGAACGTTTAGGCCGCTTAATCCCCTCAATGGAAAAGCTCCGGTCTAAATGACGCGCTCCCCGTTCTGTTAACGCCGCAAGAAAAACTGAACCCACACATTTTAAAGTAACAGCACCTTGATCTTCCATCCATGCCAGTTCATTATGCACAAAATCGCGATCGCGTCTGATGCCATAACTGTATAAAAGCCGCTCAATCATCGCACTCGATAAAGTTTCGCTGCGCTCACAAGCAAGCCCTTTTAAAATAATCAACCGCGCTTCTTCACGGATGATTTTATCCATATCTGCTTTCATTTCTTGGCATTCTCCAACAAAAACTCTTGCAAGCGCTCACCAATGGCTGCCACCGGTTGTAATTGTGCAGAAAGCGTGTTGAGACGACCATTCAATTTCTCCATATTCACTTCCAATCTTTGCAGCGCATCACGATCAGGTAAAAAGTCCATCTCTGTTTCTAACTTTTGCACACGCTCTTTAAGCGCCGTGATATCTTTCAGCATTTCCCGCGCACCTGAAGAAAAATAGGCTCTCAAAACCCCACAAATCGCAATAACCGATAACAATAAAGACAACCAGCCATTGGCAACACTGATATCCAAATTCACTTAAAAGTCCCCTCTCTTTTGCCTAAAATCGCCCGCTCCGCAGCTTTTCTGCGCTGTTCACAAATCAATAAAGCAGCACGATCACGCCCCCAATAATGCACCACTTCGCGCGCATTCAAAGCACGCTCTGGCAATAAAGCTGGGCGGGCACACGCCATGCGAACAACAGGCGGCAACTCAACCGATAAAAAATGATAAGAAAGGCTACCCACCGGCTTGTGTGTTGAGCAAGCGCACACGCTCAAGCCCAATGCCACCGCCAGTAACCGGCAACTTCTCATTGACTTCCTCCATTTTCACAAGCTTTTGTTCCAAAGCCGAAATCACCCCTTGCGCTTGATGCTCAGCTTCCAACGCTGCTTGTCTTTGTCGCTCTTGTACAAGCAGTGCACGTGCTGAAGCCTTGGCAATCTCCAACTGCCAATACAAATCACGCGCCTTTTCCGCCTTTAAAATTTGCGCTTTCATAAAGCCAAAAGTCGCCAACATCACACTGACCAAAAAAAGCAGACCAAAAGACAGTTTTGAAACAGGGCTAAACATTGCTTTTATCTCCCCACCTCGTTATCTCCACCCCATCATAGGAGCGGCTATGCCGCTTATGGGAATGCTTCCTATTGGAAAAATCCAACGAGCCAAAGCCACGATGCACCCCCAGATTGCCAACAATAATCGCCACCATCGAAGGAATAGAAATGCTCGCCATATCAACAATATGCGGAGCCCCCCACAAACCACCAGAAACGAGCAAAAAAATAACCCCCCAAGCAAACCAAAAGGACCACCATAAATAGAGCCTAGAACCACGATAAGAAGGTTTCATGCCTTTACCTCGCCTCCAAGTCCCAAAAGCTTTTTGGCGCGGTTTAAATAGGTCAAACGTTGCACAAGTCCATTCTTGCCCCCATTGATCGCCTTGGTAATCCTCACGACATCATCTTGATCAGCCAGCCTATTCAAGCCTTTCATTTGCCAAAACCAAACAGCAGACCAAAGCGCTGCTGGAAACTTTTCCAGCTCTTGCGGAAATGCTTCACAATCAACCGCTTGTTCATCGACTAAGCGCCAAAACTTCGTAAAACGACGATAATTATTTCGCCCCGTCAACTGGATCAAACCACGCCCCTTAAAGTGCACCCCATCCCCAGGGTTGACATTGCCTAAATCACGCCGCCCCTCATAAGCGCGCCCTGAGGCATATTCACAAACGGTAAAAAAGCCATCACTCTCATGGGCACATTGGCTTAAAAAATGCGCAACACGCAATGGTGTCGTGATCGCACCATAAGACAAAGCTTCAGGCAACACACGTGCCATTTCAACAATAATAAAATCTTGGCGCGCATGATGCGCCAATTTAGGCGCAAGGCGATGAAGAAAAGAGGCATCTATTGAAACCATAACAAACCACTCAATGAATAAAAATCCATTCGCAGTTTATCGGGTCTCACTCCCCCAATATAAGCCTGACACTGTCAGTCAAAACTCTCAATACTCATAAAACTCTGGAAATAATAAACCTTGTGGTTCTTGCAAAGAAATTTTCTTCTTCAAGCGATAGGCTGTACGCACATGCATACCAGAAACAGCAGCTGCAGTATCCACCGACCAGCCTTTTTGCAACGCTTTTAGCATTTTTTGCCGCCGTTCAGCATCTCTACCAAGGGGGATAAGAAGGCGCACACCCGAACCATTAAAACAAAAATGGTTGATCAATTGCTGCGCCTCTTCAAACCCAACAATTTCAATCAACCAATCCGCATTTTCAAGACGCCCGGGTATATAAACTTCTCGTCCACCAAAAGCCCGCATCATATTCCATGCTGCTTCACTGCCCGCAACATCAGCTATTTCACGCAATAAGGCAGGAAAATCGCTATAGATTTCCTCTTGCATACATGCTTACCCCTCGCTTTTAATACCTTTTCGGATTTTCCGCCCCCAAACATTCATAACTTCTCTAAAGTCGCCCCCATTCATCTCACCCAAAGCTTTACCACTTAACGCCATAACACTTTGATGAAAAGCCCCAAGCTCAAACATAGCATCGGGATTCAAACACTTCCATTGGGCACACAAAATGGAAATGCTTGGTTTATTCCTCCATGAATCTTCGCGGTTTTTTCCTCTCCAGTCAACCCCACCCTCACGCTGCAACCAACCTTTCAACGCCTCAATAGCTCTGCATGCATCATCGCTATCGCGTAAAAAACGAATATGATCAATCCCTGTCTGTCTTTTCACAAAGGCAAGCAACGCCTTGTCTGAACGATCACGAATAATGCCAAGATTCCACCCAGCAATCCAGAGCGCCTGGAGCTTCTTGGCATATTTACCCTCTAAACGCTTCCCATTCGGCTTAAAACCACACGCTTTCATTTCATCGATAACCAAGTGCTTTTCTGAAAAATTCAAATCTTTCGCCGATTGCTTGCCTGTTAAGCGATAGAGCAGTGCGCGATAGGTCTCATCATCAAGACCTAACGCGCGTTTTCCCATATGAAGGACAGCTAAAGACATCTCCCTCCCCTCATGTCTTCGCCAAATCAATGGTCACAGCACGCCAAGCGCTTTCTAGGCTATCACGCTCATAAAAACGCACATATTCCTTAGATGTCGTCACACGGAATGACTCACGAATAGCACGCATCGCCTCTTTCCAGCGTGGATCATCAATATCCAAACGCAACAGCATAAAGATCTCCCCCCGATTCACCTTGCCTTCTTTATCCGTATTAAAAGCACGCGTAATAATCGCACGGATTTCAGGGCGCGCATCCGCAGACCATTCATTCAAACATTCATCAAGAAGGCTTTTGGCAATTTGCAATTGCGGTCCAAAATCAACACTTTCCTGTACCTGCACCTTAATGCGTTGCAAACCATCAAAGCTTGTGTAAGTACAATTGCCCTTTTTGCCACGCCGCTCCACACCATATTCTTGCGCAAGCAAGCTATCAAAATCACTCAAATCCGCAATCGTATGGTTGTTAAAACGTGCAATCCTTGCCGATAATTCTTTCGCAAAACCCATAATTTTGCGCACCGTTTCATCCTCTAACAAATCCGCAGGGCGGATCAGGTTTACCGGCACCAAAGCCCCTTTCGCATCCTTCATATAACGCGTACCTTCAAGTTCAATTTGTGGATTCATCACCAACTTCCTCCTTATGTTTTTTGAAACCGACGAAATGGCACAACATCCCCTGAAGAAGGCGCACATCCCGCTTTCAATTGCCAACGACACCGCATAAGCTCATGACCTAAAACGTGGTTATAGCCTGCCAAACGACGCAAATACTCATTCAATTCTCGAACATCTTGTCCATGCATAAAAATCCCATCCATTTCATGTTTTAACAAGGCAGAGCGCAAAGCAATCAAGCTATCTCTCACCATATAGGGGTTGCGTTCCATCATTTTCCGCCTCCAAAATCCATATAAATCACACGATTGCTCTCATCCGCATCAGAGCCTTCACACTCAGCCAAAACTTCTGAAACTTGGCCTTCCAAAACCGCATCCGCTTCCCCCAAACGGTGAACACTCAACTCCAATTCAAGCAATAACGCCAAATCAACACACAATTTAAGCTGTTCTCCAATATCAAAACCGCATTGATAATCGTCATAAAGACCAACAAGCGTATCGGATAATTCTTTGTCGCATAAAGAGATCATGCCAATTCCTCCACGTCACGGTTTTTCCATGCCGCTTTGACATGTTTCAGGGTCACCTCACACCCATCTCCAAGCGCTGCCATGCGTGCCAACATCATGGTTTTGTCAATTTGCCGCAAAGCACCAGCTTTCAAACCAATTCCCGTCAAAAACTTTATCGCACCAACATCTTCAATCCCCCAATCATGAATGCGCGCTGCAATATCCTCACTATAGGGCTTGCGCCGTTTCAAATGCATCGCCAATCGGCTTTTAATTTGCGCATAAGAGGGACCATTTTGACGATGAACCAACCGTCCAGAGATTTCATCATTGCCAACCAAAGCCAACCCCGTACCATTGATATCAACAAAGTGGCGCAACTGATTAATCGCCTCATCCGTTAAATTTTGCGCCTCATCAACGATCAACAACGTGCCACTGCCCACGCGCTCTAACTTTTTGCCAATCGCACGCGTTAAGCGGGTGGGATTATATTCCACCACTTCCAATTCTGCTGCCATATCATTCAAAATACCGTGAACACTACGCGTATGCGGGCTTGCTGTCACCAGATAAACATGCGGGCGGGTAGAGCGATAATGGCGGCAGGTTTCGGTCTTACCACTGCCCGCATCAAGCGTAATCATCACCATATCCCCCGTACTTTGTGCCAGTGTTAAAGTATCAATAATCTCACTGGCAATTCGATTCCTCTGAAAGGCTGGTTTTTCAGGGATCTTCTCCAAAAACCCCGCCGTTTCCTTTAAAACCTCAACCCATTGTTGAACCTTTGCATTTTGCTTACCCAATTGCCCCGCATAACTGCCCGCATACCATTGCGAAAACGTCCCATCCGGCATGCCTATGCGCCGCGCCACCTCTGCTTTCGACCAATCATTCATTTGTCCCAAAGCTCTCACCGCATCCACAAGCTCATTCCATAAAGCAATGTCATCACTGTTGCGGTTTTGTGCTGTTCCATTAGGCTGGATTTTAGGTCGCGCCCAGGGATTTTTATCGACCGTTGCATTTATCGCGTTTTTCATGTATATTCCCCTCTGTATTGATTTTAGACTATTGATAAGGGGAAGGGCTCCCACCCGCCCCTTTCTTTTGTCTTTAGAATGAACATTTAAAAGCCGTACGCGATACTAAAACGGCTAACCTTGCAAATCCCCTCTCTTTCTCACACATCAGAGAACTTGCTAACTCCACGCATCTCTCCCGATCAGGCAAAGATACCTAGAAACTTCATGTATTGATTAGACTTTTAAAGGATTAAGATTCCTCCCCCCCTTTCTTTGTTAACGCTTCAAGCTGATACGCGATACAAAACCAGCTTCCTTTTGAGAATTCTTACAAATCCCCCCTCTCTTTTCCTAGTTCCTTATTCTATTGCTTGGGAAACTTGATCACCTCACGCCCCTCATCAGACGCCGAAAGCTTTCTCAAAGCTTTATGCAAGTGTTGACTAAATTCTCGAGCCCCCAAAGCCTCATCATCGTCTGCTGTCAAAGCTAAATTCCCCACATGGTTTGGCATCAAGCGGCTCACCTTTGGCTTTATCGGAAGCTTCGATTTGAACACTTCATCCTTTTTCTCAAGGCGACCATAAACATCGGCCAAGTGATCAGGCGCAAGCTTTGCTGCCAACTGTTTTTCTGCTTTAACAGCCTTCACATATTCTTTACGCAAACGCCCATTCAAGCGCGCCGCCTGCTGGTCATAAAAGCCCACATCACAAAGGCATGGTGCCAAACAAAGCAACCGATTATTCAAATCATAAACCCGTAAATCTTGATGCAAATTATCCGGATCAAAGCGTACAATCACTTTTTTCCCCGCATGCTCATTCAACGCCCGCGCCCAATAACGATTGCCATAAAAATGGATCTCGCCCGTACCCTTTTGCGCACGCAATGCCTCAGAGGTTAAAAGCCATAAAGCCCGTTGTGCTGCCGTTGCTTGCCGAATAATCGTCCCCTCGGCTTGCAAGCTCTCTGTAAAGGTCTCATCAAAACTGCGCCCCGCACAATTGACCGCCTTACGCCCTGCTTGCGCATTATGCGCCACAATTTGCGCACCAACATGGGCTTTAAACGCTTCAAATCCTATCGCGCGTTTTCCATAATCTTCAGGCTTGGCATCCGGTTTATTGCCCGTATAAGCCCCCGCACAAAAGGGATGTTTCGAAATCGCTTCTGCCAGATCACGCCATGCCCGCTCAATCGGTTTAGACTGTCCGCTATAAGGGGTGGTCCATTGCAATTGCACACCCAAACTCGTCAAAAGCCCCTGCGGATCATCCGGCTTAATCTTAAAACGAAAACGGTTTTGCACACCTCCAGAAATCCACTTGCTGGTAAAGGCACGCCCATTATCCAAGGTCATGCGCTCTGGTATCCCATAAGCTTCCACCATATCCCCAATCACCAAACGAACGATTTCCCAAGTTTCAGCATCCGATAAGCGCCACGATAAAATCTTGCCCGAATAAAGATCTTGAATGGCAATCAGATAAAGCCGCACAGGCTTCTCTGTCCAAGGAACATTCACAAAAACATCCAGCTTATGCCCGTCCATATTCACTGCTTGCAATGCATGCAGGCTCGAGCGATCACGCCGTTGGGCTGGATAAAGCTTTTTTGCCTTTTCTTCTCCCTCACGCGCTAAAACCACAACCGCTTTGGAAACTTGCGCCTTAAAACGACGCCGCAAAGCCCGCTCTGAAGGAATGGGCTGCCAACCCCGCTCCTGTGCAACCGAAACCATCCGCCGATAACACGCCGAAAAAGCAGGTTTAGAGGGGCGCAAATAATCCGAACAAAAAACCTCCCACGCCCCCTCATGACACGGCGCAAATTGCGAAACATTCTCCTCACCATAACAAGGCGCTAAAGCTGCCAACCAATCAGAGCGCTCATACCCCTCCACCATCTGCCGCCAATTAAAAAGCGACATCCGGCTCACACCAAATTGCACCGCACTCAAACTTGCCGCATCATGCACACCCATACCGGCATGGAGTAAATCTTCCCAAAAGCAAAGTGCCTTCAAACGCTCTTCACAGCGCCTTTTATGCGCCTTGGAAAGCCCCTCATAACGCACCCAAATACTTGCCTTTTGCTCCCCTTGCGTTTGTTTCACATCAACAGCCCCACCAAACCGCACCAACAACGCCGCCCGCGCCCCCTCCGGCAATAAAGAAATGTGATACTCCCAAACCGGCTTGGTTTTGCCTCCCACTTTCCTCGAAAGTTCAGAGTTTTTTCTCCAATATGCCCGTCCGTGGTTTTCAAGACTTTTATATGTTTTCGGCAACCCTGGCAAAGCTGCCTCAGCCAATTCGGCAATAGTAAACCATTCCTTCATGGCTGCCCCCTTTTAATGCGAACCGGCGTTGCGCGCATGGCTTTCAATTGCGCTGCAATCTCCCGCTGTTCCTGCTGAAGCCGCGCAATTTCTGCTAACCGCGCCTCATCCCCTTGCAACAGCAACAATCCATCTTCACTCACCACCTCATCCCAAAGCCAAAATGCCTCTGTCGCCCGCACAAATGCCTTAAACCGCGGCAGGGAAATATCCACCTGCTTACTTTCCGCAACATAAGCATCCAAACTGGCCTTACTTAAACACCCAATCCCTAAATAATGCGCCATACGCTCCGCAATCACACTGCGCTCATGCCGGCATTCTCTCAAAGCACGCGCCATCGCACGCTTAATGCGCGAGCGAAACCGCCCTAAATCAATCTGTGCAACGGGTTCACGACAAGGAAAAACCGGCTTTTGGAAAAAATCAAGCTGCCCGCAACCATGCCTCTTCATGACAGCACCTCCCCCGATTGCTTGTTCAAATAATCATAAAACCGCGCCTTTGTCTGCGCATCCGCCCTCTGCCAAACACCCAATAACTGAGCAAAAACCCGCTCTTGTTCATTAATTTGCGGCGGCGTATTAATCCCATTGACCAAATCAACAGCCCGCCGTAAATCTCCCTCAACCTGTTGCAAAGCAATTGCCACCCGCCGTTGCGCAACCGGCTCCATCTTGGCTAATTTTAACAACTGCGCTTGATTATCCGCCAATGCCGTCCCCCGCAAAACCGCCCGCAACTCCGGCTGTAAATACTTGGAAATACGATTAAGTCGTCTCACTGACTCTTCAGATAAACCAATGCGATCTGCCACATGTCTAGCAAAGCAAAAAGTAACTCCCTTATCACTTTCTTCATCGGTATGAGCAATTCGGTCAACTTGACCGAATTGCTCTTTTTTGACTTTATGTTGATTACTACCGTCCCCACCAACCTTAATTTCCCCATACTTCTTTTCCCACAACTCGCGGTAAGTCTGGACAAAAAGCGCACGATCAATCACTGACAATTCATTGCGAAAGAGGTTTTCAGCAACCTCTAAAAGCGCGGCATTGTCCTTATCCGCCTGCACCACAACCGCATCAATTTCGCTATAGCCTAAAAGCTCCGCAGCACGAAGCCGGTGTGCACCAGCAATAAGCGTATAATTGCCCTCTTTAGCATTAGGGGTATGGCGCACCGTAATCGGATTCATCAATCCCTCCCGCGCCATCGATTGTGCAAGCGCCTTGGCATGTTCATCATCCACAGGGCGTATACGCTCCGGCACCACAATCACATCAAGAGCAAGCTTTTGAAACTGTGCCATCACGCCCCCACCTTTCTGATCTCTTTAAAGAACAAATCCATCGCACGCCCCGCCCATCTTCGATAAGCTTTCGCAAAAACGGGTTCTTCCAAACGCCGGTTAATCACTTGCATAGATAGAGAAATAGAAGTCCGCTGACGTGCCTGTATCGCAACAATACGCCGCCGTGGCACCTCAAACTGATAATGCAAAATATGAATAACAATCTGTCGTGCTAACGCCGCATCAAATAAGCCATGCGGGGGGTCAATAATATACCGGATCGGCAGATGCTTAAATCCACTACTCACGGCTTTTAAAGAACAGGAAAGCATCACCTGTAAACGTTCAACTTCTGAATAAGGATTAACGATATCGTTTCTGACATCTGGGGTCCATAAATTACAAGCAGCAACCATAACCACCCCCTATAAAAACAATATGACCACCATCTAATCGCCAGAACCAACCCATGCAAACGGCTGTTCTATGATGCAACTCTATGCAATTTATCTTGCCTATTTCGTACTGATCTTTAGACATTGATAAACCTTTTTATCTTATGGTATTTAAATTCATGGCAAATGCGCAAAAGCGCAAAGCCGTGTAACGAAGTTCAAGCAGCATTCCCGCGCAAAGCAGAATGCGCACGCGAATCTGTATTGGCATGTTTTGCTGCTTTAAAAATGCGACGGCGACTTTTGGGGTAGCGGTCGCTAAAAACCTGCTCGACGGGCAAACCGATAAAATCGGCAATAGCACGTTCGGCTTTCTCGTTAGACCGTGTCCAAATGTGTTGAACACTGGATGACGAGAGTTGATAAGCTTTCGCGAGCTCCGCCAAGGTCATATTACGGCGGCGTAGCTCGGCTAAAATACTATGGCGATCCCATACTTGTGTGATAGTCATAACTTTCGCTCCTGCTTCAAACGGATGCTCAAACCATCCGTTTTTTGTGGGGTTAATTGTAAAATATCTGCCCTCTATATCGGGCGGTAATTAGAGGTATAATGCAAAAAATGCATTAAGTCAACGCAATATTTGCATTATTATGTAATTTGTGGCAAAAAAAGAAATTGAACCCAAAACAGAACAGGCAAAGCGGTTACGTTTGATACGAGAAAGCTTAGAGCTTAATCGAGATCAGATAGCTACCCGTTTAGGTATTAAAAAAGCAATTTATGACCATGCTGAAAGAGGGACCACTTTTCCCAATGTGGAATTTTTGACTGCTTTATCACAGCAATTAAATGTCAACTTAACTTGGCTAATTACAGGTGAAGGCGAAATGTTTATGGAAGTAACGAAAGTTACAGATTTAGCGCCTACTATCCCTGCTGGTCTCATGAAAAAGCTTGGTCGCATAGCTTATACAACCTATCGCGATGCTAAAATAAAACTCCCCCCTGAAGATATAGCGGAACTCGCGGCGGAACTTTATAGAAAACTGCAAGAGCTTGTTCAAGACATCAACGACATGGAAGAAGTAGAAGCAACTTTCCCTCTTCTTAAAATTCATTTAAAGCGTCAAATAGAAGCTGAAAGAGTACATCTAGAAACTACACAAAATACGGCTTAATGCCTCTCTAAAATGAATGGGGGAATCTCTTTTTAAAATCCTGTAATTTAAAACGAACCTAAATATGAATAAGGAGCATTTTTGGCACGCCCTAAAAAAGAACCTAAAACAGAACTAGCAAAGCGGCTATGTGAAGTGCGACGCGCCCTTGGTTTCACGGAGCGCAAGCAATTTGCTGAACATCTTGCAGCACCAGAAAGTACTATGTGTAATTATGAAACTGGCTTGCGCGAACCACCTGTATCAATGTTGGTAATTTACAAAAATGTTTGCGGTATATCTGTGGAATGGCTAGCTACTGGTGAAGGCGAAATGTTTAGTGACATGGCAAAAGCGAAAGCAGCAGGTTTTAAAGCACCCACCATTCCTGCTGGTCTCATGAAAAAGCTTGGTCGCATAGCTTATACAACCTATCGCGATGCTAAAATAAAACTCCCCCCTGAAGATATAGCGGAACTCGCGGCGGAACTTTATGGAAAACTGCAAGAGCTTGTTCAAGACATCAACGACATGGAAGAGGTCGAAGCGACTTTCCCTCTTCTTAAAATTCATTTAAAGCGTCAAATAGAAGCTGAAAGAGTACATCTAGAAACTACACAAAATACGGCTTAATGCCTCTTTAATATGAAAAATGAAAGTGGAAATCTTTTTACATTAAAAAATTTATATAAATTATTGATAAACAATACTTTTTACTCAATTTTTAGAGATTTCCACTTATATATGGAAATCTTTTTTGCTTTTTTGGTTATTTTTGGCTGATTTTGGAGTCAATTGAACTTTTGGAGTGATTTTTTTCACAGGGTCTTCAAAGGCGGTTTTCTGGGCTTTCACAGACTTTTCAAAATTTTTCACAGGGTTTTCAAAGACCTTTCAAAGCCTTCTCTCATTTTTACCATGAAAATGCACTTTTTTCTGATTTTCGCTCTTTTTAGCTCTTTTTTACAATTTTAGGTGTCAAAATCTATTTTGACAAAACGCGCATTTAATGCTAAATTTTATACATAAAAACAATAAATTATCACGTATTCCTACCTAATCCCACCTTTTCCCACTTAGTATAAAACCTAGTGTCAAACTACATCGGTTGTTGTAGCTGTATGTATCTTGCCAGCAGGTTTTGTATATTTTTCCACTCGGTTTTGTATCAATTTACTTTTTTCAAAGTTTTTCTAAGATTCGTAATTTCTTGTGAAGCATCTATTGGATTGGGGCTTAGATCTAAGATAATAATTTTTAACTTAGACGGATTTTTTTACAGCCCCCGTATAAAAGATTAATTAGAAATGATGAGCAATAACAAGAAAAACAAATGTTAAACAAATCAAAAATTGACTTATCATTAGAGAATAATTTTTGTTCAAAAGTACGTTTTTTACCAAAATTGTGCCCTAAAATAAAGGTTGTTGATTTTTCAAATGGCGTTTCTTCTATTAAATTCAACATTTGCTTCAGATACATTCAATATTATCTCTGCTAAAAATTTACAAGAAACTATACCTGTGGAGCAGGCAAAATCTATAATCGCTTTCTTGTAATGCGCAGAAACTACCTTTAGCTTGGTGGGTTGGACCTCATTCGTCTCATTATAAAGTTGATGAAGTTCTCTTATCTATTAGCTTAGAGCATGTTGAAACAGAGGTAGGCATGGCAGCTTTAGCGCAAAATATAGACTCACATGTTACTTCTATGCCGGATAACTTCAAAATCAAGGAAGTTGAATCACTTCAAGATTTTAGAGATTATGGAAATGTTATGGCATCAGTCTTCGAGCCTTTTGATGAAGAAGCAGTTATATTTTATGAAACAATAGGCCGTTGTTATAAATAAAGACTCTGATGTAGAGATGTTCGTTGGTTATATAAATAACAATCCTATAGCAATATATTTTTGTATTAAAGCAGATGGAGTTGGTGGAGTGTATGATATTGTCACCAATCCAGATTTTCAGAAAAGAGGTGTTGGGTCATTCATGACAAAAATTGCTATTGAGCATTTAAAAAGAAAGAAATGTCATGTTATTGGTATGCAAGCCTCTCACGAGGGAATTGGCATTTATAAAAAATTGGGCTTTACAAACTTTGGTGAATTTAAAATTTATTCCAATAAACACATGATCATTGAGTGATGAATTCTTTTTTGCTCATCAACTAAAAGAATTTATTATTTTCAGCAGAGCTCAGATATGATCAAGCAATCGATACAACCAAGGAAGCTTGGCCAATCCCCTTTACTACTGATAGTGAAAAGCTAAAATCATTACAAATATAATTGTTTTAAATGACTCACTCAAATTTTCTTATTTTCTTACTTTGTCTTAAATAAAGATATCTATCACAAATCTAAGTTGAATAAGTGTAAATTTTTTATATGATCAATAATCTACTGTTTGTTACTGATAATTATGAAGAACTCGAAAGCAAATATTTAGAACGACAGTTGCATCATAGTTTGTTAGATGGTTAGTCTGTTAGTTAATTAATAGAAAAAATTTTCGCTTTATAAAATAACCAAAGGAGCTTAAAAAAACTTTCAAAGATCATTTAAAGGTCCTTTATGTGTATTGTTTCTTTTTTATATCACAGTTGATGATGAGAAATCTCTCACGCTAATTGTATTATTTTTACACGAAATAAACTATTTTCACCTATTATGTAGAGTGAATTAAGTTTTTGGGATTTCTAGCACATCATTTGAAAGACAAAAGAAATTTTCCCTTGTACTTGTGTAAACAGCGTTGACATCATTTGGTAATCCTCTTGCTTGAACAAATTCTTATCCAGAATAATCTTCAACACAAAAATAAATTAACAACTTGATTTATAAAGATAATTTATAATTATTCATATTGAGCAAGCGTCTCAAATATCATAGGACTATCTCATTTCAAATCTCTATACATTAAAATCACTCACAATCATCTTCTCACGCATAACAGGCAAAATTGACGTATCGATAAAATTCACTTGAAGAAAGGAATAAAAACTCTTCTTCTGAACGCTCTGAAATACCAAAGATTATCGCAACATTGGGAGCTAAAATAGTATAGGGGGGGACCCCTTTCACCTTGAAAACGTAAAAATGGGAAGCATAATAGTTTTATACACTTCATAGAGGCTTTAGACCATTCACGAACATTATTATAAAATGGATGTGACACACCTTGAGAGAAATCTCTTTAAAATAAACATGTGAATTAACAATATAAGTGCATTCTATTTTACATGAGGAACATAACTTCAATCAAGATAAGGTAACATAAGGTGTTGAAACCGTCATAGCGCACAATAAAATCAGACCATTTTAAATGTTTAATGGTAACATCTGCTAAACAACAGAATAAAAATTCAATTTTGAAAAGATTAAACCATACGCTACAGGTCTATTGAAACTCCGATTGTACGATCGACTATCTTCTCGCTAAAATTTAATCACTATAAATATAAAAACCTTAAAACCCGCTCTAAATGCGTGAAAGTTTCTAGATCTTGCTGTATTAAATATTGAAACTCCTCATGGCTACTCATCTGAAACGCCAATAATTCCATAAAGCAGTTCCATAAAAAGGATAATGACGTTGTAATATCCGAAAAAAATTTACCACATCACCTGAAAGATCATTGATAATTCCATCAGAAAGTATCAATTTCTATTTAGAAAACCCTATCCATGCCGACAAAAAACTCTGTAAATGTTAGATATCTTCAATAATTTTGATAACGATTTTGGCTCATCCTGTTTTGCCACCAATATAAGAAACAGCAAATATAGTGGGATCAGCCAGCTTTAATATTGGTCTTTCCCTCTATCCTTTTTTCTATCAAATCCTGATTTTACAATTCCTTTCTCTCTCTTTTTTTATACTCAAAATTGCCTCTGAAACAGGATAGATTAATCGTAAAAAATATATAAAAGAAACAAATTATAACATTTTTTTCTCATCCTTCTTAATACAAAATAACTGTTAAGCTACAATGCGCTAACACTTATCAGTCATAAGTCCAAAACAGCATATAATGACGAAACAAATTCATAAAGTGAAGATTTTTCACTATCAATCGTTGTATTAATCTTTCCATAATGCATAAAAATGATGAAGCGGCCCTCGCCCTTTCCCTACTTTTAAAGCATCTGAGGCAGTTAAAGCGCCATGCAAATAATCTTTTGCTTGTTTAACAGCGCAATCCAAAGGTTGGGTAGGTAACAGAGCTGCAATGGCAGCAGAAATGGTACACCCTGTCCCATGATCATGAGTGGTTGAAAGACGAGAGGCTTCAAGTATAACAAGGTTTTCACAATCACAATAAAGATCTGGACTAGAACAATCGTAATTTTCTGTACTATTTCTGGTAAGCGTATTCAAATGTCCCCCTTTTAACAAAACTGCACGACACCCTAGCGCCAAGAGTCGTGGAGCATATTGATACATAGTCTCTAAAGACCATTGCACTTCACATCCCAATAACAATGCAGCTTCAGGCAAATTTGGCGTGATCAAAGTTGACATCGGCACAAGAACATCACGCATAATTTCAATTGCATCAGACTTTAAAAGAACATCACCACTTTTTGCAACCATAACCGGATCAAAAACAATGAAACGCGCTTTATGATAAGCAAGACGTTCTGCAATAACCTGTGCAATCTGAGCATTTGCAACCATACCAATTTTAACGGCATCAACATGGATATCCTCAAAAACAGAATCAATTTGATCTGCAACAAAAGAAGCATCTAATGCCTGAAAAGAACGCACACCCTGAGTATTTTGTGCAACAACAGCTGTAACCACACTCATACCATAAGTTTTCATAGCTGAAAAAACCTTCAAATCCGCCTGCATTCCAGCGCCACCAGAAGGATCTGTTCCCGCAATAGATAAAATCCGTGGAATAAAAAGTTTATCTTTTTGTAATTCCATCAACCTCTTTCCTTCTGTTTTTAAATATCGGAAAATGAGTTACCGAAAAATAGATGCTTGAAAAAATATAAAGAAGATGTTTTCTCACGTGAATTATATTATATACGAAGTCTTCTTATAGATATAAAATGGAAAATGTAGTGCTTATCCTTCGTTCTATTCTTTTTACGTTCGCTTTTTATACAACAACTTTCATACAAATGATTCTTTACGCTCCCGTTTATTTTTTAATGCCCCGCAAAAAGGCATGGATTGTCCCTAAAACATGGGCGCGCGTTACTCTCTTTTTGCAAAAATACATCGCAGGCACAAGTTATGAGATTGAAGGTTTAGAAAATCTTCCCAAAGGACCCTATATCATTGCTCCAAAGCATCAATCGGCTTGGGAAACTTTCAGTCTTGTTCCCTATTTTGATGATCCCACTCTCATTTTAAAACGTGAATTGATGTGGATTCCATTGTTTGGCTGGTATATGGCAAAAACGCAAATTATCCCCATTAACCGCACAACACCCATCAAAGCCTTAAAAATGATTATACAAAAAGCAAAAGAGAAAGTAAAACAAGGGCGCCAAATCTTGATTTTTCCCGAAGGAACACGCCGACAACCCGGTCAAGAACCAGATTATAAGTCAGGAATTGTCGCGCTCTATAATGAATTAGGACTTCAAGTTGTTCCTATTGCACATAATGCGGGTTTATATTGGCCACGCAATAATTTTCGCCGCTATCCTGGAACAATTCGTGTCCGTATTCTTCCCCCGATAGAGGCTGGTTTAAGCAAACGTGATTTTCTAGATCAACTTGTCCAAAAAACTGAAAAAGCGTGTGATGAACTGCTTCTCTTAGCAGCTCAAGATCCTACCCCTCCTCCTATGCCACCATACGCTGTTCAGAAACTTCAAAAACTAAATCATCATGAAACAATGCACTGATTGATAAGAATAATGCATCACTTTGTATATTGAGCGGAGTATAGGAAACAAAAATATAAGAAAGATACTTCAAACTTTCTAATTCAAAATTATAAAACACATGTACATGATAAGAAATAATCAATGTGTAAATTTTTTTGAAAAAGAATTCTTCCTCTCTTTAAAATCATTTAAATAACTTACATCTCATTGATTTATAAGGATATTTTAGCGTTATTCAACTTGAATGAGAACCCTGAATACCGTAAGATTTTCTCATTTCAAATCTACTCTAGGTTGAATCAATTAGAATTATTTTCTTGCACATTACAAACGGGGATACCTCGTGTGAATAAAACGATACAAGAAAAGATTAAAATACTTTTTACGAACCGTCTCAAATACCAAGGGCTGTCCTAATAGGAAAGCAAGAAAAATGTATGATTATGCAGATTCGTTCCTTCCTAAGAAACATCAATCCCCCAAGAATCTGAAATCTTGTACAATCTTCATTATTTAAAAAGTATTTCTTGAGATACTTAAGTCATCAAACCAAATTCAAGGGGAAAATAAAAATGAGTGTTGTTTTTTATCCCACATACACAACGGATACAGCAATTAACCATCTTTCCTCCCTATCCTAGACTTAAAAGCTTTGTGTGCTACATTAAAACAATTCTAAATAACGAATAAGAGGGAACTAGATTTAAATTAATGCAACGTCTCTTCTATAATTTATTTTTTTCTGTGATTTTGAGTTTATCCAGCGCTGTTGCTCTAGCGCAGCCTTTTATTTCTGTTGATGTTACAACGAGGCGTATCTTAAAACATAATCAAGCTTTTGAGCGTTGGTATCCTGCTTCCTTGACAAAATTAATGACCGCTTATGTTATTTTTCGTGCCATGAGCCGAGGGGAAGTTTCACCAAACAAACATATCACCATCAGCGAATACGCCGCAAAAGCTCCCTCATATCGTTCAGGCTATAAAGCTGGTTCTGTACTCACACTTGATACAGCCTTAAGTATTACCATGGTTAAATCTACCAATGATTTAGCCATTGCCATGAGTGAAGCTATTGCGGGTTCACAGAAAGATTTTGTACGTAAAATGAATAGCGAAGCTAAACGTTTAGGCATGTTTGGCACCCATTTTGCGAACGCAAGTGGTTTACCAGATCCTCAAAACTACTCCACGGCACGCGATATTGCTCTTTTAGCCGTTCAAATACGTCGAGAATTTCCACAATATGCTCATTATTTTTCTATTCCAGCCATTGATTTTGGTAATAATCGAAAAATCCAACATAACTCAAACAACCTCATTGGCCGTTTTTATGGGATAGACGGTATGAAAACAGGCTTTATTTGTGCCTCTGGTTTTAATCTTGTTGCCTCAGCCACCCGCAATAAACGTACAATTATTGCTGTCATTCTAGGTGCTAACAACATAAGTGAAAGAGAAGAAAAAGCTGCACAACTTCTTGAAACAGGATTTTTGCACCAAGGAAACCCCCAATTAACACTAGCAACATTAAAACCTTATGGGAGCAACATAACACAAGCCAACAATATGAGACAACAAACATGCACACCTGAAGCCATAAAAATGCATGCAAATTCATATGATGATCAAGGAAATATTATTCTCACCTCACCTTTTATCACTGCTCCACCTTCTTTTTCTCATCCTTTATCAGTACATCTCATTCGTACGCCACAAACACCTAAAATGACAGTAAAACCACTAAGAAAACCCTATATTCCGTATAAAAGGCACGCAAACCATTCTATAAAAAGTCATAAATCATAATCTAAAATTAATTATAATACTTTGATTTATAATGATAATTAATTATTTTGTACCTTATGTCAGAACCACAAGTATTGTAAGATTCTCTCATTTCAAATCTGTATTTGTTGAAGCAATAAAAACCAGTTTCTTGCCACCACAAGGTGGATGAACATGTAGATAAAATAATTAAAACAAAGAATAAAAATTCTTCCTATAAGTCCTTTCAAGAACTAAGAATTATCGTAACATTGACGCTAAAAAGTGTATGATATACCCACGTGCACCTACCTTTATAAGCGTAAAGATAGTGGTACAATGGATTTCATGGGGGATTAACCATTATATCCCTCACGGACACCATTATAAATTGGTTAGACATACTGAGATATATTTTTTAAAAACAAAACTATGATTGATGATTAACATGAAAATAAAGCGCATCCCCCTCACACTTATTACAGGTTTTTTAGGCTCTGGCAAAACAACTTTGCTCAACCGTATGCTACAAGACCCTCTTTTAACAGAATGTGCTGTTATCATCAATGAATTCGGCGAAATCAGTATTGACCACCTTCTGGTTGAAAAAACGACAGAAGGAATTATTGAGCTTGCCAATGGCTGCTTATGCTGCAATTTACGCAGTGATCTCATCGACACATTAATTGATTTAATAAATCGCGTTCAGACAGGACAGATCAAACAACTCCATCATATTATCATTGAAACCACAGGGATGGCTGATCCCGCCCCTATTTTACAAATACTTTTAAGCCACCCGTTGTTTATTCAAACATTGTCCATAAATGCTGTTCTTGCAACATTTGATACATTAAGCCCGCTTTCCATATGTGAGCGCTATCCTGAAATATATAAACAATTAATATTTGCTGATAAAATCATTCTCACCAAAACAGATCTTAGAGACCCACAAACGCTTTCAGATACACTCCTTAGCACACTTAAAACAATGAATCCTACAGCACAAATCATTGACGCCCATTCTGAAGATTTCTGTTCAAATCTATTAATAAATAACACATTATGGGCTGAAAAAGTAGAAAATACAAAACTTAAACAAAATCTTACGACTACCCCGCATGATCATACCCCCCATAAAACCATTCGTACCTTTTCACTAAACTGTGAGGGTCCTGTTGATTACGGCACAATTGAAGCCTTTTTAGATCTCCTACAAGAGCGTTATGGTACAAAATTATTACGTATTAAAGCAATTATCGCATTGCGTGATGACCCTTATCGCCCACTCGTATTACATGGCGTACAAACATTTTTTCACCCTCCCATAAGATTGCCAGCATGGCCAAAAGGAATAAAACAAACACGTTTCGTCATCATTGCCGATGGTGTTGAAAAAGAAGCTATACAAAAACTCCTCAATGCTTTTTTTAATAAACCAGCAATAGATACTGCAGACAAAACAGCTCTCTTAGAAAATCCTCTGGTCATTCCAGGAATAAAATTTTAATTTTTTCTCCTCTTCAATGATATAGCATTAAATTCATTGACACCACCATCTTTATGTTTTTAAAGGAGCAAACCGGCACATCATTACACACTTTGCTAATTCCCAATGTTGAAACAAAAAGCTTTTGGCACTTGAAACAGTTTGTAAAAAGCATTTTAGTCTTTCTTGTACAATTTCACCCACGCAGCAATCCTCGCTTGTAATGTGCAAGCAAATGGTTTTAATTTATTCAACATGCAACAGCTTTGAAATGTGGAATCTTACGGTATTCAGGGTTCTAATTTAACTTGAATAACACTAAATTATCTTTATAATCAAAATGTTATAAATTTATAAAAAACTTTCATAAATATTTCTATTCAAGTTTATTAACATAATGGAATAAAAAATAAGAAAATACACATTTTTAACAATGCTTTCTGCACAATAATGCCTCTCATAAAATTATTCGTACCTTTTCACTGAGCGGCAAAATCCCCATAGACTACCACAATTGAAACTTTTTAGCTCTCTTACAAAATCACATGCCGGAAAATGACTATCTATTAAAACACTCCAGCGCTAACATATTACCCTTATCTGTAAAATCGTCGCCCTCACACAAAATAGAATACCATTGTATCACGAATTCACGCACTCGTTTAAAAACATCGTCTCTCAATACGCATTATTCCTATTTCAAGACGCTACCCATAAATAATATAATACAAAATTCTCCATGAAATGTATAAGGCCCATTCTCCATCTTTACTCTATAAATATGTAAACTGATCGCCTCATACTTTTGCCAGTTAAAAATGTTTTGAAAAAACTTGGCACTTTAGAGTACTCATGAGAACTATCTGTACTCCTTTCTTTAAAAATTTTATTCACATGCCAATCCAATTTTATGGCGTGCAAAAAATGGTTTCGATTGATTCACCATAAACAAATTTTAAGATAAAAGGATCTTATGATATTTAGTCCCTAATTCAAACTGAAAAATTATAAACTATCATTATAAATCAAATTGTTATGATAAAAATTTTCAATATCCATCAATCTGTAAACAGATTGTTTTCTCTCTAAATGCGCTTCATCTGCAAACCACTTCATGTGATTCATTTCACAGACAGATTGGCCAAATTCTTGGTTCTAAAATATTCTGCTCAACTCTATATTTATTCAAGCTAATTGAAATCAAAATCCCTGTTAAGAAAAAACCAAAATCAGACAGAGGCAATATCGCATTTTAAAATATGTGAATGTATCTTATATAACAGCACGACAAGACAATATTTTACAGCATAAAAGAATAAAACTCTTTGAAAGAAATAAAAAGAGAGGCACATTCCATGTTAACTTACTCTTCACTAAAAACGAAGATTGACACCAGTGCCGATGTGCAAACAATCCAACTTCTTTGAGAAAATTCCTCTTGGCTTCCCACTTCATCTGATTTACTTACATAAGGCTCTATGAAAAAACTCTGCGCTTTAAAATATTGACTACTCACTTAAACACCTTATGTGCAAAGTTTTTGCATATCCTGTATCGCCATTATTAAGTGATAGTGTTACAGTGCAATAGAATACAATAACACTCACGGCATTCGAGAAACTGAAGTTTTATCAATATCGCGATTAAAAACGTAACGTTTTCCATAAACCTCAACAGTTGGAGGTTGACGATTTTTTTCAAAAAAATCATAACCTTTCTTAAGCATAACCCAGAATTGATAATGAGGATCCTTGCTATGACGTGACATATTATCCTCGGTCATGCGGAAAGGAAAAGCCTGTAACTGAAACTCTCTTTGTCCTCCTTTAAAAGCATCCCGTGCAAACGCATAAATCTGAGCCATGTTCTTATCACTCATAGAATAACAACCTGCGGAAAAGCAAGAACCATGCACCATAAGATTGCTTCCTGTGCGACCATTTTCTTGATCATAAAGGTTAGGAAATCCTATATTAAAAGAAAGATAATATTTTGAATAAGGATTCATTTGGTTTGCGCTAATAGTATAAAACCCCTCTGGTGTCTGAAGATCCCCTTCTTTATATTTAGGTCCAAGCTTACCAGACCATTTGCAAATACCATAGCGAGCAACCAAGATAAAAGGTCCTGAACGAGATTGTTTCCAAACTTCAGCAAGATTTTCTTCCTTGAAAAATCGCATTACAATTGGTGCATAAGGATCAATATCGTACAAAGCCATTCTATTCTGGATTTCTTGCGGCAACGGCTGCTCAACCTTAGCACGAATAGAAGCTGGTAATCTTCCTTCACATGCTGTCAATATTCCCATTACAAACAACATGCACACAGCGAGGAATCTGCTAAATGTCATCGAATAAAACTCCAATCAATCCCCTCACAAAAAATGACCTATGTTAGAGATCGACCAATTTGAAGGTATTTTTCTCTTCGCTCTTGTTTAAGAACTTCACCATCTTTTCCAGCCATAGCTTTTAAAGCCTCTGAAATAACATCACCCGTTGCATCAATGGCAATCTCTTTGCCACGATGTGCTCCCCCTAAAGGTTCCGAAATAATGCCATCAATAATCTTTAAGCGATACAAATCTTGAGCGGTAATACGCATATTCATTGCAGCATCTTTCGCACGAGCTGGATCACGCCATAAAATAGAAGCTGCTCCTTCTGGTGAAATAACAGAATAAATTGCGTGCTCCAACATATAAACTTTATTGGCAGCCGCGATTGCTATCGCCCCTCCAGAACCGCCTTCTCCAATAACAACGGAAACTACAGGAACTTTCAAACGCAAAGTTGTAGCTGTTGATTGGGCAATTGCTTCTGCCTGCCCCCGTTCTTCAGCACTCACACCAGGATAAGCGCCTGCCGTATCAACAAAAGTGAGAAGTGGCAAACCAAAACGATCAGCCATTTCCATAATACGTACAGCTTTACGATAGCCTTCTGGACGTGCAGAACCAAAATTATAGCGCAAACGTGTTTGCGTGTCATAACCTTTCTCTTGACCGATATAAGCAACGGCCTCACCTTTAAAGCGTGCAAACCCCGCTTGAATAGCCTCATCTTCAGCAAACTTGCGATCTCCGGCCAAAGGCGTAACGTCACTCAATAGGCGTTTAGAATAGTCCATAAAATGGGGACGATTAGGATGACGAGCAACTTGCGTTTTTTGCCACGGCGATAATTTTTTATAAATATCGCGCAAGGCTGTTTGGGAACGCGTTTCAAGGCGAGCAATCTCATCGCTCATATCAAGACTGCCTTTTTCCTGAGAAATTTTTTTTAATTCAAGAATTTTCCCATCAAGATCAGCAACTGGTTTTTCAAAATCAAGATAATTATACATTTGTGTCAACTCATTCAGTGTCACTTATACACTTATAATTTGCTTTATAAAGTCTTTTTCAAAAACATCACCTTTTCTTTAACGAGCCTTTTGCTCATCGGCAAGTGGATGATGCTCATTGACTAAACGATAAAGTCCCTCTTCCAACACATGGGTATAAATCTGAGTAGTAGCAATATCAGAGTGACCTAACAAATGTTGAACGGCACGCAAATCAGCACCATTTTGCAAAAGATGACTAGCAAAAGCATGACGCAACACATGGGGAGAAAAGCTATCACTTTCTATTCCTGCTCTTCTAGCGAGATTTTTCAACTCCCGCGCAACGACTTGACGAGCAATATATCCTGTCTCGGAATGCGCGGGAAAAAGATAAGAACTCGTAGCACCCTTTCCCTGATCACGCAAGTTTAACCACTGTGAAAGAACTTGGCATGCTTTTTTTGATAACAGCACCATTCGTTCTTTTTTGCCCTTACCACGAACCAAAACGCTGTACTCCTTCCTTCGAACAGACTGAACCGGCAGACTCACCAACTCACTGATGCGTAATCCCGTTGCATACAGCATTTCAATCAATAGCTGAAGACGCAGTGCACGGAAATACTCTTTGGACCCATAATCTGCTTGATTGACTTCTAACTGTGCCAAATCAAGCAATTTTATCACTGCATCTTCACTCATGATTTTGGGCAAAGGACGCCCCTGACGAGGTGCATCAATATCATGAGAGGGATCATCTGCTCTCAACCCTTCAGCATAAAGAAATTGATAAAACTGACGCAAAGTCGATAAACGGCGCGCTTGCGATGATGCCGCAAAACCAAAAGTATGCATAAGCGACAAAAGGGTAATTAAATCTTCTTTTTGTGCTGAAAAAAGCGAAACAGAGTGTGAAGACAATTCGTCTTGTGCCCACTGCAAATCATGCTGATAAGCCGCAAGTGTATGAGGTGAAGCCCCTCTCTCCGCGCTCATCATCTCAAGAAAATGATCTATCACAGCACCACTTTTCATTTCATTGATTCACTTCCGTAGAAAGATTCCATGAATCCAAGGGAACATCAATGTACATATCCACAGTTACTGGTTCAACCCAAACCACAAGAGCACCCATTATAATGAAAAAAACAGAAAACAAAATGAAAAGAATCATCAAAAATCTAGTCAATGTTGGCATAAGACAATAACCTACCCAAAAATATTCTATCTCGTATAATGCCTCACAAAGATTAACAGGAATTGACTTTAAGATGGATAAATGCCGAAATAAAGTTATGAAAAGCAATCGACCAAAACGAATCCCCATAACACAAATAAAGAATCAGCTCTTATCGTCCCTTGATAAAAGAGCACTTGTCCTTGTTGGCCTTATGGGGGCAGGCAAATCAGTGATCGGAAAACGCGTCGCCACCATGCTTCGTTTACCCTTTTATGATTCTGACCAAGAAATTGAAAAAGCTGCACAAATGACAATCACGGAACTCTTTGAAATTTATGGTGAATCAGAATTTCGTGCTCTTGAACAGCGTGTTATTCTAAACCTCATGAAAAAAAGTCCCCTTATTTTAGCAACAGGTGGTGGTGCCTACATAAATGAAAATATCCGAAAAGCCATTCACAAAAATGGTATATCTATATGGCTAAAAGTCGATCTTGATATCCTCATGCAACGTGTCTCAAAGCACCCGACACGTCCCCTGCTTCAAACAGCCAATCCTAAAGAAACCATGCAAAAACTCATGGAACAGCGTTATCCTATCTATGAAAAGGCAAACTTAACAATTAACAGTCATAAAGAAAGCCGTCATACCGTAGCACAAAATGTTATACGATCCGTACAGCACTACCTATACACAGAAATTAACAATAGGGATAACCAGCATGCAAACCAAAACCGTCACTGTTAAACTGGACAAACACTGTTACGATATCATCATTGGTCCGGGTCTAATTGCACAAGCTGCTTCACAGATTAAACATGCTCTTAACAAAAAAGATCCTCTTCCAACGCGCTTGGCACTTGTTACAGATACAAATGTCGCGTCCCTTCATTTGGAGATATTACAAGCAGAGTTAACAAAAAATAAAATTCATACTGTCCCTATTATTGTAGAAGCGGGAGAACAATCAAAATCATTTTCAACCCTGCAAGTTGTTATCGATCAAATTCTTGCCGCGCGTTTAGAAAGAGGCGACTGTGTTATTGCTTTTGGCGGTGGTGTCATTGGCGATTTAGCAGGATTTGCTGCAAGTATAATCCGCCGTGGTATGAACTTCATTCAAATGCCCACAACGCTTCTTGCACAAATTGATTCCTCTGTTGGTGGAAAAACAGGCATCAACAGCCGATATGGCAAAAATCTTATTGGTGCTTTTTTTCAACCGCAATGCGTTATTGCTGACACCTGTGTCCTTGATACCCTATCACTGCGCGAATTTCGTGCTGGTTACGCGGAAATGGTCAAATATGGACTCATTAACCAGCCTGATTTTTTTGAATGGCTTGAAAAAAATGGACAAGAAGTCTTTTCTAATGGCCCTATGCGAACAGAGGCCATTGTCCGCTCATGCCAATTTAAAGCTGCCATTGTAGCACGTGACGAACACGAAACAGGAGAGCGCGCACTCTTAAATCTCGGCCATACATTTGGACACATGCTTGAAACAGTAACCGCTTATGACTCAAAGCGTTTAATTCACGGTGAAGCTGTAGCAATTGGAATGATTCTAGCGCATCAATTTTCTGCTCAATTAAATTTAATAAGCCCCACGCTTACACAACGCGTTGAAGCACACCTTAAAGCAATAGGATTACCTACACAATTAAAGGATATCCCAGGGTGTCTACCAGATGCTGAAACTTTAATGACTCTCATTGCCCAAGATAAAAAAGTTTTACAAAATAATTTGACCTTCATCTTAACGCGCGGACTTGGCCAATCATTTATTGCAAAAAATGTTTCACCAGATGCAGTTTTATCCTTTTTGGAACAAAAATTAACAGAAATTCGTTAATTCATATTGAATATAATTGATTCGTTTTTATACTTCTATTAAAGATTAAATATGATGATGTCTGCGTAGCTCAGTAGGATAGAGCACAGGATTCCTAAAGAAATTGGGCACTTTGAGGAGAAATCCTCAAAGTGAATCTGCTCAAATTCGGGGAAAGCTTCATGGGCGACTATATGCCAATCCCGAGCCAAGTCTCTCTTCAAATGAGAGAAAGGTGTAGAGACTGAACGGGCAGCACCTAAAGAGCAAAAGCTTCAAGGTGAAGAGACAGTCCAGACCACAAACAGCCGATAAGGCTGGCGGTGAAAATCGAAGTGGTATGAATCCTGGGGTCGCAGGTTCGAATCCTGCCGTAGACACCATCGTATCAGTCAAATTATTCTTTGTGCACAATATTAGGAATATAGGGAAGCATCATGAAAAAAACTTTGCACATTTTAGGATTTTTCACCGCTTTAAGTTTATCACTCTTCAGCTCAAACAATAGCTTAGCTGGTTCTTTAATCATTGAAGTACCAGACAATCCAGAGCCCAAAACAGAGATCATTACCTATCAGTGTGATACTGAAACAGGTAAAGAGCGCGTTGAGGCAGTCTATCTTAATGCTGACAATATTTCGTTGGTTGATTTCAAATGGAACGGTGATCGTGTCATTGCTGCTAATGTCATCGCTGCGACAGGAGCAAAATTTGCAGGAGCTCAGTATATCTGGTGGGAGAAGAACAAAGAAGTCACGCTTTATGACCTTGCTCAGGATCCAGAAGAAAAAAAACCTATCCTCTGTAAAGATGAGTCAACATTATTATTTTAAATAACACGGGAAATATTATGAAAAAAATTTCTTTTACTAAACAATTTTTCATTACTTTAAGTGTGTTCCTCCTCGGTTCAATTAATGCATTAGCAAGTTCTTTAGTCATTAAAGTACCAGATGATCCAGAACCAACAACAGAGACCGTCTCCTATCAATGCGATATGGGAACAAGCAAAGAGCATGTTGAAGCAACTTATCATAATGCTGGCAATATTGCGCTTGTTGATTTAAAATGGAACGGTAAGCGCATCGTTGGTTCTAATGTAATTGCCGCTTCTGGAGGAAAATATGTGGGTGGTCAATACATTTGGTGGATAACTAAAAATGAAGCCATATTTTACGATCTTATTAATGATCCAAAAGAAGAAAAGCCCATCCACT
The DNA here is from genome assembly GCF_042195095.1 of Bartonella sp. CL435QHHD. Taxonomy (NCBI): domain Bacteria; kingdom Pseudomonadati; phylum Pseudomonadota; class Alphaproteobacteria; order Hyphomicrobiales; family Bartonellaceae; genus Bartonella; species Bartonella sp. CL435QHHD. The sequence goes on from NZ_JBHINS010000076.1 coordinate 39,371, forward strand.
GTGTAGAAGAAAAAAGCACAGAATAAGGAAGGTTCTTACATTTCAAGAACCGCGCTGGCTCTCATCTCTTGATGTTCCTTCTGATGTGGGTAACTTTTCCTCCGTCTGGTGTAATAAAAGAGCCAGCGGTTTTTCTGACTGTTCTTCTGAATGATGTCGATAAGCTGCTGTATGTGAAAGCAACATAGAAGCTATCGGCGCTGTTAAAAACAAAAAAAACATCAGCAACGCTTCATGAAAAACAAAATAATGGTCCACAAATATTGAATAAAGAAATGAAGAAATAAGAATACTACCAACGCCCCAACTCGTACATACTGAAAGCATATGCAAACGCTTATAAAAATTGGAAAAACGCACCAAACCTATTGTTGCGATCAATGTCAGTCCCGACCCTAATATTAAGAAAATCGTGATAGCAATAGCAACCACAAGCGATACATCATCTTTCATTCAATAATCTCCCCTCGCATGAGAAATTTCGCCAAAGCAATACTCGAGACTGGACCCAACAACCCAATAATGAGAGCTGCGACAAAATAAATGGTTGTTCCAGAACGAATATCGAATGTAAGAAACAAAAGAATAGTGGTTATATAAAGGGCATCCAAACCAACAATTCTATCCTGTGCCCGTGGACCACGAATCAACCGAAACAGCGCGAAAATCACCGCTAAACTTAAAAAAAACTGTGAAAAGAAAAGCCCCCAATAAAGAATCACCATACTCATAAAAAAATCTCCAAAAGCAATTGCTCATACCGTTGTTTGATCAACTGTTTGTAATCATATCCATTTTTTAAATTTAAGACATGAAGCAAAAGTTCACCCTTTTTACTATTATAGGCAACCCAAGCAGTTCCAGGGGTTGCCGAAAGGATGCACGCTAAAATAGCCAAAGCAGTGCGATTATGAAGCAGAAGAGGTACTACAATAAAACCAGACTTCTGCTCTCGAGACCTTTTTGTTAAAACAAACCAAGCCACCGAAACATTTGAGAATATAGAATCTATAAATACTCGAAAAACGAGACGAAAAACCGCACTCCAGCTTTTAATAACAGCCTTCTCTGGCTCCAGAAGCCGTATCATCCAACCACAAAACAAAGCAGTTAAAATCCCTAAAAGCAATTGCCCTAAACTAAAACCATTTAAAATAAGCCACATAAGGACAATGCCACCACTGAAAAAAGGGGAAGTATAAAAACGATTCATTTACTCATCTCCCCGAGAGAAAAATCCGTTAAAACGCTCCCAATATAGTTTTGAGGTTCATACAAAGTCTTAGCGGTTTCAGACATATAATGACTAACAGGACTGGCTACAATTGTTATAAGAAAACACAAGGCAAGAAGAACGGCAATAGGTGCAAATTCTATCACCTGCACACGGGGAACGCGACCTTCAAGAGAAATCCAAAAAGTTCGGATACCCGTTCGTGTCAGTGCAATCAAAGCTGCAAATCCAGAGAGGGTGACAAAAACTACAAAAAGCCAATCTTGGTAAACCGGAAGAGAGGCAAAAAAATCCTCTCTACTATGGTTTAAAATTGCCATGAACATCATAAGTTTAGCAACAAAACCAGAAAAAGGTGGCAATCCAATAATCAAAATGGCACAGATACCAAAACAAGCCCCAAGAATTGCCAAGGTTACAGGGAAATATGTGCCAACTTCATCTTCTTCCTCCTCTTCATCGTCGCCATAAACCTCCATTGTGACAGCAAGAACATTAGCAGCCACATCTTGACAGCGCTCAACCAACTCTACCAAAAGAAAAAAAGCTCCCAGTGCTAAAGTTGAAGAAACAATATAAAAAAGTGCACCTGCTGTCAGTGCTGCATTGCCGATGCCGATCGCAGCCAACAATGTACCAGAAGAGACAAGGACACTATAAGCTGCCAAACGCACCAAAACTTGACTCGCCAATACCCCAATAAAACCAACAATCATAGTGGCAAGCCCACCATAAAACAAAACCGTATGACCAAAATGGTTAAAATATTCACTTTCAGGACTAAACCATAGCAACGTTAAACGTAAAATAATATAAATACCCACCTTGCTCAAAAGTGCAAAAGAAGCTCCAACGGGTGCTGCTGCTGCACTGTAAGTTGGCACCAACCAAAAATTAAGCGGCCACATACCCGCTTTAAGCAAAAAAGCAATACCTAAAAGTGCAACACCTATTTCGAACAAAACAATATCTGTAGAAGATATATATTTTATTTTAACAGCCAAATCGGCCATATTAAGAGTACCAACGACTCCATAAATGAGCGCTATACCCACTAAAAAAAATAATGAAGCAACAAGATTAACCACGACATAATGCAACCCTGCGCGCACGCGTGTCTGACCAGAACCATGCAAAGCAAGCCCATAGGAAGCCGTTAACATAACTTCAAAAAACACAAATAAATTAAATAAATCGCCGGTCAAAAAAGCACCATTTATTCCCACCATAAAAAATTGCATTAGTGACTGAAAATGAGAACCAGCTTTGTACCAATGAGCCCGCGCAAAAACCAACACGCTAGTCACCAACAAGCTGGAAAGTAAAAGCATCATAGCGCTTAAGCGATCAAGGACTAAAACAATTCCAAAAGAAGACGGCCAATTACCAAGTCGATAAACATCACAAGCCGGTGCTATTTCAAGAGTACGTATAATCAATAAAATGGCAGTAACGACCAACAGTCCCGCAGAAGAAAGACTGATGAATGATTTAAGTTTTGCACGACGTTCATCATAAAAAAGAAGAAGTGCTCCAGTGATTAACGGCAAAAGAATAGGCAAAATAAGGAGATGATGCACCCCTACTTCCATTATTGCACCTCACGTCCATCAACGTGATCAGAACCCGTTAAACCACGTGAAACCAACAAGATAACTAAAAATAAAGCTGTTGTTGCAAAACCAATCACAATCGCAGTTAACACCAAGGCTTGTGGGAGAGGATCGACATAATTAGCTGGATTAATAACAGTGGTAGGATCAACAATTGGAGCAGCATTACTACGCGGTCTACTCATTGAAAATATAAAAAGATTAACACCATAAGAGATCAAGGACAAACCAAGAATGACTTGAAAAGTACGTGGACGTAAAACAAGCCAAATACCTGATCCGACAAAAACACCGATACCCAAAGAAAGAACAATTTCCATTAATTTTCCTTCTCTTTTAAAATAGGTTTCTTACCGATTCGGTAACTCCGAATTGACTGGTGTGCAAGTGCAATTAAAATGAGAACAGTTGCTCCCAACACAAGAGAAAGTACACCAAAATCAAACAAAAAAGCAGATGTCATGGGAACTTTCCCAATTAACGGAAGATGAATATATCGAAAAAAGGATGTTAAAAAAGGATATCCAAAAAACCAAGAGCCCATCCCCGTTACAACTGACAACAATAAGCCAAAGCCTATCCAACGCAAAGGTAAAACTCTCAAATGCGTTTCCACCCACCGAATATCGCGTGCAAGATATTGTAAAATAAACCCTATCGCCAAAGTAATACCACCGACAAATCCACCTCCTGGCAGATCATGCCCTCGCATGAATAAATAAATAGCAAAAGCAATAATAATCGGAAAGAGCCAACCCATAATAACAGCAGGAACAGCTAAATAATTTAATACTGTATCTCCCACATTTCGATTAGGCTGTGCTATATCAAAGGCTTTCTGGATACGTTGTTGAAAAGGCGCATCAATACTCTCAGGCGCAGGACGAAAACGTCGTAAGAGGGCAAAAACAGTAAGGGAAACAACACCCAAAACCACAATTTCTCCCATGGTATCAAAACCACGGAAATCAACCAACAACACATTCACAACATTGCGACCACCAGCATCTGAGTAAGCATGCGTTAGAAAAAAATCAGAAATCGTTGTACCTTGAGGACGTGTCATCACTGCAAAAGAAAGCCATGCTACACCAGCACCTCCTACAAGGGATATGATGAAATCACGGAAACGACGCAAACGAATCCAAAAATGAACAGCAGCTGGCCCAGGATCATGCAAACGTTTAGGCAACCACCGTAAACCAAGCAATAATAAAACGACTGTAACAACCTCAACAACCAATTGTGTTATTGCTAAATCAGGAGCAGAAAGCCATAAAAAGGTTGCACAAGTCATCAAACCAGCTCCCCCTAAAAGCATAAGTGAAGCAAGACGATGAAACTTTGCTCGCCAAGCAACTAAAAGCGCACATAATCCGCCAACCAGCCAAAGAGCGAGAAAAGGAATATCAAGTGGAAAAAGCGGTAATGTCCCCACTGGAATGAAACCATCGCACCAAAGTAAAAGACCAACAAATGCAAAACAGACCCAAAAAATCCAATGCAACTGGATCTGCAAACGGCGTGTTGACAAAGCAGATTCCACCGCACGGGCCCATTTCCAAGAAATAATTACGAGAATGCGTTCAAAAATACGCGGTCCTTTTAAGTGACGGAAAAAAGGAGCCCCATCATCACAGGATAAAAAATAACGATGCCCGACAGCATAGAGCAATCCGCCCCCTAATAATGCAACAAAACTCATCACTAATGGAGTGTTAAACCCATGCCAAACAGCCAAACTATAAGGAATTGTCATTGGTCCTAAAACAGACACGACCGCATTATCTAAAATAGGTCCTATTGTTAAATTAGGGAAAATACCAACCGCTAAACAAATAAACACCAAAAGCTCCATTGGTAAACGCATAAAATGCGGTGGTTCATGGGGAGTCTTGGGTAAATTGTCAGGCTTTGGTCCTAAAAAAACACCGTGAATAAAGCGTATAGAATAAGTCACACTAAACAGACTAGCTAGCGTTGCCACATAAGGCGCAATCCAATCGAGCCATGATTCCATATGCGTTTCAACAGCTTCAGCAAAAAACATCTCTTTCGATAAAAAACCATTCAACAAAGGAACCCCAGCCATCGCTGCACTCGCAACTAAAGCAAGAGTTGCTGTAATAGGCATAGAACGATAAAGCCCTGACAGTTTACGCATATCACGTGTTCCTGTCTCATGATCAATAATGCCAGCAGCCATAAATAAAGAAGCCTTAAAAGTAGCATGATTGGCCATATGAAAGATCGCCGCAACACATGCAAGTGGACTACCAAGACTTAAAAGCGTTGTAATTAATCCAAGATGACTAATAGTCGAGTAAGCAAGCAGTCCTTTTAAGTCTTGCTGAAACATGGAAAAATAGGCACCTAGCAGCAATGTCGAGAGTCCTGAAAAGCCAACCAGCCAAAACCAAGATTCTGTTCCAGAGAGCACAGGCCATAAACGAACAAGCAAAAACAATCCCGCTTTTACCATTGTTGCCGAATGCAAATAAGCCGATACGGGGGTTGGAGCAGCCATCGCGTTGGGTAGCCAAAAATGAAAGGGAAATTGCGCGCTTTTTGTTAACCCTCCCAATAAAATACAAATAAGGATAGGACTATAAAGAGAACTTGACCGGATCATATCTCCAGACTGTAGCACCTTATCCAAATCAAAACTGCCAACAGTATACCCAATCAATAAAACTCCAATAAAAAGGGCAAAGCCGCCAAAACCTGTGATCGTTAGAGCCATACGCGCACCCTCACGCGCACTTGCATTATGGTACCAATAGCCGATCAACAAAAAAGAAAAAATACTAGTGAGTTCCCAGAAAACAACCAAAAAGACGAGATTACCTGATAAAACTATTCCTATCATTGATCCCATAAAAGCCAAAAAAAAGGAAAAAAAACGAGGTACAGAATCCGCTGGATCCATGTAATAACGTGAATAAATGACAACAAGCAGCCCAATCCCTGTAATGAGCAAGCAAAAAAGCCACGATAAACCATCTATACGAAGAATCAAATCGCTTCCCCATTCTGGAAGCCAAGAAATATCTAAACGCACTATGTGGTTTCCGCGAACTTCCGGATAAAGCATTATTGTAAAAATAAGACAGAAAAGCGCGACAATCCCAGCAAACCAGGCTTCATTATTTTTTGCTGTCGAACGAAAAAAGCCAATGACAGCACTTCCACCAAAGGGAAGCAAAACGAGCAATACCAACATTGCTTCCCGTGTTGTCATTCTTTAAACTCCATTTTGCCTTAATATTTTGTCATCGACAAAAACTTATATTCTCACCCCCCATTCCACACTTAATGATAATAAGATTTAATAAAACTTAAAAGCATTTAAAATTTTAAAAAAAACAATGCTGGCATGAAAATACTGCGCACCACACAAGTCTTCTCTTTATTTTAAGAACAATAACGCCCACGACAAGAAGCAATTAAAATTTTATTTAATAATTTCTATCCTTTAAAAAAGCGTGATAAACACTGCTTACGCCCCCCATGAAAAGGCTGAAAACTATTATCATTTTTATTATAAGAGCGATAACGCGCAAGGCAAGATTCAATATGTTGTTTAAGCATCCATGGCTCTTTTTTTTCTAATTTTTCCGAAGAAGAAGTTAAAAACACTTTTTTAGCATCTGGTACAACTTTTAATGATGCGCCTTTTGTGCTTAAGTGCGGTGATGTAATAAATGCCACTTCAGGATACCACCAATTATCACTGTATTTACGATAACCACGCCGATAATGACGATAACCTTTAAAACCATTAAGTTCTCTACGCCCCGTAAAAATCAAAGGCACCGAACTATCTTGGAGAGAGGTCTGAGTAACCAGTTTGGCTTTAGCATCACTCCTATTTTGCCCCCAATTAACAAGAGTGGTTATTATAATGAAAAAACTGCTAACAAATACAAAAGCTAAAGCATAATATAATTTTTTTTTCATACTCATAACAAAAAACTCAACATAATAAACAACAGTAATTACAGAAAGCCTTTCTCTTGCTGGACAGAAACAGATTCTTTTCTTAAGATTCTTTTTTCTTGAGACATTCTGTTACTCTTTGTACTAAACGTTGATCTTGGCAATAAGATCCTACAAAAAAGAATGAATAAATAATGATAAAAACCCCCTACTATCTTATAGACAAATCGAAACTCATCAAAAACATGCAAACAATTTCTCGTTTACGGGAAATGTCCGGAGCTAAAATTTTACTTGCTTTGAAATGTTTTGCCACATGGAGTGTTTTTGATTTAATGTCTGAGTTCATGGATGGAACCACATCATCATCCCTTTATGAACTGCGTTTAGGAAGAGAAAAATTTGGCAAAGAAACCCATGCTTATTCAGTGGCTTGGGCAGATGATGAAATTGATGAAGCCTGTGGTTATGCAGATAAAATCATCTTTAATTCCATCCAACAGCTTCAACGCTTTTCTGATGCAACAAAAACCATTCAAAGAGGTTTAAGGTTAAACCCAGGAATGAGCGCATCAAATTTTGATCTTGCCAACCCCTCTCGCCCTTTTAGCCGCTTAGGAGAAACAAACCAAAGCGCTATCAAAGAAGTTCTGCCTCTTATCAACGGATTGATGATCCATAACAATTGTGAAAATGCTGACTTTAATCTTTTTAACCAAATGCTTGGGTATATGGAAGAAAAATTTGCAGAACTTTTTTCTGCTGTTGACTGGATAAGCCTTGGCGGCGGAATCCATTTTACGGCTGAAAATTATCCTCTAGAAGCTTTCGCAAAACGCTTAAAACAATTTTCTAAAACTCATGGTGTCACTCTTTTTCTAGAACCAGGAGAAGCTGCTATTACCAAAAGCACCACACTGGAAGTAAGCGTTCTTGACACATTGTATAATGAAAAAAAACTTGCCATCGTTGATAGCTCCATTGAAGCTCATATGCTTGATCTTTTAATTTATCGTGAGAATGCCAAATTAGAACCCAATCAAGGTCCACACGAAATTATGATTTGTGGAAAGTCTTGTCTTGCCGGCGATATTTTTGGAACATTTCAATTTCAAAAACCTCTTAAAATAGGCGATAGACTGTCTTTTCAGGATGCAGCAGGTTATACAATGGTCAAAAAAAACTGGTTTAATGGCGTTACAATGCCTGCTATTGTTCTCAAAGAGTGCGATGGTACATTAACACTTCAACGCCAATTCAGCTATAACGACTATCAGGAAAGCCTTTCATAAAGATAAACCATAAAAAACGTCATACAACAGTATTAAAAAGGAGATGGACCTACAATGAAAAAAAATGTTCTCATTATTGGTGCCGGAGGTGTTGCACAAGTTGTTGCGCATAAATGCGCTCAAAACAACGATATTCTTGGTGAAATTCATATTGCTTCACGAACACTCAAAAAATGTGAGGCCATCATTGCTTCTATTAAAGAAAAAAACACAATGAAAGAACAGGGTGTTCTCAAAAGCCATTCGCTCAATGCCATGAATGTAGAAGAAACTATAAAGCTCATCCAAAAGACCAAATGCGAAATTGTCATTAATGTTGGTTCTGCCTTTCTTAATATGTCTGTTCTTTCAGCTTGTATTGAAACCAAATGCGCTTATATCGATACCGCAATTCATGAAGACCCATTGAAAATTTGTGAAACACCTCCTTGGTATGGCAATTATGAATGGCCTCGACGTCAAGAATGTGAAAAAGCTGGTATAACCGCTATTTTAGGAGCAGGTTTTGACCCAGGTGTAGTGAATGCTTATGCTGCATTAGCGCGCGATGATTATTTTGATAAAATCACAGATATTGATATTATTGATATTAATGCCGGAAATCATGGGCGTTGGTTTGCTACAAATTTTGATCCAGAAATTAACTTCCGTGAATTTACAGGACAAGTATGGTCATGGCAAAATAAAAAATGGACTTCCAATAAAATGTTTGAAATCAGCCATGAATGGGATCTTCCCGTTGTGGGAAAACAAAAAGCCTATATGACAGGACATGATGAAATTCATTCACTTTCCAAAAATCTTGATGTAGAGAATGTCCGTTTCTGGATGGGATTTAGTGATCGTTATATCACTGTTTTTACGGTTCTAAAAAACCTCGGACTCTTATCCGAACAACCAATTAAAACGGCAGAAGGTCAAGAAGTCGTGCCCTTGAAAGTCGTGAAGGCCGTCTTACCCGACCCTTCCTCTCTCGCCCCAGACTACACAGGAAAAACCTGTATCGGAGATCTTATTAAAGGCGAAAAAGATGGAAACTCGAGAGAAATTTTTATCTATAATATAGCCGATCACAAACAAGCTTTTCATGAAACTGGGGCACAAGGCATTTCCTATACAGCTGGCGTACCAGCAGCCGCAACAGCTCTTCTTATTGCCACAGGCGAATGGGATGTTAAAACTATGGTCAATGTAGAAGAATTACCACCCCACCCTTTCCTTAAATATCTTGATCATATGGGGCTTCCCACTTTTATAAGAAAACAACAAGAAGATAAAAAATTACAATTTTAATACCTATAGAAAGCATATGCTTGATTTTTTAAGTTATCACAAAACTGCCCAATGAAAACAAACTTAATATTCTCGTGTAATTATGGTTTTCAAAAAAATTTTAGCTATTCGTTATATTTTGGCAACATTACGATTTCTTAACAACCTTAAAGAAGAGACATATCATCTTTTTAAGACATAGCAAGCAATGATCAAGAAAAGCAGAGAAGAAAAAACTAACTTAATCACACTGTATGACTTGTCATTATCATCAAAAAGATAGTGTCATAAACAAAAGATATAAAAATACCGCTTTTTTAAAGAAGAGCGGTATTTTGTAGAATATCCAATCCCTCCCCTCTTCATCTTAAATGACAAAGATCCTTAACCCACACCAATCATTAAACAATTCAATTTCTTTGGGTGAATTCCTCTTGGCTTCTCTCTTCATATGATTCATCATCATATATAACACATTGATTTATAACAATAAAATATCATTTTCAACTTGATTTATAACGCTGAATACTGTAAGATTTTCTTATCACAAGCTCTCTCACATTGAAGCAATTAAAATCTTTTGTCTGCACATCACAAACAAAGCGAGCGTGTGAGGTAAAATGATAAAAGAACAGAATAAAAATTCTCTTATGAAAACTCTCAAATAATAAAGAGCTTTAGCAATATTGAGAACTGAAAAAGTGTATTATCAATGTCAGCGTGTACTTTTACTAAACATAAAGATGATGGTGCACAATAGGTCGTATAACAGTTTGAATGAATTTCATATATTTCAAGAGAAACTTTACAGCTATACCATTCACGAGCACCATTGCGAAGTAGATTTGGGCATTTTGAGAGATGTTTTCTTAACACAAAGCACGCAGATAGGCTCAGAATACTATCTTAAATATTTTATAACAGTATAAAAACTACCCCATATATAAAACTTTACATAGACTAAACACCACCGCTCTAAACGATAGTGCACAACAGAATAATCAATCAAAACTGCACAACAGATATCTAAAACAGTAATTATCGAAAAGCATACAACAAATGGAACATTTTAATACAATTGGTTATATTCCTTTTTAAAGTTTTAAAATGTTGTTGCATGCTTCACTAATATTTTCCGCCTCATGTGCCTTTTAAAATGTACTTTTTAAAAGCTTTTTAAATATGAAGTGGTTTAGCAAATGTTGCCAAAGCTGCCTCACGCACGGCTTCTGATAAGGTAGGATGTGCATGGCAACAACGTCCCAGATCTTCTGATGAACCACCAAATTCCATTAAAACTGCAATTTCATGGATCATTTCACCAGCACCAAATCCAAGAATATGCCCCCCTAATACCCGATCTGTTTTTTTATCAGAAAGGATTTTAACGAACCCATCACTCTTTTGCATTGCACGTGCACGACCATTAGCCATAAAAGGAAATTTGCCAACATTATATTCAATACCAGCAGTTTTTAGCTCTTCTTCTGTCCTTCCTACACTCGCAATTTCCGGCTGTGTATAAACAACACTAGGAATAACATCAAAATTAACATGTCCTTTTTGACCTGCCAAAATTTCTGCCACAGCAACGCCTTCTTCCTCTGCTTTATGTGCTAACATTGGTCCTTTTACGACATCACCAATTGCATAAATTCCTGGAACATTCGTCTGCCAATGAGCATCAATTGCAATAAATCCGCGTTCATCTAACTGAACACCAGCCTCTTGTAAGCCAAGCCCCTCTGTATAGGGAGAACGTCCAGTAGCAATAAGCACAACATCAGCCTCTAAAGTTTCAGATTCACCACCTTTGACAGATTCAAAGCTCACCTGAGCAGTTGAGCCAGATTGTGTAACAGCTGTCACCTTTGCACCCGTTTTATATTCAATCCCCTGTTTTTCCATTAATTTCTGAAATTGCCGTGAAACTTCACCATCCATTGAGCCCAAAACTTTATTAAGATACTCAATAATGGTCACCTTAGCACCTAAACGGCTCCAAACTGATCCAAGTTCTGAACCAATGACACCAGCACCCACTACAATCATATGCGCTGGTACTTTTTCAAGTGAGAGAGCTCCCGTAGAAGAAACAATAGTCTTTTCATCAATTTCAACATTCACCCCTGGAATGCCTGAACTCTCTGAACCGGTAGCAATAATAATATTTTTTGTTTCAATTGTTTGTTTATTACCATCTCTGGCAACAACTTCCACATGACCCGCACTCAAAATTTTGGCTGTCCCAAAAAAAGTATCAACTTTATTTTTTTTCATCAAAAAAGAAACACCACTCGTATTGGCTGTTACCACAGCTTTCTTATGAACCATCATTTGTTCAAGGTTAAGCTTAGATTTACCAATAGAAATACCAAGCGTTTCAAAACCATGCTGGGTTTCAGAAAACACTTCTGAAGCATGCAACAACGCTTTAGAAGGAATACAACCAACGTTGAGACATGTTCCTCCTAATGTTGTACGCTTTTCAATAATCGCTACTTTAAGTCCCAGTTGTGCCGCCTTTATTGCTGCTACATAACCACCTGGACCCGCTCCGATCACAGCCACATCATAAGACATCCGTTTCTCCTTTCATCCTGAAAACTGTATTTTACAAATCAAGAACAAGGCGTTCCGGATCTTCTAAGCTTTCCTTAACACGCACAAGGAAAGTCACAGCTTCTTGCCCATCCACAATACGGTGATCATAAGAAAGCGCTAAATACATCATGGGACGAATCACAACTTGGCCCTCAACAACCATTGCTCGCTCTTTAATCGCATGCATTCCCAAAATACCAGATTGTGGTGCATTCAAAATCGGTGTTGACATCAACGATCCATACACACCACCATTGGTAATGGTAAAAGTTCCGCCCTGCATATCAGAAACGGCTAATTTTCCATCACGCGCAAGACGTCCCAAACGACCAATCTCTTTTTCAATCTCTGCCAATGACATTTGATCTGCATCTCGCACTACTGGAACAACAAGCCCTTTATCCGTTCCAACAGCAATTCCAACATTGACATAGTTTTTGTAAACAATATCTGTCCCATCAATCTCGGCATTAACAGCAGGAAGTTCTTTTAATGCATGACAAACAGCCTTGGTAAAAAACCCCATAAAACCAAGTTTAACACTATGTTTCTTTTCAAAAAGATCCTTATAACGCTTGCGCAAATCCATCACAGCTGACATATCAACCTCATTAAATGTGGTTAACATCGCTGCTACATTTTGTGCATCTTTAAGACGGCGAGCAATTGTTTGACGCAATTTCGTCATACGAACCCGCTCTTCACGTGTTTCTTGGACAGGAATTGCCGAAGAACTCGTCGCAGAAGAAGAGGGTGTAGGGGCATTTGTACTTTGTTTTAATCCACCAAGAACATCTTCTTTAAGAATTTGTCCACGTTTTCCAGAACCTGAAATATCGCTTTTTGCAACATTATTTTCAGCCATCAATTTTGCTGCTGAAGGAGAAGGAGGCATTGCACTGCTCAAAGCAGACTTCTCCGATTCAGATGAAGCCGCTGGAACAAGTGTAGCAGAAGGTGAAAATGATTGGGAGACACCAGCTTCTCCAGCTTTCACCACTCCTAAAAGAGCATTTACTTCAACCGTATCGCCTTCTTTTGCAATGATTTCAGATAATTTCCCAGCAACAGGAGAAGGAACTTCAACGGTTACCTTATCAGTTTCTAATTCAACCAAAGGCTCATCCATAGCGACAGCTTCGCCAAGTTTTTTAAACCATTTGCCAACCGTTGCTTCGGTAACCGATTCGCCCAAAGTAGGAACACGAATTTCAGTAGTCATAATATTTTTCCATACATCAGAGTAGTAATAAATTAAGAACCTAACGCGTCTTTAAGAAACGCAGCCAGTTGTTCAAGGTGTTTCACCATTAACCCAGAGGCCGGTGACGCACTCGCAGGACGTCCTGCATAACGAGCACGTGAATATTGCGCATTAATATGCGTCAAAACCCATTCCAAATAAGGCTCAATAAATGACCAAGCCCCCATGTTTTTTGGTTCCTCTTGGCACCAAAAAACTTCCGCCTGCAAAAAGCGCGATAACACATTCACCAAAACTTTTGCAGGGAAAGGATAAAGCTGTTCAATACGAAGGAGATAAACATCATCAATACCCTTTTTTTCACGTTCTTCATAAAGGTCGTAATAAACCTTACCAGTACAAAGAACGACACGGCGAATTTTATTATCTTTTTGCAACTTAATGACAGAATCTTTGAGACATTCTGCATCATCAAGCAACACACGACAGAAACTTGTTTCTGGCCCCATTTCATTGAGAAGAGAAACCGCTCGCTTATGACGTAAGAGTGATTTCGGTGTCATCAAAATCAATGGCTTACGGAAATCACGCTTAATTTGTCGACGCAAAATATGAAAATAATTTGCAGGGGTTGTACAATTAGCAACCTGCATATTATCTTCCGCACAAAGTTGAAGAAATCGTTCTAAACGTGCAGAAGAATGCTCCGGCCCTTGCCCTTCAAAACCATGAGGCAATAAACACACAAGACCAGACATACGAAGCCACTTACGCTCTGCGGATGAAATAAATTGATCAAAAATGACCTGTGCACCATTAGAGAAATCACCAAATTGTGCTTCCCAAAGTGTTAATCCTCGTGGTTCAGCAAGAGAATATCCATATTCAAAACCAAGAACAGCTTCTTCAGAAAGCATAGAATTAACAACGTCATAAAGCGCTTGCCCCTTTTGTAAATGATTCAAAGGAATATAACGCGCCTCATTTTCTTGGTCATAAAGAACGGAATGACGTTGTGAAAAAGTTCCCCGCTCAACATCTTCACCGGAAAGACGAACCGGTGCACCTTCCAAACAAAGTGAACCAAAAGCTAAAGCTTCAGCGGTTGCCCAGTCAACACCCTCACCGGTTTCAAAAATTTTAGCACGATTATTTAAAAAACGTTGAATGGTTTTGTGAACGTGAAAATTCGCCGGAATTTCAACAATTTTCTGACCAATTTCCTTTAAAGTTTTTAATTCAACACCGGTTGCTCTAGAATGCTGCTCATCAGAACTACTAAAAGCTTTGAGTCCCGTCCAGCTTCCATCAAGCCAATCAGCCTTATTAGGCTTATAAGAAGCACTCGCTTCAAGTTCACCTTCAAGCTTATCGCGCCATAATTTTTTTTGTTGCTCAATCTCTTCTGAAGAAATCATTCCTTCTGCTACCAATTGGTCACTATAAAGTTGAAGTGTTGTTTTATGATTACGAATTGCTTTATACATAAGCGGCTGCGTAAAGGAAGGTTCATCACCTTCATTATGCCCATAACGGCGATAACAAAACATATCAATAACCACTGGTTTATGGAAAATTTGGCGAAACTCTGTTGCTATTTTGGCAACAAAAACAACCGCCTCAGGATCATCACCATTCACATGGAAAATTGGTGCATCAATCATTTTTGCGACATCTGATGGATAAGGCGAAGAACGTGAAAAACGTGGAGATGTTGTAAAACCAATCTGGTTATTGATAATAACATGAAGTGAGCCTGCAACACGATAACCTTTAAGACCTGAAAGACCAAAAGTTTCTTGGATAACGCCTTGTCCTGCAAAAGCAGCATCACCATGAATAAGCAATGGCATCACTTTTGAACGCTCACTTAATGGGAGTAAATCAGTATGCGCAGGTCCCATAAGTTGATCTTGTTTAGCACGTGCTTTCCCCATAACAACCGGATCAACAATCTCAAGATGAGATGGATTAGCCAACAGCGATAAGTGAACTTTTTTACCATCAAAGTCCAGATCAGCGGTAGTTCCCAAATGATATTTGACATCACCGGATCCCTCCACATCATCAGGCTTATAAGATCCCCCTTTGAATTCATGAAAGATAGCCCTATGCGGTTTGGCAAGAACTTGTGAAAGAACATTTAAACGACCACGATGTGCCATTCCTAAAATAACTTCCTGCACCCCCAAAGCACTACCACATTTGATAATTTGTTCAAGAGCGGGAATCAGCGCCTCACCACCATCGAGTCCAAAACGCTTTGTACCTTTATATTTAGTGTCTAAAAACTGTTCGAATCCCTCTGCCTGAATAAGCTTATTCAGAATAGCTTTCTTGTCTTGTTGTGTGAAAGAATTTTTTTTATCTCGCCCTTCAATGCGTTCTTGAAGCCATGCTTTCTGAACTGGATCAGAAACATGCATATATTCCACACCGATTGTTGAACAATAGGTCCGATTGAGAATCTCAAGCATTTGCGGAATAGTTGCATATTCCAATCCTAAAACATTATCAATAAAAATGGGACGCTCGTAATCAGCTGGAGTAAAACCATAAGCTTCTGGAGAAAGTTCCTTATAATCTTCTTGTTTTTCGGCCAATTGAAGAGGGTCAAGCTGCGCATGAAGATGTCCCCGTTCTCGAAACGCACGAATCATCATAATTGCATGAACGGAATCACGTGTTGCACGAATAATATCTTGTTTACTGGAAGTTTTTCCCTTTTGTGCAGCACCTGTTATTGCTTTTTCCTTTAATTTATCGCCAAGATATTTTTCAAGAGAAGACCAATCACCATCAAGAGCAGAAACCAATTCACCCTCTGCTTTTAACGGCCAATGATCACGCTGCCATGTTGCTCCTTCAGCATTTTTAAGAACATCTTCTTTATTATCATGAAGTCCTTCAAAAAAAGCACGCCACTGTGAATCAACACTGGTAGGATCTTTTTCATATTGAGCATAAAGTTGATCTATATAATCCGCATTCCCACCATAAAGAAATGATGTCTGTGCAAAAAGGCTATTTATTTCGTCCTGCCTTGCCATATACCTCTCCGGAACATCTATTCCGTCTCCTTATATCTCTTTTGACCTTTAAATGCTTACAAACAAGCAGTGATTTGAACATTCAAAAAAGTTTTACCTTTTTATACTCAAGTTTTTTCACCTGAATCTAAGAACCTTTGCTTATTCAGGTGAAACTTTCTTTTAGCCTTTCAAAACTGACATCAAAGTCTTACCTATCTGTGATGGCGAAGAAGACACACGAATCCCTGCTGATTCCATTGCTGCAATTTTATCTTCTGCTCCACCCTTACCACCAGAAATAACAGCACCGGCATGTCCCATTGTACGTCCTGGAGGAGCCGTACGGCCAGCAATAAAGCCAACAACTGGCTTTTTTCGACCTTTTCTTGCTTCATCTTGCAGAAACTGTGCTGCTTCTTCTTCAGCAGAACCACCAATCTCACCAATCATAACAATAGACTGAGTTTCATCATCTGCTAAAAACATTTCCAACACATCAATAAATTCAGTACCCTTAACAGGATCACCACCAATCCCTATAGCAGTTGTTTGTCCGAGACCTTCCTGACTCGTCTGAAAAACGGCTTCATAAGTTAAAGTTCCCGACCTCGAGACAACCCCAACAGAACCTTTTCTAAAAATAGAACCAGGCATAATACCAATTTTACATTCATTTGGTGTAAGAATACCGGGACAATTAGGACCAATAAGACGAGACTTTGAGTTTTCTAATCGCGCCTTCACTTTAACCATATCCATAACGGGAATACCTTCCGTAATACAGATAATTAAACGAATTTCAGCTTCAATAGCCTCTATAATAGCTGCCGCAGCCCCTGCAGGAGGAACATAAATAACGGAAGCATCCGCGCTTGTTTTTTCTTTTGCTTCTGCAACATTAGCAAAGATAGGAAGAGTTTCACCTTTTGAACCTTCCCATGTTTCTCCACCCTTTTTAGGATTAACGCCACCAACCATTTGCGTACCATGATAAGCAAGCGCCTGTTCTGTATGAAATGTTCCTGTTTTTCCTGTAAGCCCTTGAACTAGAACTTTTGTCTCTTTATTCACAAGAATCGACATAGCTTAAGCTCCCTTCACGGCTGCAACAATTTTTTGGGCAGCATCATCTAAATCATCAGCAGGAATAACATTCAAACCACTCTCATTAATAATTGCTTTACCCTGCTCAACATTAGTGCCTTCAAGACGAACAACCAAGGGAACTTTTAAACCAACCTCACGAACAGCAGCAACCACACCTTCAGCAATGACATCACAACGCATAATACCACCAAAAATGTTAACCAAAATGCCCTTAACATTTGGATCGGCCGTAATAATCTTAAAAGCAGCTGTCACCTTTTCTTTTGATGCTCCACCACCAACATCCAAAAAATTCGCTGGCTCTGCTCCATAAAGCTTAATGATATCCATTGTTGCCATAGCAAGCCCAGCACCATTAACCATGCAACCAATCGTACCCTCAAGAGCAACATAAGCAAGATCATGCTTTGATGCTTCTATTTCCTTTGGATCTTCCTCTGAAAGATCGCGCAATTCTAAAATATCTGGATGACGAAACAGAGCATTATTATCAAAAGAAACTTTCGCATCAAGAACACGCAAACGACCATCTTTCATCACAATAAGTGGATTGATTTCTAAAAGGCTCATGTCTTTTTCACAAAATGCCTTATAGAGAATCGGAAAAAGCTTTTCACCATCTTCTCGCGCACTACTTTGTAGTTTCAACGCATCACAAAGTCTTGCACAATCAGCAGAAGTAACACCCTCTCCAGCATCAATGGGAAGCGTGAATATTTTTTCTGGTGTCTCTTCAGCAACCGTTTCAATATCCATTCCACCTTCTGTTGAAACAACAAAAGCAATTCGACCAATGCTACGATCAACCAAAAGTGAAAGATAAAGCTCCCGTTCAATATCGGCACCGTCTTCAATATAAAGGCGGTTGACCTGCTTACCCTCTGGACCAGTTTGTTTGGTTACCAAAGTTTTTCCAAGCATTTCTTGAACATTTGCAACAACTTCTTCAACAGATTGTGCAAGCCGAACACCACCCTTTGCATCAGGATCAAGTTCTTTAAACTTACCCTTACCACGACCACCAGCGTGTATCTGACTTTTAACCACATAGAGAGGTCCGGGCAATTTTTCCGCCCATTTTTCCGCTTGCTCTACAGAATAAACAGCGACACCATTTGCAATTGGTGCTCCATATTCATGAAGCAGACGTTTGGCCTGATACTCATGGATATTCATGCATTTGTCCTTTTCTTTTATGGATCATGGATCTTATTAATCCTAAAGTTTTAATATTCTAAATACTTATTTTAATGAATTAAACCTTGTTCAATTTACTTGAGACTAGGTACAAGAGCAATACAAGCTTCACAAAGCTTTTTAACCGCATTTACTGAATGATCAAAAGCACCTCTTTCTTCTTTATCAAGATCAATTTCAATGACTCGTTCAACACCACCTGCACCAAGTACAACAGGAACACCAACGTAAGTATCATTAACCCCATATTCTCCTGAAAGATAAGCTGCAACAGGCACAACACGCTTAGTGTCCTTTAGATAAGCCTCAGCCATAGAAACAGCAGAAGCTGCTGGTGCATAATAAGCAGAACCTGTTTTTAACAAACCAATAATTTCTGCACCACCATCGCGGGTACGCTGGATAATTTGATCAATTCTTTCCTGTGTTGTCCAGCCCATCTTTACAAGATCAGGCAAAGAAATACCACCAACCGTTGAATAACGCACGAGAGGAACCATTGTATCACCGTGGCCCCCTAAAACAAACGCTGTCACATCTTTAATAGAGACCTTAAATTCCTCAGATAAGAAATGACGAAAACGCGCTGAATCAAGAACACCTGCCATACCAACCACTTTATGTGTAGGGAGACCTGAAAATTTCTGCAAAGCCCACACCATCGCATCAAGGGGATTAGTAATACAAATAACAAACGCCGAAGAAGCGTATTTTTTAATTCCAGCTCCAACTTGTTCCATAACCTTTAAATTAATGCCCAAAAGTTCATCACGGCTCATACCAGGTTTTCGCGCAACGCCTGCTGTTACAATAACAACATCAGCACCTTCAATTGTTTCATAAGCATTAGCACCTTTTAGACTGATATCAAAACCATCAACAGGAGAAGATTCGGCGATATCTAGAGCCTTACCTTGTGGCACACCTTCTGCAATATCAAATAAGACCACATCAGCAAGCTCTTTAAGCCCAATAATATGTGCTAAAGTACCACCAATCATACCTGAACCAATGAGAGCTATTTTTTTCCGTGCCATTTTATTTTTTCCTAACTTTTAGATAATTCAGCGCACACCCATCAGCGTCCGTATACTGAATATTTTTGACTTCAACCATATTCAAACAATATCATAAAAAGGAGTAAAGAAATGAAATTTACAAATTTCTCTCTTTACAGAAACAACAACCCTCCGCTGAAACAACTATTAGAAAATTATCACGATGTATCGATAAAGTGAATTTAAAAAAAATACAACAGAATTATTATATTTCTTTAATTTCAAAAAGTTATTGTTTTTACAGTTTACGTAAAGGTAAAAGTATAATCAATGCTTCTTCTTCAAAAGAAAATGTTCTTCCCAAAGTTTTAAATAATCGTAGCTTTGCATTTCGAAAAGACGTGATTGTGTTCTTTTAAATTCAAATGTTTCCGTAATCTGCGCATGCCCTTTATACAAATCCCCTACCCCTGCCGCAGCCGACATAAACAACCGTATGTGGCGTTCATAAAGAATATCAATAAGCAAAATAAACCGTTTTGTTTCATTGCGACATGTATCATCCATGACCGGTACATTATCAATAAAAATCGTATGATAACGCTCTCCTAATAACAAATATTCAGCCGCGGCCAAAGGCTTTGCACATAAATCCCCATAATCAAAACGAGCACATCCTGCACCAAAGCGCGGAATAGGAATAAGGCGCCCTTTTATAGAAAGCTCATCAGATGTCTCCTTATGTCCTTGCAATACAAGTGCCCATGCTTGATCCATATATTCATTTGCCGGGACCCCCAACGGCGACACATACACCTGTTGTAGATTTGATTTTTCAAGGCGATAATCTGTTTTTGCATCAAGATTAACAACGCGAACATATGCTTTCAAAACTTGAATAAAAGGCAAAAAGAGTTCACGATTTAAACCGTTACAATAAAGGTTATCCGGCGCCACATTTGAGGTTGCAATAAAGAAAATTCCTTTATCAAACAAAGCAGAAATAAGCCGCCCCAATACCATAGCATCAGCAATATCTGTTACACTAAACTCATCAAAACAAAGTATTTTTGCTTCTCGTGCAAGATCCTCAGCAACAGCTAAAATAGGATTATCTTGTTTAAATTTTGCACACCCAGATGCTTGACGATAAAAATTAATACGCTCATGTACATCAGCCATAAAATCATTAAAATGGGCACGCTTTTTATGACCTTTAGGCAAACAAGAAAAGAACAAATCCATCAGCATGGTTTTGCCCCGTCCTACTTCACCATAAATATACAGTCCCTGAAAAAAACCTGTTTCATCTCCTTGTTTTACAACACAAGAAATATTTTGTTTTTTCCTTTTAAATATTCTATTAAAGAAAGAGCAAAATATCCAAGTCCAAGGACGAGGGATATTTTGTTCCGTAATTTTTTTTAATAAATGATCAAAATATTCTGTTATAGCTAATTGAGCGGGATCAAAACAAACCTCTCCTTTAGCGACAAGCTCCTTATAACGTGTTGAAACGAGAATCATCCAAAAAACCTTTTTCAAACCGATCTCAATGAAAAATACAAATACTTTTCACGAATCTGTCCGTCTAGCTTAGCTTGTCATAAACGGTCAAAAATGATTTAACGACTTAAAACAACGGGATGATCATCAAGTGTACGTCCCTCAAAACGATCAACATTTGAAGAATAAAGAACGAGGATAACACGTCCAGAGTTATTATAAAAATATAATCTTTTTCCTTTAACGTCCCACGATCTCACTTGGGAAGCAATTCCTGGACAGTGTAAAGGACCAGCACGGTACCCTTTTCCAAACTTTGTTTGTGGAGTTGCAATCCGGCAAACTTTTCCTCCCATAGAAAGATTCCATACCCCAGCAATACTTGCAGGAAATAAATCAGTGGCACTGCTTGGCAATTCGAGACTAGCCATTCGTCCATCGCTCTGAGAATCTCCTTTTTCATACACCGAAGCGTTTGCGTCTTCAGATATCGACGAAGAAGGAGACGACAGATCAGACGCTTCCAATATTGTCATTTGTTGAGATGGATAAAAAACTTCTAATGCGTTATTATCGTCATTACCATCAAACCGTGTTGTTGAACATCCCCCTAAAAACATTACAGTTGATAGTGCAACAAAAAACGAAACTCTTGAAAACGCCATGTCTGTACTCTCTCCCACGACAATAAATAAGTTCACAAAAAAATTAAGCGAATATTTGTTATAGTTACAAAGATAAATTAACAAATTAAAAAAAACAGGTTAAAATCACTTATTTTAAACGAAATAACTTATGTACCAAATTTTATATTTATTAAACACTGGAAATTTATAAGATTTTCAGCCATATATCTCTTTTATAAGTAATCATTAGAAATAGAGAAGTTTCATGAAAACGCCATTTAGCAAAATGGACGGTCTT
Organism: Bartonella sp. CL435QHHD; assembly: GCF_042195095.1. Taxonomy (NCBI): domain Bacteria; kingdom Pseudomonadati; phylum Pseudomonadota; class Alphaproteobacteria; order Hyphomicrobiales; family Bartonellaceae; genus Bartonella; species Bartonella sp. CL435QHHD. Next base: position 61,293 of record NZ_JBHINS010000076.1, read on the forward strand.
GGAAATCAAATTATTGTTGTTGATATGCGTGAAAGCACTCATGCTCTTACACCAAAAGCAATCCTTGCTTTGTCAGCAGATCCTGAAATGCATTTTGATCAAATCATGGCTATCCACACACCAACCCAGAAAAAAGCCAACTTCCGCATCGAAATATGGAATGCCGACGGATCAATGGCTAAAGCTTGTGGCAATGGTACCCGCTGTGTCATCGCATGGCTTAAAGATCACAATTTTGGTGAAAAATTTCATTTAGAAACTCCCGCTGGAATTATTGAAGGGAAATACCAAACCGACAATCTCATTTCTGTTGATATGGGATGCCCAAATTTCAATGCAAAAGAGATGCCTGTTTCACGTGAAATAGTTGATACCAATCACGTAGAAATTACGGCTGGTCCCCTAAAAGACGCTTGTCTCATATCCATTGGCAATCTCCATGCTATCTTTTTTGTTGAAAATGATATTCAACATATTCCATTAGAAAAATATGGACCAAAACTTGAACATGATCCCCTGTTTCCCGAACAGTGCAATATTTCCATTGCTTGCATAACGTCAAAGAAAAGTCTAAGTTTACGTACATGGGAGCGAGGAGCAGGATTAACACAAGCATGTGGGAGTGCTGCTTGTGCAAGTGCAGTGGCTGCTTATCGTCGTGGTCTTACACAACGTCATATTGATGTAAACTTACCAAAGGGAACACTTAATATTTTTTACCGAGAAGACAATCACGTTATTATGACAGGACCAATAAAATATCAATTTAGTGGCTTTTTAAGCCCTTTAACAGGGTGCTACAAAAAGGATCACTCCTGATGGCAATAGAAATTGTAACTTTTGGTTGTCGACTTAATAGCTACGAATCGGAAATCATTCGCAAAGAAAGTACTTCTTCAGGGCTAGATCAGCTTAAAGATGGTGCTATTATCTTTAATACCTGTGCTGTCACTGCCGAAGCCGTACGACAAGCAAAACAAGCTATCCGCAAAGCACGACGTGAAAATCCTCATGCACGTATCATTGTAACAGGGTGTGCCGCCCAAACAGAAGCACAAAATTTTGCCTCAATGACAGAAGTGGATCTCATTTTAGGAAACGAAGATAAACTTCACGCCCATTCTTATCGTCAACTTCCTGATTTTGGTATTAACCATTCTGAAAAGGTGCGTATCAATGACATTATGGAAGTACAAAAAATTGCTCCACATATGGTCAGTGCAATGCAAGAGCGCACCCGCGCTTTTGTACAGGTACAAAATGGATGTGATCATCGCTGTACATTTTGCATTATTCCTTATGGACGAGGACCATCTCGTTCAGTACCCATGGGTGCTGTCATAGAACAAATAAAAAAGCTGATAGGTGAGGGTATCCAAGAAGTGGTCCTTACAGGTGTTGACCTTACAAGTTATGGCCACGATCTTCCTGGAAAAGCTACTCTAGGAAAATTAACTTCAGCAATTTTGCATCATGTTCCTGACTTAACGCGATTACGCCTCTCATCTATTGACTCTATTGAAGCAGACGAAGAACTCATCAATCTTTTAGCTTATGAAACAAGAATCATGCCCCATTTGCATTTATCTTTGCAAGCAGGTGATAATATGATTTTAAAACGGATGAAACGGCGTCATCTGCGCGAACATGCCATTCAATTTTGCCAAGAGTTGCGTGCCAAACGTCCTACAATGGTGTATGGTGCCGACTTAATTGCTGGTTTTCCTACAGAAACAGAAGAGATGTTTCAAAACAGTCTTGTTTTAATCAAAGATTGTAATTTAACCCATCTCCATGTCTTCCCCTTTAGTCCAAGAGAAGGAACACCTGCCGCACGTATGCCACAAATCAACCGTAAAATAGTTAAGATGCGTGCTGAAAAATTGCGTAAAGCAGGTGAGATGGCTTACCAAAAGCATCTTGCTCATTTACAAAACAGTCTACAAACAATTCTCGTTGAAAAAGATGAAATCGGACGAACAGAAGATTATACCCTTGTACAGGTTAAAGGTGCAAAAGCAGGAACAATTGTTCAAGCCCTTATCGTTGATCATGATGGCGATAAATTGATTGCTGTCCTTCCAAAATTAAACGCTGCTTGAGCAGGAAAATTCTTATGACGAAATCTTTTATTAAAAAAATATTCTCTTTTAACAAATCTCAAGAGCAAGAAATTGAACAACAGATTTCTATTCCTGATAAAAGCGATATAATAGAAGAAAATAAAGACAAAAATGAAAAGACAAAAAATAACCAAGTTTCTATAGACACAGAAAAAGAAGAACAAACAAAAAATCCAGAGTCAATACTTACAAAATATGATGAAAAATCTCCATTTCTAGAATCCCGTTCTGATAAAATTCCTTTTTCTGGTAAAATTATTGTCACAGACAACATCCGTGAAAAAAAGAATGAAGAAATTTTATCTGAACCTTCTGTTGAACAAAAAAAGACAGCGTGGTTTGGGCGCCTTAAAAAAGGTCTATCCCTTTCTTCACAACGCTTAAGCGGATCAATTAGCGATCTCTTTGTTAAAAGAAAACTTGATGAAGACACATTGCAAGAGCTCGAAGATATTCTTATCCAAGCTGACATAGGTGTAGAGACGGCAACACGCATCACAAATACTTTAGCTTCCAGTCGTTACGGAAAAGACCTCTCCCCAGATGATATTCATACTATTGTAGCGGATGAGGTCAAAAAAGTTCTGGAACCTGTTGCAATACCATTGGAACTTGATCTCAGCCATAAACCGCATGTTATTTTGCTGGTAGGTGTAAATGGCACTGGAAAAACGACAACTATTGGAAAACTTTCAGCAAAATTAACAGAAGGGGGATTAAAAGTTATGCTGGCAGCTGGTGATACTTTCCGAGCCGCAGCTATTGAGCAACTACACATCTGGGGTGAACGTACCAATTCTCCTGTTATTTCAACAAAATTGGGTGCAGATGCCGCCAGCTTAGCATTTGATGCTTATGAAAAAGCAAAAAAAACAAACAGTGATGTATTAATTATTGATACAGCAGGGCGTTTACAAAATAAATCTGAATTGATGGATGAATTAGCAAAAATTATTCGTGTTTTAAAAAAACATACCCCCCAAGCACCCCATACAATCCTTCAAACGCTTGATGCAACAACCGGACAAAATGCACTCAACCAAGTAGATATTTTCCGCGATATTGCTGGTGTTAATGGTTTAGTCATGACAAAGCTAGATGGGACTGCACGAGGAGGAATTCTTGTCGCTATCGCAGCAAAATATAAATTACCCGTTTATTTTATCGGTATAGGAGAAGATATTGAAGACCTTCAACCCTTTTCTGCTTCTGACTTTGCCGAAACTATCGCAGGAAAACATGCATGAAACAGCCTTTATCTAATCCTAATTTACACAATAATTCTGAAAAAAAAATGAATAACAATAAAAAAAAATCTCTCTCACCAACACTTAAGTTTCTTTTGGAAATGGGTCCATTGGTTGCCTTCTTTTTTGCCAATTATAAGGGAGAATGGCTGATAAAAAACATTGGATTTTTTCAAAATTTTAACAAATCTATTTTCCCTGCAACAGCTATTTTCATGGTAGCGATAATTATTTCCCTAAGCTTATCATGGATCCTTGCAAGACAAATTCCTATTATGCCTCTTATTTCGGGAATATTTGTTTTAGTTTTTGGCTTTCTAACTCTCTGGCTTCATAATGAAACTTTCATAAAAATGAAACCGACAATCATTAATAGCTTATTTGCTTTTATACTTTTTGGTGGGATGTTTTTTAAAAAACCACTTTTACGTTATGCTCTTGATTCTACCTTAAAACTTGATGATTTAGGTTGGCAAAAACTTACCTATCGTTGGGCGTTTTTTTTCATTTTTCTTGCCCTTTTGAATGAAATAATTTGGCGTAATTTTAGCGATAATTTCTGGACAAGTTTCAAAGTATTTGGCGTCATGCCTATAACAGTCCTTTTCATGCTTACCCAAATGCCTATAATTATAAAACATTCAAAAGGACTTTTTACAGAAGAGGACAAATCTGATTCTTAAAAAAATCACCACTACCGATTATTTTATAGATTCATCGCCAAACACTGTTCGGGAGAAAAAAATATGTTGATTGAACAGTTTATTTGTCGAGAAGACAATTTTGGTATACTCATTCATGATGAAAAAAGTGGTATGACAGCTGCAATAGATGCTCCTGAAAGCAAAGCAATCCACAATGCTTTAAAGCGCCACAATTGGACACTTAACACTATTTTTGTAACTCATCATCATCACGACCATGTAGAAGCCCTATCAGAATTAAAACAAGTTTACAACGCTATGGTTATCGGGCCAGAAGCAGAAAAAGAAAAGATCAATTATCTTGATCAAACACTTCAACCTGATGAAAGTTTTTCTTTTGGCACACACCTGCTTTTAGCTCTTTCAACACCTGGTCATACTTTAGGCGCATTATCTTACTATTTTCCTGAGAAGAGTTTACTCTTTGCTGGAGATACACTTTTTTCATTGGGCTGTGGACGTCTTTTCGAAGGAACACCTGCACAAATGTTAAATTCTTTAAAAAAACTTCGTAAACTTCCTGATGAAACACTTCTCTATTGTGGACATGAATATACAAAAAATAACGCTCTTTTCGCACTAACAATTGACCCACATAATAAAAAACTCCACCAAAGAATAGAGGAAGTTTTTTTGCTACGTGCAAAAAACGCTATGACTTTACCTGTCACTTTAGGGCAAGAAAAAGCCACCAATCCCTTTCTCCGCTGGGATGATAGTGTGTTGCGAAGGAACCTTGTAATGGAAGAAGAAACAGATGAAGAAGTTTTTGCTGAAATTCGAAGAAGAAAGGATAATTTTTAACCATGCTTAAGTTCGTATTACGTTTGTTTCTCCTTTTTCTTTTCGTGATACATATTCAACTAACAAGAGCAGAGGAAAAGGAAACAGATAATTCTTCTCTTATATCCCCTCTCGTTGCAAATTATCCCTTAACAGAAGATTTTTTTTTAAAACTGGAAAAAATTGAAAAAGAATGTGAAAATTTACTTCCAGAAACAAAAAATGATCTTATCACTTATGATTCTAGTATCCACTCTAATATTGAAAACTACACTACCTATATTTCTAGTAAACCAAAACTTATGAATATTTTAAAAAAAAATAATATCAAACCAGAAGATTTTGCTGCTGGAACCTTAGTACTTAAAGAAATATCCGCGCTTCTCATATTTGCACCTGAAAAGGAATATTCTACTGAGAAAAATATTATATTTCTAAACAATCTTGAATTTGTTAAAAAACATTTTTACAAAGCAACAATTCTTTTAGATAGCTGTGAAAAACTCATTTTGAGCAACTAATCAGTTATGAAATGTTAGAAAATATCACCCCTTTAATCTAATAAAGAAGTCAGTGCATTAAAAAATCACCGTATTTTTATCATTCCTAATAATTGTTTTTATTTCGATTATATTTATAAATGTTTTTCTAAAAATAAAGAATAACAGACGGAAAAGTATTTATTGAAATTCAAAAAAGAAAGGATAATTTTTAGTCATGTTTAAACTTCTATTGTGTTTTTTCTTCATTTTTCCTTTTGTATCATACGCTCAAGAAAAAAAACAAGAAATAGATGATCCTTCTTTTATACCGACTTTCATTGCAAATTATCCCTTAACAGAAGATATTCTTTTAAAGCTGGAAAAAATCAAAGCAGAATGTAGAAATTTATCTTCAGAACCAGAACAAACAAATACAAAAAGTGATATCAATACTTATGATGATCATATTGAAAAATATGCTGCCTATATTTCTAATAATCCAAAACTTGTGAATATTTTAAAAGAAAATAATATCACACCAAAAGATTTTGTTGTTGCTCACCTAGCACTTAAAGAGACATTATATGTACTTACTGATGAGGAAAATTATACTTATGAAAAAAACTCTTTACCTTCAAGAAATCTAGAATTTGTTAAAGAACATATGTATAGAATAATCCAAATTTTAAGAGATAACTGTTAAAAATCTTTTTAGAACAATTGATTAACTTTGTAAACGCCGACAAATTTCATCTAATTGTTCTAATGAAGAGTAATGTATTTTTAAATCGCCACCTTTTTTACCATGTCGAATAATAACTTTCATTCCTATCACATCTGCAAGTAATTTTTCTAAAGATTTTGTTTCAGCATCTTTTTCCGTATTGGTACGCTTTTTAGTTTTAGGATTGGCTTTCTCATATGCAAGTATTTCTGTTTGACGTACTGAAAGCCCTTCACGAATAATTTTCTCAGCTAAATTTTGTGGATCATCAACGGTTATAAGACAACGTGCATGACCAGCAGAAAGTTGTCCATCCGTTAAGAATTGTTGTACTCTTTCTGGAAGTTTTAATAAACGAAGCGTATTTGCAACATGACTACGACTTTTTCCAATAACTTGTGCTAAATCTACTTGTGTATAATCATGCTCATTCAAAAGCATCTCATATCCTTTTGCTTCTTCGATAGGATTAAGATCTGCCCGCTGAACATTTTCAATAATAGCCAATTCCAAAGCGGTTTTATCGTCCACATCACGAATAATAACGGGTAATTGACTTAAATTTGCACGTTGTGCTGCACGCCAGCGCCGTTCACCCGCAATCAATTCAAACCGATGAGGATGATCTCTTAAAGGCCTTACAATAACCGGTTGAACCACACCGTGTTGACGAATTGATTGTGCCAAATTATCAAGCTCTGTTTCAGTAAAATGACGCCGAGGATTGTGAGGATTACATGAAATAGATTCAATAGAAATAAATCGCTCAGAAATACTACCGGATTCATTTAATTTATCAAAGCTTGATGAACGTGCAATATTGTTGTTTAAATTGATATCTCCAATCAATGCAGCTAATCCACGTCCTAGTCTTTTTTTTGAGAGATCATCATTCATAATTTTTCTCTTTGAATTTTTAGATTATTTTTTTATATTTTTAAGCAGCAGCGCGTGCTTGTTTTTCACGTTGTATCATTTCTGATGCTAGACGCAAATAAGCTTGGCTTCCAGCACATTTGAGATCATAAAGCAATACAGGTTTTCCAAAAGAAGGTGCTTCTGATACTCTTACATTTCGTGGAATAACAGTACGATAAACTTTATCTCCCATAAAAGAACGTACATCTTCAACAACTTGATTTGAAAGGTTATTACGTCCATCATACATTGTTAGAACAATACCTTGGATTTCTAAAGATGGATTAAGTACGGATCGCACTTGTTTTACTGTTTCAAGTAATTGACTTAAACCTTCAAGTGCTAAAAATTCACACTGCATAGGTACCAAAACAGAATCCGCGGCCCCCATAGCATTAAGTGTTAAAAGATTAAGGGAGGGAGGACAATCAATTAAAATATAATTGAATTTTTTTTCCATTTCCGGATCATCATAGAGAGCTTTACGTAAGCGTTGTATGCGATCTTTTGATGAAGAAATTTCCATTTCCACACCTAAGAGATCAAGTGTAGAGGGAACTATATAAAGATTGGGTACAGCTGTCTTTAAAGCCGCCTGTGTAATTGAAACGCCCGAAACCAAAACATCATAAGACGATAAAGGACGGCTATTACGATCAATCCCCAAACCAGTACTTGCATTACCTTGTGGATCAACATCCATAATAAGAACATTTTCACCAATGGCTGCTAAAGCTGTTGCAAGATTAATTGCTGTGGTTGTTTTTCCGACTCCACCCTTTTGGTTTGCAATAGCGATAATTCGTGTTTCGCTCATTTTGCTCTACCCTCTATATGATCGAATATGAGAAATTTCCAAAATAACAGAATTTTCATCAACTTTACTTTTATGTTTTAACAGATCAAAGTGCCAATTGGCAGAGGCATTTTTTATTTCTGTAGCGTAATCCCGACCTTTTTGCAAAAGAGCTATAGTTTTTTCTGTTAATAAAGGAAAAATAAGTTGTAAAAGAGTATTAAGCGGCGCTAATCCCCGTGCCGTTATAATATCAGACATGGGAATTTTTTGATATATATCTTCAATCCTAGCGTGATAAACCGTTGCTGGAAGATTAAGTTGAGCAATAACTGTTCGCAAAAAAGCAACTTTTTTCCCATTACTTTCAACAAGATTAATATGTCCTTCTTTTTTTTCTTTCAAAAAGATAGCAATCACAATTGCAGGAAAACCTCCTCCTGATCCTAAATCACACCAATGTAAAGAATGAGCATACAAAGGAAAAATTTGTGCTGAATCTAGAATATGTCGTGTCCATAGATCTGGTATTGTTGTAGCAGATATCAAATTAATATGCGCATTCCATTGAAGTATTAAAGACTCAAACTGAATTAAATTTTCCATTGTTTCACGTGAAACAGAAGGAACAATATTTAATAATTGTTGATATTTTTTTTCTATAGAAAAATCCATTAAGCTGTTTTAGCCTTTTCACGTCGTTGACGTTGAATATATGTAATAATAAGAGATAACGCAGCGGGTGTCATGCCATCAATTTTTTGTGCATCAGCAATTGAACGCGGCGATACTTCTTTAATTTTTGATTTAAGTTCATTTGAAAGACCTGAAATTGCCTGAATATCAAGAGAAGAAGGAATTTCTAAACGCTCATCTCTCTGAAGAGAAGCAATATCTTGTGCTTGTTTATCTAAATAAACCGCATATTGTGCTTCAATTTCTAAAGATTCTGCTGTTTTAGAATCAATTTTTTGTAATTGTGGCCAAAAATCTGAAAGACGCTCTAAGGTCATATGAGGATAAGCAAGAAAATCATAAGCCGAACGCCGAATTCCATCATGATTAACATGTAATCCATGAGCAGAAGCTTCATTAGGTGTTAAAAAAATATTTTGACATATTGATCGTGCTTGATCAAGCCGTTGTTGTTTTTTCTGATAACATTCCAAACGTATTTTACTCACAATACCCCATTTTTGTGCCAAAGGTGTTAAACGCGTATCAGCATTATCAGATCGTAAAGATAAACGAAATTCGGCACGTGATGTAAACATCCTATAAGGTTCACAAACACCACGTGAAACCAAATCATCAACCATAACACCAATATAAGCCGTAGATCGACTTATAAGTATTTCATCTAATTTACCTACTTTACGTGCAGCATTTAATCCAGCTAAAAGTCCTTGTGCTGCTGCTTCCTCATATCCTGTTGTACCATTAATTTGTCCTGCTAAAAATAAACCTGGTAAAGAGCGTAATTCTAAGCTTCTCGTTAATTGTTGTGGATTAACAAAATCATATTCAATAGCATAACCAGGTTGCAAAACTATAGCATTTTCCAATCCTTCAATGGTTTTCAATAGAGAAATTTGCACATCTTCAGGAAGAGAAGTAGAAAGACCATTTGGATAAACGGTATCATCATTTAATCCTTCTGGTTCTAGAAAAATCTGATGTCCATCACGTTCTCCAAATTTAACAATTTTATCTTCAACAGAAGGACAATAACGTGGTCCTAACCCTTCAATATTTCCAGAATATAAAGCAGAACGATAAATATTCTCACGAATAATTTGATGTGTTTTCTCATTTGTACGTGTTATTGCACATTCAATTTGTGGTTGTTCAATTTTCTCTGTTAAAAGAGAAAAGGGTATGGGATTTTCATCTGCTTGTTGTTTTTGGAGAGCTTCCCAAGCAATTGTTTTTTTACTCAAACGAGCAGGGGTTCCTGTTTTTAATCGACCAAGTTTTATATGATAATTTTTTAAACGTTTAGCAAGTTTCACACTTGACTGATCCCCCATACGTCCAGCAGCCCATGTTTTATCACCAATATGAATAAAGCCATTTAAAAATGTCCCTGTTGTTAAAACAACAGCACCAGATAAAATTATTCCTTGTTTTTTTAAAATAACACCTGATACACAATTATCTTTAACAACCAGATCAATAACTTCATCCTCAATAAGAGTAAGATTTTCTTGTTCTTTTAATAATTTTTGAATTTCTTTTTTATAAAGTTGTCTATCTGCCTGTGTTCGTGGTCCTCTTACTGCCGGTCCTTTACGTCTATTAAGTAGTCTAAACTGAATTCCAGCAGCATCTGCTGCTCTTCCCATGAGACCATCTAATGCATCTATTTCACGAACTAGATGCCCTTTTCCAAGTCCACCAATAGCAGGATTACACGACATTGTTCCCAATGCTGATATTTTATGTGTAACAAGCGCTGTTTTGGCTCCTACACGCGCTGAAGCTGAAGCTGCCTCACAGCCAGCATGACCACCACCAACAATAACAACATCATATGATTGCATTTAATTCATTCCGTAGAAAATATTCTAAGGTTTCACGTGAAACAATATATAAATTACATAATCTTTATAATCTGTCTATGAAATAATCAATGTTTCACGTGAATCATTATTTACCAACACAAAATTCTGAAAAAATAATATCAAGCAAATCTTCAACATCAATATCTCCTGTAATTTTACCAAGAAAATCACTTGCACAACGGAGATGTTCTGCACGTAAACTGAGATCAAGAGAATGATAATTAAGAGAAAATTCAATCTCTTTAACAGCCTCCTTTAACAATTGAAGTTGTCTTTTACGTGCTGGAACAATATTTCCAATTTCAGAAGCACGATGATGACAAAATGATTCAAGTTCTTTTATAAAATAATCAAAATTTAAACCAGTTAATGCGGAAAATTGTATAGACCAACGCTGATCATTTTTTTCATAAAGATCAAGCTTATTGCCAACACACCATATTTCAGCCGATGTTTCTGGTAAATCAACCTGCTTAGGATTTCCTATATCATAAACCAAAATAACCAAATCAGCTTCCATAACATGCTGTTTAGCAACTTCTATTCCCATCTGTTCTATTTTATTTTCTGTTTTTCTAAAACCAGCAGTATCCGTTAAAAAAATAGGTAAACCACCAAGAATAATTCTCATTTCTAAAGCATCACGGGTTGTTCCTGCTTCTTCCGTTACAATAGCAACAGATCTTCCTGAAATACGATTCATAATGCTTGATTTTCCAGAATTAGGAGCACCAGCAATAACAATTTTTAATCCATCACGTAAAATACTCGCACGCTCTCCTTCACTAATATATTCTCGAAGAGAGGTACAAAGATCTTCAATATTTTTCCAAACTTTATCAGATATTGCGTTGGGAATATCTGCTTCATCAACAAAATCAAGTTCTGCCTCGATAAAAGCACGCGCCTTCATAAGCTTATGACGCCAATCACGATAAAGCGTCGTTAAATGTCCACTTGTACCCATAACAGCTAAACGCCGTTGGCTTTCCGTTTCTGCTTCTATTAAATCAGCAAGACCTTCTGCTTGAACAAGATCTAATTTTCCTTCCATAAAAGCGCGTCGTGAAAATTCACCTGCCTCTGCAATACGGCATCCAGAAAATGTCGATAATTCATCGAGAAAACGATTAACGACGGCTTTTCCTCCATGTAAATGGAATTCTGCACAATCTTCCCCCGTAAAACTATGAGGAGCAGGAAAAAAAACAGTTAAACCAGAATCTAAAAAACTACCATCACGAGCAGTAATATTTCCATAATGCATAAAACGTGCTTTAGGTAAACGACCACAAAGCGTTTTAACTATATCTACAACATGAGGACCAGAAAGCCGAATGACTGCAACCCCTGAAGGTAACAATCCACTCGAAACAGCAAAGATTGTATCCACAGGTTTTATCCTAATAAAAACTTTAATGACTCTACGTATTCATTGAATCAAAAAATTCACTATTGTTTTTTGTTTGCTTTAATTTATCAATCAAAAATTCAATTGCATCTGTTACATTCATAGATGCTAAAATACGACGAAGAACAAAAATTTTATGTAAATCTTGTCGTTCTACCAGAAGTTCTTCCTTACGCGTTCCTGACTTTAAAATATCCATAGCAGGGAAAATACGCTTATCAGCAACTTTTCGATCAAGAACAATTTCCGAATTACCTGTTCCTTTAAATTCTTCAAAAATAACCTCATCCATACGACTTCCTGTATCAATCAAAGCCGTTGCAATAATGGTTAAAGATCCGCCTTCTTCAATATTACGTGCTGCACCAAAAAAACGTTTTGGACGCTGGAGAGCATTTGCATCCACACCACCTGTTAAAACTTTACCCGAAGAAGGAACAACTGTATTATATGCACGCCCAAGACGTGTAATAGAATCGAGAAGAATAACAACATCACGCCCATATTCAACGAGACGTTTGGCTTTTTCAATGACCATTTCTGCCACTTGTACGTGACGTATTGCTGGTTCATCAAAAGTAGAAGAAACCACTTCTCCTTTCACTGAACGCTGCATATCAGTAACTTCTTCTGGTCGTTCATCTATTAAAAGAACAATGAGATAACATTCAGGATGATTAGTGGTAATAGAATGAGCAATATTTTGAAGTAAAACTGTTTTTCCCGTCCGAGGAGGAGCTACAATTAACCCTCTTTGTCCTTTTCCCAATGGAGATATCAAATCAATCACGCGTGATGACATATCTTTCTCTGTAGGATCTTGTATTTCCATTTGGAAACGTTCATTTGAATAAAGAGGAGTAAGATTATCAAAGTGAATTTTATAACGAATCTTTTCAGGTTTTTCAAAATTAATTGTATTAATTTTAAGGAGAGCAAAATAACGTTCTCCCTCTTTTGGACTGCGTATAGGACCCTCAATTGTATCACCTGTCTTTAAAGAAAACGACTGTATTTGTGCAGGTGAAAGATAAATATCATCAGGACCAGGAAGATAATTAGCATCAGCAGATCTCAAGAATCCAAATCCGTCTTGTAAAACTTCAACAACACCCTCTCCTATAATTTCTACATCTTGTAGAGCAAGTTTTTTCAAGATAGCAAACATTAATTCTTGTTTGCGCATAAGGGAGGCATTTTCAACTTCTAATGTTTCAGCAAAAGAAACAAGCTCAACGGGATTTTTGCTTTTAAGTTCTTGTAGTTTCATTTTTTGCATGAAATATGCTCTTTGTAATGGAGAAGATTGTTCTAAATAATTTATGGAAATTTATGAGTGAAATATTATTAAGAAAAAAATATTCTACACTCAATTTTTTTAATCTGCAAGTACCATTTATATGAAATTTATTCCTGTAATATTAAGTAATTATATGAAAAACTTGAAAAAATATAAAATCCAAATAGTATTTAATTATTTTAATAACAAAAATGTAAGTTAAATTTATAGCATTAATGAAATGCTATTCAAAAGTATTTTTACAGAAATTTATATTAATAAATTTATATTAAAGAAAGGATTATTCTTATTTATAACTGTGTTTAGTGTGGATTATTATTTATCCTCAATTTTATCCACAAAAGGAAGTTAAAAAAGAATAAAAATAACACTATCTTAAAGATATTATCCCCTCTTTTTTTATAAGAGGGATTAAATTATCACAAGCATTTAATTTGTGCATAAAAAAGGAGAATTTCTTCTAAATTTTAGTTTTATAAAAAATGGTGAAGATATATACACATGTCTTAACAAGGAGTTAAAATTTTTGTGACAAAAGAAAAAAAATTCTTTCATTTACACATGCTTTCTGATGCAACGGGAGAAACATTAATCTCTGTTGGAAGAGCTGTAGCATCGCAATATGCAATGAGTCAGGCAACAGAGCATATCTATCCTATGATTCGTAATAGAATACAGTTACAAAAAGCTCTTGATGAAATACAACAAGAACCAGGTATTGTTCTTTACACAATGATTGATGAAGAATTTAAACTTCTCCTTCAAAAAATGTGTAAAAAAATAAAAGTTCCCTGTATTGATATATTACATCCTGTTTTAAATGCTTTTCAGTCTTACCTTGGAATGCCAACACATTTACGTGCGAGCGCACAACATGATCTTAATGCGGATTATTTTCGCCGTATTGAGGCACTGGATTTTACAATAGAGCATGATGATGGACAGTCTTCCAGTAGCTTATCCGAAGCAGATGTGATTCTTGTGGGAATTTCAAGAACCTCTAAAACGCCAACAAGTATCTATTTAGCAAATCGCGGAATAAAAACGGCTAATATTCCTCTTATTCCTAATATTGATTTGCCAGAATCCCTTTTAGAGGCAAAAAATTCTTTAATTATTGGTTTAATTGCTTCAGCTGAAAGAATCTCACATATCCGCCAAAATCGAGATTTGGGAGAAAGTTTTGCTCTTGATAATTATACAAATCGTATCAACATAGCTGAAGAATTAATCTATGCAAAACGCATTTGCGAACGTTTTGGTTGGCCTATTATTGATGTCACAAGACGTTCTATTGAAGAAACTGCTGCTGCAATATTTGAACTGTTATCACGATTTCGTGAAGGAAATGAGAGAAAATTCTCATGAACGCAGATACGTTAATATTAGCATCTCTTAGTTTTTATCGTGCAAAATTATTAAAAAAAGCAGGCTTAAATTTTTCCATTGAAGGAGCTTCTTTTGATGAAAGAGAAGTAGAAAAAAAAGCAAAAGAAAAAACACCTAAAGAACTCAGCTGTTTTCTTGCGAGCGCAAAAGCAAAAAATGTTTCAGATCGTTTTCCTGATGCTTTCGTTATTGGTTGTGATCAAGTTCTTGATTTTGAAGGTCAAGTTTTTCACAAAGCAACAAATATAAAAGAAGCACATCAACGTTTATGTGAATTATCAGGAAAAACCCATTCTCTTCATAGTGCGGTAGCTTTATTTAAAAATGGTCAAAAAATTTGGGTTGAAGCTTTTAGTGCACATATGTCCGTCCGTTTACTCTCATCAGAATTTATTGAACGTTATTTAGCACGCGTAGGAAAAGATGTTTTAAACAGCGTGGGAGTATATCAAATTGAAGGAGAAGGAATTCATCTCTTTGAAAAAATTGAAGGAGATTTTTTTACCATTGTTGGTTTACCTTTACTGCCTCTACTCATAAAACTGCGCCACTTAGGAATTATTGATGGTTGACTTAACAATAAAAAAAACAAATTATCCGCGTGCTTTTGTTGTTGGTTCTCCAATTCATCATTCAAAATCGCCAAAAATTCACAATTTTTGGCTTAAACAATATGGTTTACAAGGAGAATATCTTGCACAAGAAGTAACATCTGAAGAATTCAGTCATTTTATTGCGTCTTTACAAAAAATAGGCTTTTGTGGAGGAAATGTTACTTTACCTTATAAACAGGAAGCTTTTCGTTTAGCAGATTATAAAGATGAGAGAGCAACAATGATTGGTGCTGTTAATACACTTTGGTATGAAGGAGATAAGCTTTGTGCCACGAATAGCGATGCCTATGGTTTTAGCGCTAATCTTGATGATTTTGCATCTGATTGGGGAGGGGAAACAGCTCTTGTTTTTGGAGCAGGTGGTGCCGCACGCGCTATCATATATGCCTTAAAAAAACGCGGATTTGAACAGATTTATCTGATTAACCGTACAAAACAACGTGCTGATAATTTAGCTCAGCATTTTGGAAAAATCATTAAAGTTTACGATTGGCATAAAATCCATGAAATACTTCATCAAGCTGATTTGATTGTTAATACAACCTCTATTGGTATAAAAAATCCAGAAGAAAAAAGTGATTCTTTTTTTTGCGATTTTCATAAAGCAAAAAAAACGGCGTTAGTAACAGATATTATTTATACACCATTGATAACTCCTTTTTTACAACAGGCAAAGGCTTGTGATCTCAAGACGGTTAATGGACTTGGGATGCTTCTACATCAGGCTGTTATAGGGTTTGAACAGTGGTTTGGAATAAGACCACAGGTAACAAAAGCTTTACGGACAGCTATTTTAGAGGATATGAGTGAAAAAAGAGAATGAAGATCATAGGATTAACGGGATCAATTGCTATGGGAAAATCAACAGTTGCTGATTTTTTCAAGCAAGCGGGTATTTCTGTTTTTAGTGCTGATGAAGCAGTAAAACAGCTTTATAAAAGTGAGCCAGCTTTGTCATTCATAGAGCGTATTTTTCCTGGTGTTGTTGAAAACGGTGAAGTTAACCGTTTGAAACTTTCTGAAATTTTGATTGATGATAAAGAAAAATTACAAACATTAGAAAAAATAATTCATCCTTTGGTGCAAGAAAAAGAAAGGGAATTTATTGATATAGCGCGTGAACAAGGGAAAAAATTCGTTATTCTTGATATTCCACTTTTGTTTGAAAAAAATGGTGAAAGTCGTGTGGATAGCGTTATTGTTGTTTCTGCTCCACCAGAAATACAAAAAGAACGTGTCATGATTCGCCAAGGTATGAATGAGAAAAAATTTGCCTTTATCAATGCTCAACAAATGCCAGATGAAAAAAAACGAGAACGTGCTGATTTTATTATTGATACAGGGAAAGATTTAGAGAATACACGTCAACAGGTTTTTGATGTAATAAAAAAACTAAAGAATTGAAGTTATGCGGGAAATTATTTTTGATACAGAAACAACAGGTTTAGATAAAGAAAAAGATCGCATAATCGAAATTGGTTGTGTAGAAATGGTTGATCGTTATCTCACAGGACGCCAATTTCATGTTTATTTAAACCCTGAAGGCGTTATTATTCCTGATGAAGTTGTAGCAATTCACGGATTAACCAATGAACGCCTAAAAAACGAGAAAAGTTTTAGTGATATTGTTGATGAGTTTTTAGAATTTATCAAAGACGCGACAATGATTGCGCATAATGCGAGTTTTGATATTGGTTTTATTAATGCAGAATTAAAACGTGTCAACAAACCGCTTATCAGTGTTGATAATATTCTTGATACACTGGCTATGGCGCGGCGTAAATTTCCTATGGGTCCTAATTCTCTTGATATTTTATGCAAACGTTTTGGAATTGATAACAGCCATCGTGTTCTTCATGGTGCTTTGCTTGATGCAGAGATTCTAGCCGATGTTTATATTGAGCTTATCGGTGGAAAACAAGGTGTATTGGGTTTTGATAACAGAAGGGGTGTTGATGAACATATCCAGAATGATAAAGATACATCTTATGCCGTTAAAATTCGCCCACAGGCTTTACCTTCAAGATTGAGTACGCAAGAAAAAAAGTTACACGCTGATTTTATCTACAAAATGGGTGAAAAAGCTCTGTGGAATAATTTCAAAATTCATGAATAACATCATCTTTTCTCTAAAAAAGTCACGATTGAAATTAAAGAATATCGATGTCAAAAAAAACGGTCGTTGTGGGGAGGGGAACACCACAACGACCCTGTCGCTACATCGTACCTCAGCTATCATAGGAGGAGCAAAATGAAAGCTATTAATCCTGTAACAGCAAAGAAAAGCTCTAGGTACTTAATATAAAATGCAACGACTTCATGTCTTATGAAAAGAAAAAATGGCTTTTTAGAGGCAAAGTGAAAAAATATATAAGGACAAATTGTTTTTTTAGCTGAAATGGAGAAAAAATTGTAATGAAAGCAGCAGATCATCTTTTTTTGGTTGACGGATCAGGCTATGTTTTTCGTGCTTATTATGCTTTACCGCCTTTAAAACGTAAAAAGGATGGACTTCCTGTAGGAGCAGTAGCTGGTTTTTGCAATATGTTATGGAAATTACTATGTGATGCTCGTAATACAGCTACGGGTGTTGTTCCAACACATTTTGCTGTTATTTTTGATTATTCATCTGATACTTTTCGGAAACAAATTTATCCTGAATATAAAGCGAATCGCGCTGAACCTCCTGAAGATCTAATTCCTCAATTCGCGCTAATACGCCAAGCAACGAAGGCTTTTAATTTGCCTTGTATTGAAAAGGAAGGCTTTGAAGCGGATGATTTAATTGCTACCTATGCAAAATTTGCAACAAAGGTTGGGGCAAAAACAACCATTATTTCTTCTGATAAGGATCTTATGCAACTCGTAAATACGCATGTATCTTTGTATGATGGAATGAAAGATAAGCATATAGGTATCTCAGAAGTTATAGAAAAATGGGGTGTTGCGCCTGAAAAAATGATTGATTTACAAGCATTAATTGGAGATTCAACAGATAATGTACCGGGTATTCCAGGCATTGGTCCAAAAACTGCAGCTCAGTTATTAAATGAATTTGGTTCTCTTGATCTTTTATTGCAACGCGTAACAGAAATTAAACAAACAAAACGGCGTGAAAACATTCAAGCTTATAGAGAACAAGTTAAAATGTCTCGTGAACTTGTCAGGCTTAAAACAGATGTTCCTATAGATAATGATTTAGATGATTTTGTTTTGGAGCCACAAGATGGTCCACGTTTAATTGCTTTTTTGAAAGCGATGGAGTTTTCAACATTAACGCGTCGCGTGGCAGAGGCAACGTCATGCGATGCAGCTGTTATTGACGCACTTGATATAGATGTTGAATGGGAAAAACTAAGCCCCAGGCATGATTCTGAGATCAAGAATACTGAGCACGCATCTCTTCATAGTTTTTCTGAAAATTCTCCACAAGTTTTTGCACAAAAACGTAAAGATCAAGCGCTGACTCAAAAAATTACAAGAGCTGCTTATACAACAATTCTTGATGAGAAAATTTTAAAAGAGTGGTTATCACAAGCACAGGAGCAGGGTTTTTTCGCTTTTGATACTAAAACAACATCTCTTGATCCGATGCAAGCAAAGCTTGTTGGTTTTTCACTCGCATTACAGCCGGAAAAAGCAGCTTATATACCTCTTGAACATTTTGATGAAGGAGAAGAGGACCTTTTGAGGGGCGGGCGCATTGCCTCACAGATTGAGGCCCGAAAAGCTTTAGCACTTTTAAAACCGATATTAGAAGATTCAGCGGTGTTAAAAATTGGTCATAATATAAAATATGATTGGTTGGTGATGAAGCAATACGACATTATGATAAGCTCTTTTGACGACACTATGCTTTTATCATATGCTTTTGATGCTGGAACTTTAACCCATAATATGGATGATTTGTCTGAACGTTGGCTTGAGCATAAACCAATTGCCTATAAAGATTTAACGCATAACGGAAAAAAAATTACTTCTTTTGCACAAGTAGATTTAAAACAAGCAACCCTTTATGCGGCGGAAGATGCTGATATAAAGCTACGCCTTTGGCAAGTATTGAAACCACAACTTGTTGCTCGTGGGATGACAAAAATTTATGAGCGTCTTGATCGACCCCTTGTAAAAGTTCTTGCAAGAATGGAAGAACGGGGGATTCTTATTGATAGGCAGATTTTATTGCGTCTTTCCGGAGAGTTGGCACAAGCTGCTTTGATTCTAGAAGAGGAAATTTACAAACAAGCTGATGAAAAGTTTAATATTGCTTCGCCAAAGCAATTAGGGGATATCCTTTTTGGCAAAATGGGATTGCCTGGAGGCGCCAAAACTAAGGGTGGACAATGGTCAACTTCTGCACAGACTTTAGAAGAGTTGGCTGCTGAAGGTCATATTTTACCGCGTAAAATTATTGAGTGGCGTCAACTTGCAAAGCTAAAATCTACCTATACAGATGCCTTGCCTTCTTATATTTTTTCAAAAACAGGGCGAGTTCACACGAATTATTCTTTGGCAATAACATCAACAGGTCGGTTATCATCATCAGAGCCAAATTTGCAAAATATTCCAGTGCGAACTGCTGAAGGGCGTAAAATCCGAACAGCTTTTATTGCTCCCAAAGGACGTGTGTTACTTTCTGCTGATTATAGTCAGATTGAGTTGCGCATTCTTGCACATATTGCGGATATAAAAGCATTAAAAGAAGCTTTTGCTAAAGGGCATGATATTCACGCTATAACGGCATCACAAATGTTTGGTGTTGCGATAGAAGGAATGCATTCAGATATACGACGGCGTGCAAAAGCGATTAATTTTGGTATTATTTATGGTATTTCAGCTTTTGGATTAGCTAATCAATTGGGAATTTCACGCCAAGAAGCGGGTCGTTATATTCAACTGTATTTTGAAAGATTTCCAGGAATTAAAGATTATATGGAGAAAACTAAAATCTTTGCACGTGAAAATGGTTATGTAGAAACAATTTTTGGACGTCGTATCCATTATCCAGAAATAAAAGCAAAGAATGTAAAAATTCGTTCTCTTAATGAGCGAGCAGCTATCAATGCTCCAATTCAAGGTTCTGCGGCCGATATTATTCGCCGCGCTATGATACATATGGAAGATGCTTTAAAAGAAGAAAAACTATCAGCAAAAATGTTGCTGCAAGTGCATGATGAACTGATTTTTGAAGTACCAGAAGAAGAAAGTAAAAAAACCATGACTGTTGTTAAAAATGTTATGGAAAATGCTACAATACCGGTTCTATCTTTATCTGTACCGCTTGAAGTAAAAGTCATGACGGCTCAAAATTGGGATGAGGCACATTAATTTTTTTATTTATTTTTAAGAATGTTGATTGCGTTAGAAAGATTAAGATAGGCTTTGATAGGCAAATGATCTGAAGCAATGCGTGCAAGCGGTGAATGATGATTTTCAATACTTGTTACCAATTGGTGGGGAAAAGAAAAAACTCTATCAAGGGCTAAAAAAGGAAAGCGAGAGGGAAAGCTTGGTACAACTTCAAAAGTGCTATCAAAATAGGGAGAAAAATGATTTAAAGATGAGCCTTTTCCCATCCGCCATTCATTAAAATCTCCTATAAGGAGTGTAGGCATAAGGGGGCGTTTTTGGAAAATTTCAAGGAGCATTTTTGTTTGTTGTTTACGAGAGTAACGTAATAAGCCAAAATGAGCCGCAATAATACGAATAGGGCCTGCTTCCATTTCCAACTCTACAACTACAGCCCCACGTGGTTCAATACTAGGAAGAGTGACTTGTAAAGTATCACGTACATATCCCTTTCGCAAAAAAAGAGCATTCCCATGCCAACCATGGCCATGAGGTGACATAGTATTAAGAGGTACAGGAATCAAACCGGTTTCAGCTTTTAATAGCTGAAGATTAATCAAACCAATGCGTTCCCCAAAACGTTTATCTGCTTCTTGAAGAGCAAGAATATCAACTTGTAATTCAGTAATAACACGGACAATTCTTGTAGGATTAAAAATTTTATCAACACCTACACATTTATGCACATTATAGGAAGCAACGGTCAGATCATAATTACTATTTTGATTGATGATGTTTGATTGATGATGAGAGCGGCTGTGAATTGCATTAAAAAGGGAGCTGTGGAGTTTTTGTTGGATAAAACCGGTAAACCAAGGGAATTTTTGCTTATAAGGTATTTTTGTCATTTTACGAAAAGAATAGTCCCTAAGAGGCCAAGGGTAAAGACTTACACTAAAAACAAAAGAACCTTGTCTCTTTTAGAAACAAGGTTCTTTAATTAAGTTATGATTTTTGCAATCAATCACGGTTTGAGCCAAGAAACTGTAGCAAGAAGACAAACATATTAATGAAATCAAGATAAAGATTCAACGCGCCCATAATAACTTTACGTCCTCTGGTATCGCTTTCATCTCCTTCATAATACATCAACTTAATGCTCTGGGTATCGTAGGCTGTTAAACCAGCAAAGATAAAAACACCAATCACAGAGATAGCAAACTGCAAAGCGCTTGATCCAAGAAAAATGTTCACAATCATGGAAAGAAACAAGCCGATCAATCCGATGAATAAGAAGGAACCGATTGCTGTGAGATCACGCTTTGTTGTGTATCCATAAAGTGAAAGAGCTCCAAAAGTTGCGGCGGAAATGACAAAGGTTTGCACAACACTTTCTGTCGTATAGCGCAAAACGATTGAAGACAGTGAAAGACCAACCAGAGCAGCATAACCAAAAAAGAGACTACGAGCAGCATTTGTGCTCAATGTATTAATTTTAAAACTGAGGAATAAGACTGCTATGAGTGGTGCAAACATAACAATATAAGAGAATGGCGATGTATAAAATGTTACTCCAAGTGGTGTTAGATAAACACTGCTATTGATTTGAGCTGCTGCTTGGCTCATATCTGTTGTCGTTGCTAATGATACAATTGCATAAGCGGCAGCAGCTGTAATAAGCAAACCAATGGCCATTGCATTGTAGACACCCAACATATAGTCGCGTAATCCCTGATCAATTGATGCATCGGCATGAGAAGCAGGTGCCGAACGTAAATCTTTAAAATTAGCCATAATATAAAATCCTTTAGCATATGTTCTGTCAGGTATAGGGCTTTAAAAGTGTCTCTGTCATTACACAGATAAGCTTGGTATAAGCCTTAATTGGGCAAATACAAAAACCCTTAAGAATCACTGACAGAATTCCAGCATATATGCTCTTATTATGGAGATTTATTTAAAAATTACAAGAGATTTATATGAAGAAGGAACCTTACAAATTGGTAAGGAAATAGTTCATTTTAATAAAAAATATTTCCATTTTTTGCCATATTTTTGCAAGATAAAAAGACTACATTCAAAAAATTTTCTATTATTCACAGAAACTATGTAATACAATCCCTTATAAAATATTCACTATTTTTGCGTTTATGAGAAGAGCGGCAAGTATCATCACACTATTTTCAACTTCCAATATTGCATCTGTTTTGCACGGTTATTAAGAGCTATTGAATTGGATTTTATATAATATATTGATATGTAATGATAAATTGTCTTTTTGAGTACTAAATGATACTCTGAATATCGCAAGCTTCTCTGGTTTCAAATCTGTTTATATTAATCAAGATTATTAACTTGCTTGTGTCTTGCAAGAGACATGGTTTTTATGGATTCAACATGAACAGATTCCAAATAAAAGAGATTTAGGCTATTAAGGGCTTTTATTCAATATGAAAAAAGGTAATTTATATTTATAATCAATATGTTGCTTTAACAAGACACCATTGAAAATAGTTGAAAAAATGTTTTTTATTAAACAATATATAAAATAAAAAAGGAGAGTTTTTAAATGAAGCACTTAAGAAAGGCTCTGTAAAAGCGATATCTGTAAAAACTAAAAAACATACGAAAAGCAATTGTTCTAATTAAATAAATGGAACTTTAAATGCTGTGAAATATCTCCTCAAAAATTATGATGTAGGACACATGGATAAAAAATATTGATTTCTATTTGAGTTCATTTCTTTTGCACTAACTAAGTGTAGAAATGTGAAGTTGAAAAGAAAGTAAGATCTTATCGTCCCATGAAGAGAAACACGTGAAATGACGAGCAACAAGAATTGATTAAGAGAAATCAATGCGTAATCAGACTTGTGATGATCAAAGCTCTCTGTTTTCTAAGGCAATGAACATATCAATGAGGAGATGTACTATTGGAATGACGCCTTCCTTTCATCCAAGTACGCAATTCTTCAATAAGGATGGCAATAACACCGAGAGTGATAAAACTATCTGCAAGGTTGAAAATAGCAAAATAAAAAATATCATCAATATGAAAAAGTATATAATCAGTGACATGATGAAAGCGAATACGATCAATGAGATTGCCGATGGCTCCTCCAATAATAAAAATAAGGCCAAAGCGCATTAAATACTTATTATATTCAGTATTTTTCCATAACCATAGAAGGAAGATAATCACAATGATCGTGATGGCGATGATTCCCCACTGAGAAAAGGAAGAAAAAAACGAAAATGCAATGCCAGAATTGCGCACATGATAAAGGGAAAGAAAAGGAATAAGCGAAATTTCTGTTCCTAAAGGCATATTGTGCATAACCCAGTATTTGACAGCTTGATCAAGTACTACTGTAAAAGCCAAGCCCAAGAGAAGAAAAGGGAGTGATTTACGAATCATGTTTTTCCTCACATGGTTCCAGTATTAAATAGGGGCGACGGATTTCATAAAGCATAACAGCTGTTGCTACAGCTAGATTAAGCGAGTCTGCTCGTCCGCTTTGTGGAATACGCGTAAGTTTATCACACCGATTCGTAAGAAGATCTGATAATCCCTGTTTTTCATTCCCCATTAAAAGGATAATAGGGCCATTTTTGAAGTCAAGTGTGCGATAATCCAGAGATCCTTTGAGGTGTGTTCCAACGATCATACCTTTAAAGTGAGAAGACCAGTTTAAAAAGGCGCTTTCATCAAAACGATAAAGTGGTACAGAGAAAATAGATCCCATGGTTGCACGGACCGTTTCAGGCGAGAAAGGGTCTGTTGTTTCACCAATTAAAATAACACCTTTAGCACCTACAGCATCAGCGGTTCGAATAATGGTACCAAGGTTTCCAGGATCACGCACACGATCAAGCGCGATGTAAACATCTTTAATCTGTCCTTTTATCATTTCAAAAGAGTGCCATTTTTGCTTGAAAATACCAATAACTGTTTGTGGGTTATCGCGTCGGGTAAGTGATTCCATAACCTTTTGTGAGGCTTTAATAACAAAACCACCGTTGGCTACAGCACGTGCGGCAGTATTTTCGATAGTAGCATTACCGATTTTACTTTTAGAAAAAATAAGCGTCTGTATTGTCCAGCCAAGATTGAGAGCATCAATGACCAATTTCAATCCTTCTGCCATGAAAAGACCTTCTCTATTACGGTTTTTCTTTTGGCTAAGTGCTTTAAGATCTTTTATGATGGGGTTGCTAAGAGAGGTAATTTCTTTCACTCTACCAGTTTTAGGTCTACACATATTCAAGCAATCCAACGGCTAAAAAGAGAAGTAGAAAGAGCACGTCCTGCAACTTCTTCACGCAAAATGAGTTCTCCTGATTCGACCGTACCACCAAGATTTACAAATGCATCACGCATTAAAGCATGAAGTGCAAAGAAGGAAGCACGAATAGAATAAGCTGTAAGGACAACAGAAAGCGGTTTATCAGAGAGAAGTTTACGACAATTTGTGATCATGGCGGGTAAATGATCAAACAGTTGCCAAATTTCACCATGGGGTCCACGCCCATAAGCAGGGGGATCAAGAAGAATCATATCATAGCTTTTTTTACGACGCAGTTCACGCTCGACAAATTTCATAGCATCATCGCAAATCCAGCGAATAGAATGATCTGGTAATCTTGCTCTTTCTTGATTAGCTTTTGCCCACGCAATGGCTTTTTTAGAAGCATCAACATGGGTAACATTCGCACCCGCTCGTGCTCCAATCAAAGAGGCAATACCTGTATAGCCAAAAAGATTCAACAATTTTATAGGGCGTTTGGCTTGAACAATTTGTTCTTCCATAGAGCGCCAATGGGCATCTTGTTCAGGAAAAACCCCCACATGACGAAAGGAAGTAAAACGGCCTAGAAAAGACAATCCATTCCAAGCAAGAGCCCATGTTTCATCAAGTGGCTTTTTAGGAAAATGCCAACGCCCAACCCCTTCTTCATCAAGGTTTCCTGTGAAAATAGCATCAACATCAGCCCATTGTTGTTGAGGTAAAGCGGGTTTCCATAGTGCTTGACCTTCTGGTCGAATAATGCGGTAAGCTCCATAACGTTCTAATTTTTGTCCATGACCAGAATCAATGAGAGCATAGTTTTCGCTTATACCCGTTTCTAAAATAAGGGGCAACTTTTCCTGCGGATATCTATTGTTATGGGAGGATTGAAAGTATTGTGCGGGCATGTTTTGTATCACGGTATATGAGGTATAAAAAGATATTATAAAGCTCTTAAATGTTTCGTAAAAGTGCAAAAAAGCTAAAGTCAATTAAAACATGTATAAAAAAAGAAAAAGAGCACTTTTAACTCTGTACTGAATATAAAATACTAAAGAGAAAAGATTTCATTTAAATACCATTACACCAGATTTGTGATAGATGTTTTCAATTTTTCAATCTCGGCTTTACTTTTTTTGAGAGCTTTTTTGTATTTGTGATAGGAAAACCAACTTATCAGATTTCCTAATAAAATACCAAAACCAAAGAAAATAAAGAGCCATATAAAGAGGGGAGCATGATAAGTAAAACTTTCAGGATTTGCTCGAAAAGGATCAAGGGTTAACGGAACCATTTGACGATTAGCCACGATAAAAACAATCAAAACCGCTGCGAGAATCACACCGATACTTGTTAGAAGAATACGTTTAATTATCATAAGTTTCTCACTGATTAAGACGGTCGCGTAAATCCTTGCCAGTTTTAAAAAAAGGAATCCACTTTTCTTCAACAGAAACAGCTTCACCTGTTCGTGGATTACGTCCATTACGGGCTGAACGGCTTTTTACAGAAAAAGCTCCAAATCCACGAAGTTCAACGCGATTGCCATTTGCAAGTGCTGTTGCAATTTCCTCAAAAATAGCGTTTACAATATTCTCCACATCCCGTTGAAAAAGATGCGGGTTATGACGAGCGATAATTTGCACAAGCTCTGATTTTACCACAATAGCCTCACTTTCACACAAAAAAATTTTGTAATTGTGCACTCCATGCATATTACAATATATAAACGGATAAAAGCAAAATAAAATCAAGAAAAAACAAATTGCAAGAAACAAAATTTGAAAATACCTTCTATAAAGGTTATACAGATTAAAAATGCGGAGTATTTAAGAGATCAGGAGAGTATGTCCGTACACAATCATTATGAAGCCTTTTCAACGCAATCATCTTGTGGAGATGTTTTAAAAAAAGCATCCCGTCATTCGCGTCGCATTAGCATATTAAAAATCTTTTTACCTCTCTTAGCGTTGATTTCAGCGCTGGTTTTTTGCTGGTTTACGTTTTTCTTGGTTCCCATTACTTCTGATTCTATGCCTTTGAACAATGGAGAAAGTGGCGTGATGAATTTGACGATGCTCAATCCAAAATTAGAAGGGTATACGCGTGCTCATGAACCTTATTGGCTTAAAGCAGAAAAGGCATTTCAAGACCATACACACGCTGGAATGATTGGGTTGCAAAACATTACAGCTAGAGCATTTATGGGCCAACAAAGACAGATTTTTCTCGCAGCACAAGGGGGGGTTTACGATAACATTAATGGTTTTTTACAGTTAGACAAGCCATTCACCATTACGACGAATGATGGGATGATGGTACAATTTATGTCAGCTAGTATTAACTTATCCGAGGGACAGTTAAAAACAGATCAACGTGTTAATATTCAGCAAGCCGGTTTTCATCTTGCCGCAAACGCCTTACAAATTCGAGAAAAAGGAAAAAACATGTATTTCCATGGTGGAGTGCATTTAGTGCTTCAAAAGCAATAACGCAATATCAATACAAATCTTTAAAGGATATTTATAAAGAGAAGTATGTGTATATACAAACAAAAGAATTGAAATAATGAAATCGTACAAAAGATGGATAGGTGTGATGTTGGCTTTTAGCATGGGAATGTTAGGAGGAGGAGCAGTTTTAGGATATGCTGAAGTGGCCCATTTTGGAATAAGTCTATCAAGCGATAAAGAACCAGTAGAACTTCATGCAGATTCTTTGGAAATACGTGATAAAGAAGGGATAGCGCTTTTTAAGGGTGATGTTTCAGTGGTGCAAGGTGAACGTCTTTTAAGAACGGCAGAATTAGTTGTTTACTACGATAAAGCATATAAAGAAATTGATAAAAATCAGGAAAATACAAAGGCATCATCTGTTTCTTTATTTGGTTCGTCGAGTATACAAAAAATGGAAGCTTTAGGAAAAGTTTATATAAAAATTGCTACGCAAGTTGCTACGGGTGATAAAGGCGTTTTTGATGGAAAGTCAAAAATGATGAGTTTGACAGGGAATCATGTTGTGTTAACTGATGGTGACAATGTGGCAACCGGGTGCAAACTAACGGCAAATATGGAAAGCGGAAAGGCTTTTTTAGAAGGTTGTGAGACACCTAAGAAAAAAGGTCGTGTTTCTATTATTTTAAAACAAAATCAAAAGAATGGTCATTAAGATTTCATGTTTGGAATCAAAATAAAAAAACAGACCGATAGGTATAATCTTGAAAGTGAAGCTTCAAAAAACCCCTTAAAAGGGACCTTGATTGCCAGTAATTTGATTAAAGTTTATCGAGGAAGGCGAACTGTTAATGGTGTTTCTTTTGGCATTCGTACGGGAGAAGCCGTTGGCATTTTAGGGCCCAATGGGGCAGGTAAAACAACTTGTTTTTATATGGTTACGGGGCTTATAAAATCTGATGGAGGATCCATTAAAATTGATGGATTTGATATTACGCATCTTCCGATGTATCGACGTGCGCGTTTAGGTATTGGATATCTTCCACAGGAAGCGTCTATTTTTCGTGGTCTTTCAGTAGAAAATAACATTAAAGCTGTTTTAGAGGTCGTTGAAAAAGATCGTCTTAAACAGCGTGAAGAGTTAGATAGCCTTTTACATGAATTTAAAATTGATCATTTACGTAAAATGTCTGCACTTTCGTTATCTGGAGGTGAACGTCGGCGACTTGAAATTGCGCGCGCTTTAGCTTCTCGTCCCCATTTTATGTTACTTGATGAACCATTTGCAGGAATTGATCCTATCGCTATTTTCGATATTCAACAACTTATTCGTCATTTAACGAAGCGTGGCATTGGTGTTTTAATAACGGATCATAATGTGCGTGAGACATTAGGGCTTGTCGATCGCGCTTATATTATTCATACAGGGCGGGTGTTAGTTCACGGTTGTCCTAACGATATTATCAACAACGTTGATGTACGCAGAATTTATTTAGGAAATCAGTTTTCTCTTTGATTTTACAGCTTTCACGAGTTTCCATTTAAGTTTAACCAAACATTATTACTGAAAATCTCCTTATTTATGCCAAAACTTCTTTTATGACTATAACCTTAGAATGTTTTTATTGAGTGGTGAAAAAAGCTTCATCATTAAAGAGTTAGTTTGTTTTTTTATAAGTTTAGCTTACTCATGATTGTATCATAGAAAAGATATCACTAGATTAACGTGATAATGAGTGATAAATGAAACTCTCAATAAATGCGTGTGTTATTGAAAGGTAAGAGATGTTTATCATATTTTTCTCTGTAATATATCGATGATGCTGGTTTAGGTATTTTAATAGGAGCGCCGGTTATTCAATAGGAGTTGTCGTATTTTATTGGTTTATATGGCCCTATTAAAAAATAGGAGCTTGACTACAGATATCAGGCTAAATCTATAAATCTTTTAAAATAACCATTAAATCTCTAAAAACCTTTATATTCTTGTTATAAGGCGGTATTCAAGCTATACAGTAATTTTCAAAGTAAAGGTCCATTTTGCTCAGTATGTTTTTCATTTTAATTTAAGGGATCATTTTTAAGAAAAGAAAAACTCTGATAGCGAATTATACATCAATTCTTATGACAAGTTTAATAAATTTATGAATAATGACCTTTTCTAGAGTCGTAAGGAAATTAACTTTATGAACAACTTCATTTCTTTGTTTTCTCATGCCATTAATGAGGAGCTAAATACTATTTATTGTTGTGTTAAAAGTGATATGACATGTATTGAGTTATCATCCGTTATAAATTGAAAAATAAAAACACATGCGATGTTGCGAAAAGTGAAAGAACATTAAGTATCTATACCGTTTATAGGTTTATTGATGAGCATTTGAGCGTGTAAGAGGAAAATTAAAGTATGAATTTGAGTGAGTTAATAGCACCGGAAGCGATCATTCCGGCTCTTAAGGCTAATTCGAAAAAACAAGTTCTACAAATTTTAGCCGAAAAGGCTTCTAAGCTGACAGGTCTTAGTGAGCATGTAATTTTTGATGTTGTTTTGCAACGCGAGAAGCTTGGTTCAACGGGTTTGGGTGGTGGTATTGCGATTCCTCATGGGAAATTACCTGATATTGATCGGATTGTTGGTATATTTGCACGTCTTGAAAGTCCTGTTGATTTTGAAGCTCTCGATGACGAACCTATAGATCTCGTTTTTCTCCTTTTGGCACCTGAAAATGCTGGTGCAGATCACTTAAAAGCTTTATCTCAGATTGCACGTGTTTTGCGCCATGCTGATGTTGTGCAAAAGTTGCGCAATACGCATAATGCCAATGCGCTTTATGCTTTATTGATTCAAACTTCAGAATCAAATGCAGCTTAAAAGGTATTATGAGCGTATAAATTGCGAGGTATGCACCACAGAGCGTAGGAAATAATATAATTTGCATCTTAAGACTAATAACAAAAGGTTATGTCATGAGATTTAAAAAAAATCATTTCTAAGTGAACCTTCTTTTTAAAGAGCAAGCAACAAAAACGAAGGAGTTGTCCTTTCTTGTTCTCGTATATTAAAGCACCTAATTATTATGTTCATGGATTCTTTTATCCTGTTATACTGTAAAAACACTATCATTTGAGGTGTGGTGAGATAAATTCTGGAAATCTTCTTGATATATTAAGTGCTTTTAGAGTGCGTGGTAAATATTTTTAAGCAGGATTTGTCTGTAGAGCCTTTAGTTAAGTGAATCACATGAGTGGAAAGGCAAGGGGAACTCGACTCAACAAGAATCCAAACTTCTTATACACCAAATTGGGTTAAAAATCTTCACCCTCTGAGGGTGGGGAAGAAATCAATAGAAAAGTTTATTCGTGCATTGAATTTTTTTGTAAATTAAATTTTGGTACTTAGGGATAATATTAT
The DNA here is from genome assembly GCF_042195095.1 of Bartonella sp. CL435QHHD. Taxonomy (NCBI): domain Bacteria; kingdom Pseudomonadati; phylum Pseudomonadota; class Alphaproteobacteria; order Hyphomicrobiales; family Bartonellaceae; genus Bartonella; species Bartonella sp. CL435QHHD. Next base: position 91,788 of record NZ_JBHINS010000076.1, read on the forward strand.
TAAGATTCAAGTAGAAAATAGGGGATATTGTATCCTGTGTGTGTCAATATATTGATTTATAAAGATAATTTACTGTTTTACATGTTGAATGAGATATCCGAATATCATAAGATTCCCTCATGCCGAACCTATTTATGTTGAATCAATCAAAACCATTCACTTACACGATTACAATTAAGGAAAGCCGTGTGGATAAGACTGTATAAGACAAGGAGTAAAAATGCTTCTTATGAACCGTCTCAAATGCCAAGGGCTGTAGCAATATTGGAAGCTGGCAAAGTGTGATTAAGTATGATTTAGATGTCAGCTGTTGTATAAAGCTCATACTAAAAAATAATTTTGTACGGTAAGAATGAAAACTATACCTTTAGGTTGGGTGAAAGAGTTTTTATGCATAAGAAGATTTATTCAAGTGTCTTTAATTGATTAAAATGTTGTTTAAAAAACGGTAATGTTAGAACTTCTATAGAAAAAAGTTTTATATTTCTTGTTATAAATTACTGAGAAATAAGATAAGAGAACTTGTCAAAAAATTCTTAAAACATTTTTGGTAACAGGAAGAAAGGAATTGTCTAATACATTTAAAATAATATGTTTAAGCTATTATAAGCTACTAGAATCACTTTAGAACTTAAAATTGGAGATGAAATATATAGGAAGAGTTAATAGGAGCAAAAGAAACAAAGTTACATGTAGTTGTTGAGACAAAATCTAGTACTTTATGTTTCATGACCAATGTAGTGATAATAGTCTATTATTTTTTTAAGATATTTTGAAGATTATGAAAAGGCGATATGGGAACGATGTTGAATACGAAGTATGAATGCACTATAATGGATAAAAGGTGAGGTATTTACGAACATAAATGTATTGAATGTGTGAAGTCGAGAAGTGATATTCGCAAGGCTGTGAAATTTTTGGGGAGGTCAGGGTGTGTTTGCAAAATTTTGCAGCAGATTTCTTGTGATATTAAAGAGTATAGTTTATTTCTTAACAGAGTGGTAGTGTATTTTCATCTCGTTTTGAAGTTCTATTGCTTAAAGAAATCGTTTTTTATACAAAAACGAAATGAGTAGCATAAAATGAAAATGTTATTTTTTAATGTGGTTATTGAATAAGAAGTTTATATTTTGGTAACACCTAAAAGGTCACAATGAAACGTAGAGATCTATTTTAATTGGTGTGAAAATATTTTGCTTATTGGAAGAATTAGGACAGTGATACATGAGTATCGAGTTTTTTTTGAATTTTTCCAATGAAGAGAATCTTGTTAGAGACTAAAGAAGTGAGCTAAATAAAGATGTTTGAAAAGACTGTTATTGCTGCATCTGTAATGGTTCTGGTTACAGCTGGGGCAGCATGTGCACAAACGCCAAATCGTTTAAATCAATTTGAAGCATGGGGGGTCTATTCTTATAAATCGCCCCAAAATACGATTTGCTATGTGTTATCGGTACCTTTGAAGGCTCTTCCAACGACGGTTAATCATGGTGATAATTTTTTCTTAATTACCAAGCGTTCTCATTCACCTGTTTCGTTCGAACCGCAGTTTATGGCTGGTTATACGCTTCAAGAAGGATCGAGAGTGACAGTGACCATTGGAAATAAGGACTTTAATTTTTTCACGAAGGATTCCTCAGCTTGGTTGGCGTCATCAGAGCTAGAAAAGCAGCTTGTTTCTGCTATACGTGCTGGAAACAATATGACAGTGCAAGCGATATCAAAAAGAGGAACGCATACCACCTACACTTATTCCTTAAAAGGGGTCACTGCTGCATTAAACGCAGCTCAAAAGTGCCATTAAGGTTTCGATAACTTCTAAAATAGTGATGTGAATTGGAAAGCAATGGCCATTTCCTATGACCTTAGACCAGTTGGTTCATGTTTTGCACGAAAAACAGATAATGTGGTCGTGAAGGAGAGTTCTAAGCTCTCTTTAATTGGTTTGTCGCAAGATGAAATGATACAAGCTTTAAAGACAGTTGGTGTACCAGAGCATCAAACGCGTATGCGTATGCGTCAGCTTTGGCATTGGCTTTATGTGCGTGGTGTTTCAAATTTTGATGAGATGCTGAATATTTCTAAAGCAATGCAAGAAACACTTAAGTGTCATTTTTCCATTATGCGTCCAGAAATTGTTGGAGAACAAATATCAAAAGACGGTACACGTAAATGGCTTTTACGTTTTCCTGCACGTGGAGCTGGAAGACCTGTTGAAATTGAAACGGTTTATATCCCTGAAGAAGGACGTGGTACTTTATGTCTTTCATCGCAAGTAGGGTGTACGTTAACCTGCTCTTTTTGCCATACGGGAACGCAGATGCTTGTTCGTAATCTGACCGCAGAAGAGATTTTAGAACAACTATTAGTTGCACGTGATTGTTTGGGTGATTTTCCTGATAAGAATACCCCTGATGGAGCAATTGTTCCCATTGAAGGACGAAAAATTACCAATATTGTTATGATGGGAATGGGAGAACCTCTTTATAATTTTGAAGCTGTTAAAAAAGCTTTATTGATTGCCTCTGATGGCGATGGCCTTTCTTTATCAAAACGTCGAATTACGCTTTCAACTAGTGGGGTTGTTCCTGGAATTATCCGAACCGGAGAAGAAATTGGTGTTATGTTAGCAATTTCACTCCACGCAGTACACGATACACTAAGGGATATGCTTGTTCCCATTAATAAAAAATATCCGCTTGCTTTACTAATGGAGGCTTGCCGTAATTATCCTGGTCTTTCCAATGCAAAACGAATCACATTTGAATATGTTATGCTGAAAGATATTAATGATAGTTTAGATGATGCTAAGCGATTGATTCAGTTATTGAAAGGGATTCCTGCTAAGATTAATTTAATCCCTTTTAATCCGTGGCCAGGGAGTAATTATCAGTGTTCTGATTGGGAGCAAATCGAGCGTTTTGCTGATGTCGTTAATCAAGCGGGCTATGCTTCTCCTATTCGGATACCGCGTGGACGCGATATTTTAGCTGCATGTGGACAGCTTAAATCAGCTTCAGAGCGCTTACGTAAATCTGAACGGTTACGACTTGAAAATGCCATTGGTCATTAGTTAACGCAATTTTCAGCGATATCGAGGCCTATGCTTTTTTTCAGTAAATCATCATATAATAGCATGTGTGAGACAGAGATTAAGATAGATAAGTGCTAGACGAACAGTCTCAGCTTTTATATGCTAAATGGGGTAAGATATTGTCTATAGTCTGTTTGCATAATCTCTGAAATAAGAAGGAAGCCTAATTTAGAGGGAATATGAGGTCTTAAGGATTGTAACTAATTTTTACCTTATTATCATACTCTTTAATTCGGTTTTATGTCTTTTAAAAGCATCTACGGTAATATCTTTTAAAAAGTGGAGATGGTGCACTGCCTCATACTTTTGTTTATTACGTTCTTTAATAAGATCACGCTTCACAAGCACAACAGAGGATCTAAAATATAAATACCATTGTGTTGTCCATTGATATGTTTTTTAGGTATCTCTGAGTGCACTCTTCATATCACGACAATGCCTGTGAAGAGTATAACAAAAAGGCTCTGTGAAATGTACTATACTCCTACACCTTTATGTTTAATAAAGGTGTAAGTTGATACCACCATTCTATTTTTTAGCTCCCAATGTTGTAAACAGCTTTTGGCACTTAAGATGGTTCATAAGAGGTATTTTTATTCTTTTCTTAGACAGTTTTTATCCATACGAAAACTCCAGCTTCGCTTGTGATGTACAAAGGAAAAGTATTATTTTATTCAACATAAACGGGTTTGAAATGAAAAAATCTTATAATATTTGTTTTTTTATTTAAATTAAAAGCGATACATTACACATATAAATCAATGTTTTGTAACGATAAGGAGATGGAGGGCAAAGCTGGTAAAAGTACCAGCAATAAGCCAGTCGAGAAAGCGAATATAAAGAGGGTTCTTTTTGAGAGTTTTGGTAAGTTTATGCGCTGTAAAAACGATTGCAATTGTAATGGGAAAAGAAATAGGAATATAAGAGAGTCCTAAAAAGAGCAATTTTTGTGTTGCCATAGGATCATTCGCATTGATAAATTGTGGTAAGAATGTCGCGTTAAAGAGTATAACTTTAGGATTGAGAAGATTAATTCCAATACCAGCAAGATAATTACGTTTAGCGCTTTGAGATTTAGAAGATGTCTGTTCAAAGGAAAAAGTGGGGTTTCTCCGTAACGCTTGAAAGGAAAACCATAAAAGATAAAAGGCGCCAACAATTTTCAGAAGAACAAAAGTATGTGGTGCAGCAAAAATAAGCGCTGATAAGCCAAGTGCTACAGCGGTAACCTGAATGGCAAACCCTGTTGCACTACCCAAGGCGCACATAATTCCAGCTTTTTTGCTTTGTGTAATGGTTCGTCCTACAGAAAGCATCATATCTGGTCCTGGAATAAGTGCTAAAATCAACGATGCTAAAGCAAATTGTACAACAATAGACCACTCCGGTAGAAATGACACGTAAATCTCCTTTTATTTTTAAGCAGTGTTCACTATTTATACTTTGAGGCACCTTTATTTACGCTTTTTACGTCTTTTTAATGTTGCTTAAAAAGAATTTATTTTTATATTTCTTGTATCGTTTTGATTTTTGGGTAGAAATAAAAAAAGTAGCTCATATAGAACGTTAAAATGAAAAAGTGGCAAAATATTAGAAAAGTTGTTTTGGCTTATTCAGGTGGATTGGATACGTCAATTATTCTTAAATGGTTGCAAAGTACGCTAGGCGTTGAAGTTGTAACTTTTACAGCAGATTTGGGGCAGGGGGAAGAGCTGGAACTTGCTCGTCGTAAAGCTGAAATGCTAGGTGTTAAAGAAATTTATATTGAAGATTTGCGTGAAGAATTTGTGCGTGATTTTGTTTTTCCGATGTTTCGAGCCAATACCATTTATGAGGGGACTTATCTTTTAGGAACATCAATTGCACGTCCACTTATTTCAAAACGCCTTATTGAAATTGCTAAGGAAACAGGGGCTGATGCCATTGCTCATGGGGCAACAGGAAAAGGCAATGATCAGGTACGCTTTGAGCTTTCCGCTTATGCGCTTAATCCTGATATAAAGATTATTGCTCCATGGCGTGATTGGGATTTTAAGAGTCGGACAGATCTCTTTGAATTTGCTCGTATTCATCAAATTCCTGTAGAAAAGGATAAGCAAGGTGAAGCGCCTTTTTCAGTGGATGCAAATTTATTGCATTCTTCATCAGAAGGAAAGATTTTAGAAGATCCAGCACTTCCTGCTCCTGAATATGTCCATATGCGTACTCTTTCGCCGGAAGATGCTCCAGATCAAGCAACCAGAATTACTCTTGGCTTTAAAAAAGGCGATGCTGTTTCAATCAATGGAAAAAATTTATCTCCTGCAACTTTACTTGCAGAATTAAATCATTATGGGCGCGATAATGGTATTGGTCGGTTAGATTTGGTAGAAAATCGCTTTGTGGGTATGAAATCGCGGGGTATTTATGAAACACCAGGTGGAACCATTCTTTTGACGGCTCACAGAGCGATAGAATCTTTAACACTAGATCGTGGTGCAGCTCATTTGAAAGATGAATTGATGCCACGTTATGCAGAACTCATTTATTATGGATTTTGGTTTTCGCCGGAACGTAAGATGTTGCAGGCAGCTATTGATTTATCTCAAGAACATGTTGAAGGTGAAGTCACGTTAAAGCTTTATAAGGGGAATGTAATTATTGAAGGGCGCCAAAGTAAAAAATCACTTTATTCTAGTGAGTTGGTAACTTTCGAGGATGATCAAGGTGTTTATGATCAAAGAGATGCAACTGGTTTTATTAAATTAAATGCTCTACGTTTGCGTACATTAGCAATGCGTCATCAAGGTGATAAAGAAAAGAAATAGAAAATTACGGTGACAAGTGTAATATGGATTAGTGCTTTTGTATGAAATGCCTAGTTTAAGCATTTTTCTGTTGGTTTTTACCGTTCTTTCGTTCAATACTAGAAGCTTATCTTCTGCGCTAATAAATATAATAAGCAAAACCCATGATAATAATAGCAATGAAGGCTTCGATAATCAAAACAAGTCAATTTTGCTTTATAATATTGAATGTTTTTGATTTTTATCAGAACAAAACATGTTTATAACGAGGGCGGTTTTTGTATTGTGACTTAAGAGTATAAAGAAATTTTCATCTTTTTGCTTGCTATTATTGACGAATAAATTCAAGAACCATACACCCTATTTTGAAAGAGTGTAATTTTTAGGATAAATAATGATGCGTGATCAGTGTGATACCCTCAACCTTACGCCTGAATTAAAAGATGCAGCTTCTCAATCGAGAACTTGGCCATTTGAAGAAGCACGTAAGATTATCAAACGATATGAAAAAACGGGTTATCCAGACAATGTGATATTTGAAACAGGTTATGGCCCTTCTGGTTTACCGCATATTGGAACTTTTGGGGAAGTTGCACGTACAACCATGGTGCGTCATGCATTTCATATTCTCACGGAGAATAAAGTAAAAACAAAATTACTTTGTTTTTCTGATGATATGGATGGTTTGCGCAAGGTTCCTGAGAATGTGCCTGATCGCGAAAGGATGGAACATTATCTTGGTCAACCGTTGAGTCGTGTACCCGACCCTTTTGGAGATGATTATCCTTCTTTTGGGGCAGCGAATAATGCGCGGTTACGGGCTTTCCTTGATCGTTTTGGTTTTGATTATGAATTTGCAAGTGCTACGGATTATTACAATTCTGGTCGTTTTGATGAAACACTTTTGAAAATCCTTGCCTGTTATGACAAGGTTATGGCAATTATTTTACCAACATTAGGTGAAGAACGGCAAGCGACCTATTCACTCTTTCTACCGATTTCTCCCTTTTCTGGAAAAGTATTACAGGTACCGATGATTGCGCGTAATGTTGAAAAAGGTACAGTCACTTATATTGAGCCAGAAACAGGAGAAACCATAGAAACAGAGGTTACGGGGGGCAAAGTTAAGTGTCAGTGGAAGGTAGATTGGGCAATGCGTTGGACAGCACTTAGCATTGATTATGAAATGGCCGGAAAAGACCTTATCGATTCCACAAATCTTTCTTCTAAAATTTGTAAAGTATTAGGTGGAAAACCCCCAGAAGGATTCAACTATGAGCTCTTTTTAGATGAGAAAGGGCAGAAAATTTCCAAATCCAAGGGAAATGGCTTAACCATTGATGAATGGCTTACTTATGCTCCAACAGAGAGTTTAGGGCTTTATATGTTTTCAAAGCCTAAAACAGCAAAAAGGCTTTATTTTGATGTCATTCCTAAAGCGGTTGATGAATACTATGCGCATCTTTCAGCCTATGGTCGCCAAGAATGGAAAGAGCGTCTGAATAATCCTGTATGGCATATTCATAATGGTTGTCCGCCGCAGGTTGATTTGCCTGTATCCTTTGCGATGCTCCTAAATTTGGTAAGTGCTTCAAATGCGGAGAATGCAGAAGTTCTTTGGGGTTTTATTTCTCGTTACGCTAAAGGAGCAAATGCACAAACTTATCCAGAACTTGATCAATTGGTGAAGTTTGCTATTAAATATTTTGATGTTTTTGTTAAACCAAACAAGAAATTTCGTATACCAGATGATAGCGAACGAGCAACATTAGCACAAATTGATGAAAAATTAGCTCATTTACCTGAAACTGTTGATGGCAACATATTACAAAATATGCTTCTTGATGTTGCACGATTAACGGAACGCTATCAAGATCATAGCAAAAAAAGCCCTGAAGGTGGGCCTGGTGTTTCCAATGTTTTTTTTCAAATGTTGTATGAAGTCCTTCTGGGACAAGAGCGAGGTCCACGATGGGGATCATTTATAGCGCTTTATGGGATTAATGAAATGCGTGCACTGATTGCTGAAACACTTGCACGGCCGACGGAGGAATAATGGAACGAAGAGTGCAGGAAGTAAAGCGACGCCGTACATTTGCAATTATTGCTCACCCAGATGCGGGGAAAACAACATTAACAGAAAAGCTTTTATTGTTTGGTGGTGCTATTCAACTTGCAGGAGAAGTAAAAGCCAAAAAAGATCGTATTCAAACCCGTTCTGATTGGATGAATATTGAGCGTGATCGTGGTATTTCCGTTGTGACTTCGGTGATGACGTTTGAATATGAAAATCATATTTTTAATCTCCTAGATACCCCAGGACATGAGGACTTTGCGGATGATACGTATCGCACTCTCACAGCTGTTGATAGTGCTATCATGGTATTGGATGGGGCCCGCGGGATTGAGCCTAGAACATTAAAATTGTTTGAAGTGTGTCGGATGCGGGATATTCCTATTGTTACGTTTATCAATAAAATGGATCGTGAGGCACGTGATCCTATAGAGCTTTTAGATGAAATTGAAGAAAAGCTTGCTCTTGATACCGCGCCTATAACATGGCCAATTGGGTCGGGTAAAGATTTTGTTGGTACCTATGACCTTCATCATAATCGTTTTCGTCAAAAAGATGATGAGATAATACAGCAGATAGTTTCAAATCCCAGAGAGGTTGTCCATTTACTCCCTGAATATCAACGTTCAACTTTTATTGAAGGGGTAGAACTTGCTCAAAGTGTTTGCAAGAATTTTGATCTGCAAGCTTTCCGTGAAGGTCATATGACACCGGTTTATTTTGGTTCAGCTTTGCGAAATTTTGGTGTTCGTGATTTGATCAATGCGCTTATAGATTTTGGTCAAAGTCCTCGTGATCAAAGTGCAGATCAGCGCAATGTCATAGCAACTGAACCTAAAATGACGGGATTTGTTTTTAAAATTCAAGCGAATATGGACCCTAATCATCGTGATCGTATTGCATTTTTTCGGGTATGTTCGGGAACACTTGAACGTGGTATGAAAACAAAGTTGGTTCGAACAAGAAAACCGATGACACTTTCGGCTCCACAATTTTTCTTTGCGCGTTCGCGCCAAATTGCTGATCAAGCCTATGCTGGTGATATCGTAGGGATCCCTAATCATGGAACATTGCGTATCGGCGATACTTTGACTGAAGGAGAAGATATCCTCTTTAAGGGAGTACCAAATTTTGCACCAGAGATTTTGCGTCGTGTTTGTTTAGGCGATCCAATGAAAGCAAAAAAGCTCAAAGAAGCTTTGCAACAAATGGCTGAAGAAGGGGTTGTACAATTGTTTATTCCTGATGATGGGTCGCCTTCTCTCATTGGTGTTATTGGTGCTTTGCAAATTGATGTCTTAAAAGAACGATTAAAAATAGAATATTCTTTGCCAGTGAATTTTGAGTCTGCGCGCTTTAATTTATGCCGTTGGATTTCAGCGCAGAGCAAAGATGAGTTGCAAAAGTTTCTCAGCAATCACCGCTCTGCTATTGCGTATGATTTAGAAGGTGATCCAGTTTTTTTAGCGGAGAACCATTTTTCATTGAATTATGAGGCAGAAAGAGCTCCTAAAATAAAATTTTCTGCTTTTAAAGATTATCAAGTACGCTCTTAAAATAAAGAAAAATCTTTTCTACAATAATTTGATTTATAATGATAATTTATCGTTTTTTATATGGGAACAATCAAAATCATTTGTTTAAAAATCATAAGTATGATTGGTGTGTGCGTAAAACACTTGAAGCAAGAAATACAATACCTCTTATAGATCTTCTCTATAGCCAAGAGCTTTCAAAATATTGGGTGAGGGTAAAAATGATGATGGTGGTTATAGCGTTATGATGTAACGATGGTGGTGTGTGATGTATCTCATCCCATTCACGGAAGTTTACGTTATACTATTCATTTATATTATTTACGGGATGACATGACGAGGTAAGATCAAGTACAATAAAAAATGTCCCTTTAAAAACAAACATATAAAATTGCAACATAATGATATTTTTGGGCATTCTATTTTGCATAAGGGATGTAATTCTAGCAAGATAGAGGCTTGCACGATAAAATTTCGCAAAACTCTCTCCCTCAAAGTAATCTGTTTTCGCTGTGAAATGTGGAAATATTATTATTTTTTTCCAAGCTTTTTATGGGATTCTAAAATATTATTTATGAAACTGATTTTTTTAAGTTTTGCAATATCATGATATCTATTTTTTTCTGAAAGTGATGGAGTATGTAAAGGATATTTTTAGATTGAACTGTATAAAAAATACGGTAAATTTATTTATTATTAAAAGAGTTACAGCGCACTGGTACCTCTAGAACCTTTTAAAACTTTAATATTTATTTTTATATTACCTATTTGAGTTAGAGAATAAACTGTAGCCAATTCTACGTTGAAAAATATAAGAAAAATTTTATATATTTTTTCGCGATGACTTAAGAAATATAATTTATTTCGATATTTTTTAAATCTAAACTAAAAAATCTGCTTTATAAACATAGCTTTTCAGTTTTTCCTTGTATAAATATTGTATACAGTCAAAATAATACAAATAATCAATAAGCTGAAATCTGTTATCCCAAATATGAGATCATATGACCTATAAACCGCATGTCTTTTCTATTTCTCCGGGAACTGCTTTTTTGCCTCACTTTGTTGATGCACTACTTTCTGGTAGCCTTATTGATAATTTCGCTTCAAGTGGAGACATTCAAACTGCCCTTGCCGATAGCCTTATTTATGTTCCGACACGTCGTGCTGCTCGCGCTTTGCGTTTAGCCTTTGTTGAAAGAAGTGATACACAATCAACATTTTTGCCAACCATTCGTGCTCTAGGAGATGTCGATGAAGACAGTTTTCTTTTTGTTGAAAATCATACCAGTGCTCTCGATCCACCTATTGGAGAAAGCGAACGTCTTTTACTTTTAGCGCGCCTTATCCGTCCATGGCGTGAAAATTTGCCTGCGCATCTGGGTGCCATGTTTGGTACAGAAGATGTACTTATTCCGGCTCATAGTGCTGATGCGATTTGGCTTGCGCAAGATTTAGCACATTTGATGGACGAAATTGAAGCAGAAGGAGCAGATTGGTCAGAACTTAAAAATATTGCACCTGATATGGTCGCTGAATGGTGGCAAATAACGCTCGATTTCTTGACTATTGTTACGCAAAATTGGCCAAAAATCTTGAAAGAAAAACAACGAAGTAATCCCGCTGAATGGCGTAATCAAGTACTCACAATGCATGCAGAGACTTTACGATGCATGCAGCCTGATAAACCGATCATTGCAGCTGGTGTGTCAGGTTCTATGCCCGCAGTTTCTCATCTTTTAAAGGTTATATCTTCTCTGCCCAAAGGGGCTGTTGTTCTTCCTGGTCTTGATCTTCATATGGATGAAGAACAATGGAATGCACTAAGCACAAGCAATAAAGAAAAAACAGCTTGTGATTTTTTTGATCCTGCAGAAAATGTTTTTAGCCATCCTCAATATCATTTAAAAAAACTTCTAACTCTCATGGAGTGTCAACGTCATCATGTTTGCGAAATTGGCCAACAGAGTAGCATAAAGAAAAAACGAATGGCTCTTTTATCAGAAGCACTCCGACCAGCTTCTACAACAGACAAATGGGTACAAATTGTCCGTGATGATTATGAAAATCTTTGTGCAGATTGGTCATTTATTGAAGCTATAAATGAACGTGAAGAAGCTCTTGCGATAGCTGTTACCTTACGCAAAGCTATTGAAGAACCCAAAAAAACTGCAGCCCTTATTACAAATGACCGTAATTTAGCACGCCGTGTTGCTGTGGAATTACAGCGATTTGGAATTGAAGCAAATGATTCAGGCGGAATACCACTTGCACAAACATTGCCTGTAACTCTCTTACGACTTATTTTAGAAAATGTATTGCAAGCTGATGATCCCATTGCTTTTCTTTCTCTTCTTAAACATCCCCTTACAACACTCCAACAAAACCGTCATTGTTTACGGGAAATGGCAGAAAATTTTGAACTTTTTGTTCTTCGAGGGAATACAGGGCGCATCAATCTTTGCGAGTGTGATCAATTTCTCGAAAAATGGATTGATACATCCTTTCATAATAGTTCTGAAGTCAACACCCTTGATCAGCAGAAATGTGAAGAAGCACGTCTCCTTTGTCATCTTTTGAAAAAAGCTGTTGAACCTTTAACATCTCTTATGAAACAAGAGAAAGAATGCACCATCAATGAGGCTGCAATAGCAACTGTTGAGGTTTTTGAAAATTTTGGTCGCAATGAGGATAATTCTCTTGCACATCTTTATCAACACGAAGCAGGACAAGCCCTATCAAATTTTTTGCGTGAATTGGTCAGTGATCAATCGGGATTAACATTTCATCTTTGTGAATGGCCCGCTATGTTTTCTGCCATAATAGCAACTCGTTCCGTCGCACCTTCGCCTGGAGGACATCCACGTTTATTCATCTGGGGTACTTTGGAATCGCGTTTGCAAACGGTTGATACAGTGGTCATCGGCGGTCTTAATGAAGGGTCATGGCCGATATCAACCCGAAATGATGCTTTTTTATCGCGACCGATGAAAATGATGTTAACTCTGGAACCACCAGAGCAGCGTATTGGTATTTCTGCGCATGATTTTCAATGGGCGATGGGAATGGAAAAAGTGGTGATGAGTCGCGCATTGCGCGTTAATCATACGCCTTCCATTCCTTCACGCTGGCTACAACGCATGGAAACAGTTGTAGGAAAACAGGTTTGGGAACAAATCCGTGAACGAGGTGAAATACTACGCCATTGGGCAAAGATGCTTGATCATACAAGCATAACTTCTGAGGTGGAACGTCCTTGCCCTGCTCCGCCTCTTGATATACGCCCGCGTCATTTTTCAGTTACTGAAATAGAAACATTGCGATATGATCCCTATGCTATTTATGCTAAAAAAATCTTAAGGCTCAAACCACTTAAAGAACTTATTCATGATCCTAGCGCTTCAGAACGAGGAACACTTTATCACGCTATTCTTGCAGCTTTTTGCACACAAATGAAAAATCCAAATGCTGCAAATGCACTCAATGTACTGCTTGCTATTGGGCGTAAAGAGTTTGATAAATTCAATTTTCCACCCGATATTGAAGTAATTTGGTGGAATAGTTTTGAAAACCTTGCTCCACGCTTTATTCAATGGGAACAAAGTTTAGGACTGCGAGAGCGATATTCGGAAGTGGTATCACAAAAAATTCCTATAGGAACAACAGGAGTAACCCTTTCAGGACGTGCTGATCGTCTTGATGTTTTGCCAGATAAAACGGTTGAAATTCTAGATTTCAAAACCGGAACCCCTCCTTCATCAAAACAAGTTCGTGAATTATTATTTCCGCAATTGGCTTTAGAAACAGCTTTACTCATACAAGGGGGCTTCCCAGATTTTCAAGATTTTACCCCCTCAAATTTATTTTACATTCCTCTTAACAAAAAAGGTGAAATTAAATCCCAATCAATTCTTTTAAAGAAAAAAGACGGAAAAACTCATCTAAGTGCTGTTGATCTTGCTGACAATGCATGGGAAAATCTTATCGCACTCATAACTTATTATCAAAATCCACAACAAGGTTATCTCTCACATGCTGTCCCCATGTCAAAACGATATGAAGGTGACTACGACCATTTGGCTCGGTTGTGGGAATGGTCAAGTGGTTTTCATAAAGAAGAGTAATCATGACGTTTTTTTCTATTCCTGAAGCCGCTCTTGATGCACAAGCAACAGCAACACATCCCCAAAAAAACGTGTGGGTTTCTGCAAATGCTGGATCTGGAAAAACCCACGTTTTAAGCGAACGTGTTATCCGTTTGCTTTTAAACGGTACGCCTCCAGCACGTATTTTATGCCTTACTTATACAAGAGCTGCTGCTGCTGTTATGCAATCACGAATTTTTCGCACGCTTTCCAGTTGGAATGAGCTCGATGATGCACAGCTGCAAGAAACCTTAACACGGTTTGAAAAAAAGCCTGTTAATGCGCAAAAACTAACTTATGCACGACAACTCTTCGCGCGTGCTCTCGAAACGCCTGGTGGCTTAAAAATTCAAACGATTCATGCTTTTTGTGAAGCTCTCTTACATCAATTTATGTTAGAAGCCAATATTGCAGGGCATTTTGAACTTCCCGATGATATCGGTCGAAAAAAATTACGACAAGAATCCCGTCGTCAACTTTTAGCCCGTCGTGATGTACAACCTGCTTTGCAACAGTTACTTCAAGTTATTAGCGAACATACTTTTAACCAATTGCTCTATGAAGCAGTTGAAAAGCAACATAAATTGTCTGATTTTTTATCTTCTCTTTTATCTGAAAATGGAGAAGAAAAATTGCGCGCGCTTTTTAACTTAGCGCCCAATGAAACAAATCAATATCTGCTGGAACAAATTAAACAAACAGCGCGCCTTCCTCTTTATGCTCTTAAGCATTGTGAAATCAATGGTAGTCAAAGCTTTAAGGATATGGTGGAAAAACTTTCCCAATTAGAAAAGGTGCATGATGAGAAAAATATTCTCAATATTATTTCTGATATTTATTTTACAATCAAAGGTGAGCCGCGTAATTTTTCAAATTTATCTCGTAAAAAATCAGACGAAATTTGGCCTTTTATTCAACAAATGCTTGAAGATAAACAAAACAAGCTTTCTGTTCTTTTAGAAAAATATCAATGCGCAAAGGTTGCCACTCTCAATATGGCTGCTTTTCAGCTCTGTGCTATTTATCTCAAAATTTATAAGAATCTAAAAAAGTCCAATGGCTTCTTAGACTTTGATGATCTTATTGAGCGTACACTTCATTTGTTACAGCGCAAAGGTGCAAGCCAATGGGTGCACTATAAACTTGATCAGGGACTTGATCATATTCTACTTGATGAAGCACAAGACACCAACCCTGAGCAATGGCAAATTATTCAACTGTTGGCACAGGAATTTTTTTCAGGGTATAGCCAACGAACAAACATACGCACTCTTTTTGCTGTTGGAGATGAAAAGCAATCTATTTATTCTTTTCAAGGCGCTGCTCCAGAAAATTTTGCTGCAAATGGACGAATTATTCAAAAAAAAGTGCAGCAAACAAATCAGCAATTTGAAAAAATACAACTGCATTATTCTTTTCGCTCTACAGCAGATGTTCTTAAAAGTGTTGATCTTGTTTTTGAAACACCAGAAAACTATAAAGGACTTTCGGCAGAAAATACAAAAACGGTGCATGAAGCTATTCGTGTTCACAGTCCCGGTGAAGTTGTTATATGGGATGCCATTTCCAAAGAAACGAGTGACTTTCCTCAAGATTGGCATGCAACTGTTAATCATTTAGATACACCTGAAGTGCGTTTAGCAGAAAAAATTGCTGAAACGATTGCCGACTGGTTACAAAAAGGCGAAATGCTTCCAGCAAAAGGACGCTTAATACGTGCAAGTGATATTATGATCTTGGTCCGTAAACGTGATCAATTTGTCTCAGCTCTTTCTCGTGCTCTTAAACACCGTAATATTCCCGTAGCAGGAGCTGATCGTTTACAGCTTACCAAACATATTAGTATCCGTGATTTAATGGCGCTTGCACGTTTTGTTTTACAGCCACAAGATGATCTTTCTCTTGCTTGTGTTTTAAAAAGCCCACTTTTTGCTCTTAGTGAAGAGGAACTCTATCAGCTTGCTGCACACCGCACCGGCTCTCTTTGGCAAAGCTTATTTACGCACGCATCATCGCAGGCATCTTTTAAAGATGCTTTTGAAAGGCTAAACCATTATCGCGCTTTAGTGGATAAAATACCGGTTTTCGAGTTTTATAGCCATATTTTGAATAATGATAAGGGAAGACAAAAAATTCTGTCTCGTTTAGGATCTGAAGCAAATGATGTGCTCGATGCTTTTATGGATTATACGCTCACTATTCAAAAAACAGGATTACCAGGATTACAAGCTTTTTTAGAAACATTAAGTGCAAGCGAACCAGAAATTAAACGTGAATTTGAACAAAGTAATGAAGAAATTCGCATTATGACTGTTCATGCTGCAAAAGGACTAGAGGCTGCTGTTGTGTTTTTAGTCGATCCAGGTAGTGCGATTTGGCATCCTCAGCATGCGCCTCACTTGCTTAAAGTTCCTTTAAACAATGCACAATGGAATGGAAAACAAGCCTTTATTTGGCATCCCAATGAAAAGTTTGATACAAAACTCTCTAAACAAGCAATTTCATATTTAAAAGAGCGTGCAGAAGAAGAATATAGGCGTCTTCTTTATGTAGGAATGACACGTGCTGAAGATCGCTTGTTTATTTGTGGATATAAAGGCCCGAAAACGCCATCTCATACATGGTTACAACTCGTAAAAAAAGCCCTCGAACCGCATGCCCTTGCTATAAAAGATTCTTCGGAAGATATTGCAGCTTTGCGTTATTGCATTACACCTGCTTCTTCTGCTTCTATAAACTCAAAAGTCCCTTGTGCTGAATGCCAAACCTTACCACCTTTACCTGCTTTTTTCTCCCATAAAATACCAGAAGAACCAGTGCTACCAAAACCGTTGAGACCCTCTGTTGCTAGTCTTTCCATTGAGGCTGATACCGATATTTCTTCTAATTCACAATATCATAGCGTCTCGCCTGTTTTGGGAGAAAAAAATACCAACAGGGCTTTTTCCATTGAATATGGTAATCTCGTTCACCGATTGTTACAATACTTACCCGATTATCCCCCACAAAAACGTCGAGATTATGCTCGAAACTATCTCAATATCAAAGCCTCTCATTGGGATGAAAGCCAAAGAGAAGATGCTCTTCGCCATGTTTGGAAAATATTAGATCATGTTTACCTCAAGCCCCTTTTCTCTGAGCATTCACGTGCTGAGGTCTCCTTAATGGGTATTGTGAAAATTCGTGGAAAAGAACAAGCAATTTCTGGTCAAATTGACCGTCTTTACATCACGCAAAACAGTATTATCTTTGCCGATTTTAAAACAGGAACCCCGCCAGAAAATGAAGCTGCTATTGCTTCCCATCACTGGTTGCAAATGGCTCTTTACCGAAAATTGTTGCAAGCTATTCATCCCGATAAAGATATCCAGGCTCTGCTTATCTACAGTAAAGAAGCCAAAATTTTTAAACTTCCTCCAGAAAAACTTGAGGCATTTCTTAGTGAAGTTGCTTTATAAGCTACTCTTTTCCTTGCAAATCATCTTTACACTTTATTTACTTTCATAAAATCGCCCAAACAAACACAATGCACAATCTCCAGTGTAAAAAAGTCCTTTAATAATTTATCTTTGCAATAACTTGATATGAATTGTTATTATACCAATCTATAAAAAGTGAATATAAAGGATAAATCAATGACGTGTATAAAAGTTGATAAGGACAATTTCGAAAGTGAAGTTCTAACCTCTTCCACCCCTGTTGTGGTTGATTTTTGGGCAGAATGGTGTGGCCCTTGCAAAGTGATTGCTCCAATGTTGGATGAGATTTCAATAGAAATGCAAAATCAAGTTAAAATTGCTAAGGTAAATATTGATGAAAATCCGGAACTGGCTACCCAATACGGAGTACGTTCTATCCCTACATTATTAATGTTTAAAAATGGAAATATTTCATCGAATATGGTTGGCGCTACCTCTAAAGGACGTCTTTCTGAATGGATAAAAGATGGGCTTAGTTAATTCCACATATAATCACTATAAAGGAGAGAAGTTTTGTCTCTCCTTTTGACTTTTTTAAAATATTCTTTTTTGCATTATATTATAATGAAAAGACAATAAAAATCAAAATTTTAAATGAATTTAAGAATTCGTGCTTTTATGCATGATTCAATTGACCATTTTTATAAAAAATTGCTTTGTATGAAGAATATAGGCAATTCTTTCCTTATATGCGTGTTAAAAAATATTGGGTGAATGATAATTTCATAAAGGTATTTTTTCTTAGATAAGACTATTGAGATAGATAGTGCTTTCAACACATAAAAGGAGATTTTAAGCAAAAACTTTGCAAATTACTTTTCTGAAGCTCACAATTTTTAAGCAGAAAGAAACAAGCAATTCACTACAGGTTATAGAATGCTCTTCTAAAGGGTTACCACTTCAATTTAAAATTCTCTTATACTATTCTCTAGAATCAAAATTGTAGGTATCAGATTCTCTAAAATAAATTGATGAATTCCTATAAATTAACGGCTGTCCTTTGCAATTTATATCATTGTTATATGAAAGAGTCAGCACTTCGTTTCATCTTCCATGGTCGGTGCCTCCATGAAGCCTTATTTATGTTGTTCATCATCTCAAATTTCATAGGTATATCCTGAGATATTACCAACTAAAAAAATGATGATGCCCATGATTATATCTATGTTTTTTAAAATGTACGAATTGTAAAAGACTGTTGCAAACATTCAATGGAATGTTGTGCTGATTTAACTGTTACATGACGCCCATGTTCTTTATAGTGTAAGGTGAGTGCAAAAGTGGCAAGCTCTAAAAGAGCTGTATTTCTTTCTGGCCATTCAACAAGTAAAATATTTTTCTCACGAGCTTCATGAAGCCCTAATTCATCAATTTCTTCTGCCATAGAAAGGCGATAAAGATCAGCATGAATAATTTCAAACTTTGGAAGTTGATAGCTTTGCACAAGAGTAAAAGTAGGGCTTGGAACATCCATAGTGTTATCGTTTGCAAGTGTTTGGATGATTGTACGTGCAATGGTTGACTTTCCAGTTCCAAGATCCCCTTGCAGTGTTACAAGATCTCCTGGCTTTAAAGAAAGAGCTAAATTTTGTGCAAAAAGCTTTGTTGCCTCTTCATTTTCAAGAAAAAAACTAAAATTCATTAAAAGTTCCATGAAATGGATGAAAATTTTTTGTTATCATAAAAGTTAAAATTAAAAAATCTTATCTCCTTTGGAGAGTGGGAAAAAACATTTAACTGTTGTTCCTTTTCCAGAACCGGTAAGAATTTCAACATGTCCACCGTGTAGTTCAACGAAACTTTTCACAAGGGAAAGGCCAAGACCCGCTCCCGCACGCCCACCATGGTGTGAATGGGAAGAAAAACGTTTAAAAATACGATCAAGGACGTCTTCTGGGATGTCAGAGCCCTGATTGTGAACGCTAAAGACAATGTTATCATCTTGTTCATCGACGCAAAATTCAATAGTACTCGCCTCCGTTGCAAAATTAATAGCATTGCTCAGTACATTCACAAAAATTTGATGCAAGCGTTTTTCATCAGCAGAAATAGAATTTAAGGAAGGGGAAATTTGTTGTAAAAGCGTAATATGACGTCCATTAAGGCGATCTTCTACGCGTGCTACTGCTTGTATCATAGCATCGGCAATGTTAACCGATTTTATGTCCAACTCCATAATGCCTGCATCAAGGGTAGCAAGATCAAGAATATCGTTAACAATATTTAAAAGAGTTCCTGATTCTGAATGAATGTGTTCAAGATATTCTTGTTGACGTTCATTGATAGAGCCGAAAATTTGATCACGTAAAATATCGGAAAATCCAATAATATTTGTGAGAGGTGTGCGCAATTCATAAGAAACATGTTGGACAAATTCATTACGCAAACGATCAGCACTTTCTAATGCTTCATTTTTTTCTTGAAGAGCACGAGCAACATGGACAGTATCCGTAACATTCACAAAAGTAAGCATCGTTTGTCCATTAGGAAGAGGGACCAGAGTATAGTCAATAATCATATCATTTTTAAGATCTATACGACCTGAAAATGTTTCACGTTTTTCAGCAAAACCGGTAATGAACTTGGTAAACTGATCCCATTCTGTCCCCAAGGTTAAGGCTGAACAATGGCTTTGTAACTGTGTAATATGGGTTCCTTCTACCAGTAAATTATAAGGAAGAGACCACAATTTCGACAAGGCAGGATTCGATAAGCGAAGGCGTCCATCAGTACCAAAAACGACCACGCCTTCAGAAAGTTTATCAAGTGTTTCACCTTGTATTTTAATAAGTGTATTATAACGGCGCTCAAGATCAATTTTTTCTGTAAGGTTTTCGTAAAGCCAAGTGACACCTCCTTGTGGATGAGGGTTCGAGACAACACGCACCGTACGCCCATCTGGAAGATTCCAAATTTGTTGGTTTGATTCTGTTTGCCAATAGGCTTTTAAAAGTTCTTCTTTCCATGCGCGCCAATCAGGGTGTTCAGCAATGAGCCCCTTTTCACGTAAACGTTCAAGAAACAATGTATGGCTTGGTTCACTTTCTAAAAAAGAACTCTCCAACGGCCATAAAATTTTGAAAGCATGATTACAGAATTTTAATTTTTGGTTTGTATCAAAAATGGCTACAGCTGTTGAAATTTGGTCAAGTGTTTCACAATGGCTTTGAAGAACATATCTTAATTCATGAGCAAGATTTTCATATGCGCTGTCATCACGTGCAAAAGCTGCCATTCCTTCAGCTGTTGTAATACGTGTGAGATGAAAACGGTGCCGTTCTCCACCAATAACCGTATGAACATGTTCTTGAAAAATTGTTTCTGTTTCATCTGTTTTGCGTTGTGTATTTTCATTGAAAAGATCCCCCACGTCATCACTGTCTTCAGGAAAGTCTGTCATTTCTCTAAAGGCGCGATTGATAAAACAAACTTTTCCTTCACAATCTTTTATCCATACGGGCTCTTGAATAAGATCAAGAAGATTACGCTGCATTCTCAGTTCAGTAAGAAGGCGGGCTATATCTTTCTCTAAACGAGCATTTTCACTCTGTTGTTTTGAGATATCTTGAAAACGAGCAATAGCGACTGTTCCTGCGATGACTCCTGTAACTTGTAGCAGTACATTGTTTGTGGTGGTGATAGAAAGATCAAAAGGGTGACATTTACAACGTAGTTGAGTCAATGCATAATCAAGTTCTCGCAGAGAATTTTCTTCAACCCAGAGCTCAAAACGCTGAAAATCTTTCTGATCGATTCCTATTTTTTGCAATGCAGAAAGAGCACCAACAACACGGGGTAAGGTTGTTGGATTTTCCCAAATAAGAAGGAATTGCTCGGTTTCTTTCAGAAGCCATTCATAATATTTAAGTTTTTCAGAAAAATTTGCCTGAAGTATCTTCAAAGGCTTCTGTGCAGTTTTTTTTGCACGCACGGTAACAGCTATGCACGAGAGAAGTGAAGCACAAGAAATTCCTCCACACAGCGCTAAAAGCAGCCATGGACTATTTGGAAAAGTGAAGAAAAATGGTAAATAACCTTCCAATGACTGAGCAACAGCGCATGTTGGAGAAAAAAAGAAAAAAAGGCAAAATATATACGTATAGATTCGGATCTCTTTTTGAGCTTTTTCTTTGGGGTTATAGTCACCAAAGCTAGGCACGGCATCTTTCCCTTTTTTAACCCAAGGAAACGTATTAGTAACGGTAATGGTTTGGTTTATAAGGTCCTTGTGGTGAGACTCCAATATAGGCGGCTTGTTCTTCTGATAAAACACTTAATTTTATTCCTAACCGATCAAGATGTAGACGTGCAACTTTTTCATCAAGATGTTTAGGCAAAACAGTGACTTC
Organism: Bartonella sp. CL435QHHD; assembly: GCF_042195095.1. Classification (NCBI taxonomy): domain Bacteria; kingdom Pseudomonadati; phylum Pseudomonadota; class Alphaproteobacteria; order Hyphomicrobiales; family Bartonellaceae; genus Bartonella; species Bartonella sp. CL435QHHD. Next base: position 113,250 of record NZ_JBHINS010000076.1, read on the forward strand.
ATTTGTATAGTGTTCTGCACGGGTAAAAAGTTCAATTTGCGCTAAAACTTGATTAGTAAACGAGGCTGACATGACAAAAGAAGGATGCCCAGTCGCATTCCCGAGGTTTAACAAACGCCCTTCAGAGAGCAAAATGATGCGTTTTCCATCGGGAAAGGTGATCATATCAACTTGTGGTTTTATATTTGTCCATGGCAAATTTCTAAGGGCAGCGACTTGGATTTCGTTATCAAAATGACCAATATTTCCAAGAATACACATATCCTTTACTTGTCGCATATGGTCTAAACGAACAACATCTTTATTGCCTGTTGTCGTGATGATAATATCAGCACTGGAAGCAGCATCATCCAAATTAACAACTTCATAGCCATCCATAGCGGCTTGAAGAGCGCAAATGGGATCAATTTCTGTTACTTTAACACGAGCCCCAGCACCAGAAAGAGATGCTGCTGAACCTTTACCTACATCACCATAACCACAGACAATGGCAGTTTTACCGGCGATCATCACGTCTGTTCCACGTCGAATACCATCGACCAATGATTCTTTACATCCATATTTATTATCAAACTTTGATTTAGTGACGCTATCATTAACATTAATAGCAGGAAAAGGTAGAAGTCCTTCTTTTTGTAACTGATAAAGACGGTTTACACCTGTTGTGGTTTCTTCGCTTACACCTTTAATTGCTGCACGCTGTCGTGTAAAAAAACCTGGCGTTGCATCCATACGCTTTTGTATTTGTTTGAAAAAAATTTCTTCTTCTTCTGTTTTGGGATGCGATAAAATATCTTTATTTTGTTCTGCACGACTTCCCATTAAAATATAGTTTGTGGCGTCAGCTCCATCATCTAAAATAAGATTGGAAGGATTACCATCTGGCCATTGGAAGATTGCATCTATATAAGTCCAATATTCTTCCAATGTTTCACCCTTAACGGCAAATACAGGAATGCCAGTTGCGGCGATAGCTGCTGCTGCATGGTCTTGCGTAGAAAAAATATTGCTAGAGCTCCACCGTATATCGGCGCCAATGGCTTTTAATGTTTCAATTAAAACAGCTGTTTGAATTGTCATGTGCAATGAGCCAGAAATACGCGCTCCGCGCAAAGGTTGGCTGGAAGAAAACTCCTTACGACAAGCCATCAAACCAGGCATTTCAGTTTCAGCAATATTAAGTTCTTTACGACCATAAGCGGCAAGTGCAATATCTTTGACAACAAAATCTTGAGCTGCCATTCTTCATTCCTTTAAAATAAGTTTTTCCAAGACGGTAGGAGAAATTAAAAAAAAATGCAAGACAAGAAGAGGACTTCTCTATGTGAAAAAGCTCTTTTAAAATCTCCATAAATTTGTGCAACAAATATGCATTTACGGATCTGAGTAGTGATGTTACTAACAGAATAAGAGATCTTCATGATAAGTCTTATTATATAAATAAAACTCTATCCTTTTCACGTAACTTTAAAGCTTTTAAAAATCTCTAGAGGGAATACCTTTTAAATAATAAAAATGGTGCATTGCTTCACAGTTTTTATATCGATTTTTTATGGGATAATATCGAAAGTAGTATACCCATATTCTACTCACTTATGCGGTTGTTGAAAAAGGAAGTATTACTTTAATCTCATTATTAAGCTTTTTAGCAAAATAATATAATGCAAAGCCATAGGCTATCATGTTTATGAATAGGCAATTCAGAATCGGTTCTTTAGGATTCCAATATTGCATCTGCTCTTGGATAAAGACAGTTTATAAGAAGTGCTTTTCTTCTGTTTTCAAAGATTTTTATCAAAAGACTATAGATATACGATTAAACATTTTTTGTGATACTGAATAGAGTATTTAAAATGTAAAAACATCACTCTATTGAACACTCTGATTTTAAAACTGCTAACAACGAGCGATGAATTATAAATCAAATAATTAACTCAGTTTTAGAAGAATTTATTCTAAACGAATAGGTTTTGGGAAAATTGACCATGTGGACGAAATCGCCAAAGATAACTTGGCAAGAATGCTGCCATTGCTCTGGGGGTAATTCCCACACCTTCTAGAGTATATCCATTCTCTATAGCTTCTTTAGAAACAATGTTATCCATTTGCAAAAAACGTATCTGATTGGCTGTTACGAGTGTTGGTACAAAAGGCAATTTACCGACTGTTCCCAAAATTCCTCCAATCAATAGACCAGCAGAAAGGGGCATGGATAGGATTGTTTTTTTACGGTGAATAATTTTGAGTATATTTTCAAGAGTATTTTGGAAGGTGATAATCTGGGGACCACCAAGATCATAATTTTTTCCCCAAGCAACTTGTCCATCTAAAGCGCGCGCGATAAACTCAGCAACATCACCAACATACACGGGTTGCAATTTGCTTTGCCCACCTCCAAAAAGAGGCATAATTGGTAAAAAACGTGACAAATCTGCCAAGGTGTTAAAGAAACAGTCCTCTGGTCCAAAGATAACGGATGGACGGATAATAATTGCTTGAGGATGCTTATTATGAATGATTTGTTCACCCATAAACTTAACACGTGCATAAAGACATGAAGCATTCTCGTTAGCCACAAGTGTTGACATATAGATTAGCGGAATACCAGTTTCTGCTGTTAATTCAGCAACATTGTAAACACCATCAATTTGTGTTTTTTTAAAATTCGATTGATTTGCTTGTTTTAAGCTACCAGGCAAAAACACTGCTGCATCAGCTCCAAGCAATGCGCGTGCAACAGAAGCACGATGCTTGATATCTGTTTTAAGCATTTGGGTTTGTCCTACTTCTCCTATTTGAAGCATGTAATAAGCTTTTTGTGGACAACGAACAGCGATACGAACGCGATACCCCCGCTTAGTCAAAGTTTCAACGACATGTCGTCCTACAAAACCAGATCCGCCAAAAACAGTAATAAGTTTAGGATGTTGATAAAGTGCACAATCAAGTTGCATGATGAAAAAGTCTATCTTTCAAAGTTTTAAAAATGGCTAATTTTTAGCACGGAGGTGTTTTATTGTCACGCAAAATATCGCCCGCAAGATAAAGGGAACCACCAATAAGGACAATTGCCTCTTTATATTCCACCTTAATCTTATGCAAAGCATCTTGTAGATGAGCTTGTGGAGTAGCAAGGATTCCTGCTTTTTGCGCTGATTCAGCTAAGTTTATTGGAGAGATACTTGCATTATTGTTAATCAGCGGTATCGTATATACTTTATCGACAAGGTTTGCTAAGGAACGAAAATAACCGACAGCATCTTTGGTATTGAGCATGCCAGCAATCATAATAATAGGACGATCTGTTTTTTTTCTCCATTGTGCAAGTTCTGCTCCAATAACTTTTCCAGCAGCAGGATTATGACCACCATCTAACCATAAATCGATATTAGGAGACAGTTGATCAACCAAATGTCCCTGGGTAAGATGTTGCATTCGTGCGGGCCAATAAATATTTTTCAAAGCATCATTTATGGCTTGTTCTGAAAGTTGAAAACCTGCTTGAAAGACTGCTTCAAGAGACGCGCCAGCATTAGCAACTTGGTGGTCTCCAATAAGGTTAGGAAGGGGAAGATCCATGAGACCTTGATTGTTTTGAAAAACCATACGTCCATGTTCTTTATAACTTTGATAATCTTGATCAAATAGAGAATAAGATGCTTTATTTTTATTAGCAAGGGGTATTAGAGTAGCAAGAGTTTCTTCATAATTTTGCTTTCCAATGACTACAGGAACGTTTGGTTTGATAATCCCTCCTTTTTGAAAAGCGATTTGAGCAATTGTCTTTCCAAGAAAGATCTCATGATCATAATCAATGGGCATAATAAGTGATACAGCTGGTTTGTTAACGACATTGGTAGCATCAAAATGTCCTCCCAATCCAACTTCTAAAATGACAACATCAGCTGGATGTATACTAAACAGCATAAAGGCAGCGGCTGTAAAAATTTCAAAAATAGTAATCGGCTCTTGACGATTGACTTTTATAATTTCATGGATTGTCTCAGCTAATTGGTTTTCTGTAACAAGTTGACCACCTCCTTTTTGACCTAACCGGCAGCGTTCATTCCAGTTGACGAGATGAGGTGAGCTATAGACATGAACGCGGTAGCCTGCACTTTCCAAAAGAGCACGGCAAATTGCTGAGGCAGATCCTTTGCCATTTGTTCCAGCGATGTGAATAACAGGTGCAAGTTTTAAATGTGGATTACCAAGACGCTCTAAAAGGTGAACAATACGCTCTAAAGAAAGATCAAATTTTTTCGGATAATTTTTTAGTAAATCATCCACCACCCTTTGTATTTGGCTTTGTTGCATAAATTTAAGCTGCTTTTGTTGTAGAAAGCGATGTTTGAGAGTCTGTTGGGGATGGATCGGAAGGGTTAAAAACAGCAGGGCGTTTCATCATCAAGCGTAAAAGACGTGCAATGGTTGTTTTCATGTCTAAACGCGATACAACCATATCAATCATACCATGTTCAAGCAGATACTCACTACTTTGAAAACCTTCTGGTAGGGTTTCGCGTATAGTTTGTTGAATTACACGTGGACCAGCAAAACCAATCATAGCGCCAGGTTCGGCAATGTGAATATCACCAAGCATGGCGTAAGAAGCAGTAACACCACCGGTGGTTGGATTGGTCAGCACAACAATATAGGGAAGTTTTTCTTCTTTCAACATTTCAATCGCTACTGTTGTACGAGGCATTTGCATCAACGAGAGTGTTCCTTCTTGCATGCGTGCACCACCAGAAGCAGCAAAAAGAACCAGCGGGCGCCTTTCAGCAATAGCAGTATCAAAAGCTTTGATAATAGCTTCTCCTGAAGCCATACCGAGTGATCCACCCATAAAGGCAAAATCTTGAACGATTGCAATAATTGGTAAGCCTTCAATCGTACCACGTGCACTTAAAATATTGTCATCAACACCAAGTTTAGAACGATAATCTTTTAACCGGTCAATATAGCGTTTTTCGTCACGAAATTTTAAAGGATCTGTTACAACTTTTGGATTTTCAAGAGTTGTATAAACACCATCATCAAAAAAATGCATGAGACGATTTTTAGCACTGATACGCATATGATGGCCAGAATTGGGAGCTACAAATTGATTAGCTTCCAGATCTTTATGGAAGATCATTTCACCACTGGTAGGATCTTTAATCCATAGATTTTCTGGAATTTCACGGCGCCCCAATATAGAGTTAATTTTAGGACGAACATAATTTGTAATCCAGTTCATCTTTATAACCTTCCTTTAAATATTGTGCATCTTTTGCATGATTTGAAAGAATATAGAACTTAAGCAGTCACATTTGCTTTACCGGTTGAACAAAGGAGTCTATTTAATACTTTTATCAGTGTACGTATAGCTTGTTTTTTAATTTTTAATTTTTCCCATATCATAACAATCATATGCATCATGAAGAGTATTTCCTATAATAAATTTCTCATAAGTTTTAAGAACTTACATTTTTTTATTTTTTACTTTGGTATTAAAATTCACTCCTTGTGTGGTTAACAAACGCCTTATTTTTTAATAAAAATGAATATCCAATTAATCATTCGTATCAACAGTTTTGAAGAAAAGAAACCTTATAGTATAAGGCGCTAACAAGGCTAAAATAATCCATTAAAGATAATGAATACGACAACGCTATATTAGCGAAACGCTAACATCAGAGCAAGGTTTTTTTCAAAAGGTTTCTTTAAAGCGTATGCTTTTTACAATTAAAATTGAATACGCTCAAAATACTCCTATTCCATTGAACTCAATATTGTTTTGAATAAAAACAAGAGGAAAAAGCATGCCGCCAAATAGTAGAAAAGTACAGAGTATTAGGAATTGTGCAAAAAAATTAAGCACGTAGCTAAACGAAGTTAAACAACTCTACTGAATAAATAAAAGTAAACAACTTTCCTCCCAAATAGTTATTATTCCTTAATTTTTTACATATATCATACAAATGCAATAATCTACACTCTGTACAAAAATATTAAAAATTTCTTCTACAACAGCTGCTTTTTAAATTCTTCTTGGTTTTTAAAATTCAAAATTTCTATTCATTAAAACTTTATTTTAAACAAAGAAGCCCTAGCCGTTTTTTATAATGCTCTTGAAAAAAATCTTGTAGTTCAAAGAAAGAAAAAATTATACAGTACATTCTTTAAATATATTTCTTGTTTTTTTTGCGTCTTTCCTTAGTTTATTAATCTATGATTTTTACTGCTGCTTATCGTGCTTTACAACGTCTTTTGACCTCGCAATATCGTATTATGATACTGAAAGCATTGGGGGTTACTTTTTTCACTCTCACCATTTTATGGTTATGTGTGCACCAACTTTTTGTGTCTTACTTTTGGCCCTGGATTGCACAATTTCTTCCTGGACTCCCTAGTTGGGCAGGATGGATTGGTTTTAGCATGCTTATCATTTTTAATCTTGGTTTGGCTCTTTTGTTGGCTTTTTTGATTGCACCAATCGCAGCTATGATTGGTGGTTTTTTCATTGACTCTGCTGCTGAAATTATTGAAAAAGAGGATTACCCAAACGAGCCTATTGGACAAGCTTTGCCGTTTCGGCGTTCTCTTATCATTTCCTTTAAATTTGTTATTTTAAGCCTTCTTGGTAATGGAATTGCTTTTATTTTATTCTTCATACCAGGTATTAATTTAATTGCTTTTTATCTTATTAATGGTTATTTGCTCGGTCATGAATATTTCTTGTTTGCTGCTTATCGTTTTCGAACAGAGCAAGATGCACGTGCTTTTTTACATACTCATTACACAACGGTTTTTGGTGCAGGATTATTGATAGCGCTTTTTGTTTCAATTCCAATTCTTAATTTAGCAACACCGCTTTTTGCAGCCGCCTTTATGACATATTTACACAAAATGCTTTCCCAAAAGACCATGGCACGCATTACACAAAAATAGTGTTCCTTGGCTTTAAGGTTAATAAAAATTGCTAGCCAAAGAAAGCATAATATAAAATTTTATACTTTATCTTTTATTAAAGCAATATATTGATTTATAATGATAATTTATTGTTTCACAACATGAGTGAAAAACCTAAATATCATGAGGATTTCTCATTTTAGTCCTATTCATATTAGATCAATTGAAATCGTTTGTTAATATGTCATAAACGGAGGTGGTGTGCAGATAAGAGTACTTTCAAAAAGGCGTGAAATATCTTTTATGAATCCTCTTAATGCAAACATTATCGTCGCATTGAAAACTGAAAAAGAGTATGATGGTGCCGCTTTGTACCTTCTATTTCAGTAAAAATGGATAGCATAATGTATTTTATACCATTCATGGAGAGTGTATACTCTTCATAAGAGTGTTTTGGCAATTATTGAAAGATATCTGTGTAAAACAAGCACGTAGTTATATAGGAGTAACGTAGTAGCGCCGTAGATATTCTGATTTTGGACAACAGAATGATTAATATGATAAAAGTGGAAAAAATAAGCTTAGGCGATTGACCGTCCGATCCCATGGAAGAGCTCTTTCTTAAGAAGAAGCCAAGAATGAGAGACACCACTGATGATTAAAAATGATGAGATTTTAAAAGCTATAAGTGCAATGAAATAAGAATTCATTGAAGCACTTTTCGTACAAGTGGTGCACTGTATCAAATAATTTTTAGATAATAACACCATTAATTTATGAAGAGAATTGATCATTTTCAACTTGAATAAGAATCCAAAATATAGAAATATTCTTTAATTTCAAAGTCTCTATTCAACATCAAAAAATTATTTACTTGCACATTATAGACGAGACCAATGTATGGATACAAGGCTTTCGATAGAGGAATAAAAATGCTTTTCATGAATCATTACAATGTGAGGATATCATGGATAAAATTCTAATCTTTGTGGTCTTGGTGTGCTGGAGAGAGGACACACACATTTAATCTTAAAGACCGATCACTGAGGAAAATAATAAAGGCGTCAGTTTAGACAGTGGTGCAATGAATTTTGTCTATACTCTTTATAAGCGTTAATGTGAGATATGCTTTAAATTGCATTGAGATATTATAATATATTGATTTATATATTATTTTTCATAGTGAATAAGAGCTCCAAATAAAGTTGTCATATTTTCTCATTAACTGCTCTCATCATGAAACAATCAAAATCATTTATTTGCATATCATAAATATGACCAATATGGGGATAAAAACATTGAAGAAAGAAAATGCTTTTTATAAATTTTATCCAGTGCAAGAGCTTTGTCAAAATTGATGGTAGCCAAAGTAAATGATAGCTTGTTTTTTATAAGCTGGGGAGACAGTGGTGCAAGAGATCCTACTTTTATGAAGGCTAAGGTGATACGGGATTTTAAAAAAAATATTTCCCAACGCTCGTCACACCCATTTCGCGACAGCGCTTGTGAATGGTATAAGGGCAAAGTTCTCGTGAATAATATAAAACTTATAGGGCATCACTATCTTTACGCTTAATAAAAAGAGCACGCTGGCGCCATCATCCTCAGTGTTGCCCGAGACGGCCCATTATAAGCGTTTTTAGTTCTTTCTTAAACGTTTTGTATTCATACAGCTATCCTTGTTTGCAATGTACAAGAAAATGATTTTTATTGCTTTAACATGAGAGAGATTGGAAATGAGAGAATCTTACGATATTTGGGTTCTAATTTAATATGAACAATGCGAGATTATCATTATAAATCAAAAATATTGTATAACAATCGAGATGGATAGACACCTATTGTCAGTTCTATTTTATAGGTTTTTTTAATATCAACGCGTTTGAAGAGTTATTATTTGCAAAGGGGTATATTTTCCTCATGAGGAGTAGGTGTTTTGGGGGCAAAAAATGATACAATCACGTTTGCTAATTTTTGCGCTACGTGTTGTTTACTCATATGGGGCCATTGTTCAACTTTTTTTCTACTTACGAGATAAACTTGATTTGTATCAGCACCCATGACACCTGTACCATCTAGTTGAAGAGAAATATCATTAGCAAGAATGAAATCAGCTCCTTTTTCAACACATTTTTTTTGCGCATTGGCAATGATATCACATGTTTCTGCAGCAAAACCAATGACCAGTGAGGGGCGGTTTGGAGCGTGTCCAATCGTTGCTAAAATGTCAGGATTTTCGACCATATGAAGGGATGGTGGTATTTTATGAGCATTCTTTTTAATTTTGTGTAAAGACTGCGTTTGACTGCGCCAGTCACAAACAGCGGCAACAAAGATGGCGCCATCAGCAGGCAATGCGGTTTGAACGGCTTGTAACATCTGTTGTGCTGTTTCAACATGAATGGTTTTTACTTCTTGTGGGTCTGCAAGATTAACAGGTCCACAAATAAGTGTTACTTTTGCACCCAAATGCGCAAGAGCGGTTGCGATGGCATGACCTTGTTTACCTGAAGACCGATTAGCAAGATAACGTACTGGATCAATTGGTTCATGGGTAGGGCCAGAGGTAACGATGAAATGGCGGTCAGAGAGAGGTTTTTCATGCCCATTCAAAAGAGCCTCTATGGTAGCAACAATAGTTAAAGGTTCGCTCATGCGCCCATATCCTATCTCGTCACGTTCAGCCATATTTCCGATTTCTGGTCCGATGATATGAACGCCATCTGCGCGCAGTTGTGCAACATTGCGAATAGTGGCAGGATGCGCCCACATGGACGGATTCATGGCGGGTGCAATTAAGAGTGGACAGCGTGCCGCTAAAAGAATGCAATCAGTCAGATCATCTCCTATGCCATTGGCTATTTTTGCAATGCGATTGGCTGTAGCAGGGGCTAAAATAATAAGGTCAGCATTACGTGCTAATCGGATATGTCCAATATCATGTTCTTCTTCGCGTGAAAATAAATCAGTATATACAGTACCACCGCTTAAAGCTTCAGCGGCTAAAGGCGTAATAAATTTTTGCGCTGCTTTTGTCATTACAACTTTTAAGTGTGCTCCACGTTCTTGTAAACGGCGAATCAAATCAAGTGCTTTATAGGATGCAATACTTCCACCAATAATAAGAAGAAGAGATTTTGATTTCAATGATTTCACTTCAACAGCACTAGCATGAAGGGGTTGTGTGGTGAGAGGAGTGGGATTGCTTAAAAGGCGTCGGACTTCTTCTTCCATAGAAATACCATTTTGCGCGGCGCGTATGCGCAAAGCTTCTTTGGTTTCAGGAGACAGGTTACGAATGGTAATACTGGCCATAAAATACCTCCAAGAAATAAAATGATTGCAATGATTTCATTGTTGATATTTTTAGCATATTAAGGAGATTAGAAAAGATGAAAAAAGTAAAAAGTAAGAAAAGTGCAACAAAGTGCAATGATGAAAAGGCTATAACGACCATAACGGTTTCGATGACTTTGTTCCACAGCAAGTTGTTTGAGGGTAGTAGGAGAAAGATTAAAACCTGTTTTTCTCATTTGATTAAAATCTTCTTCTATCCGTTGGAAATTTTGAACCAATTGTGGTGTTTTGCGTGCCAGCGAAAGGAGAGCTTGTGCTCCTTCACTAAAGTCTTTTGCAACGCCTACGGGTCCTAAATTTTTACTAATCCATTCTTTGACAACGGGTTCAGAAGCTTTCCACATATTAAAAGTGGGGTCTAATGTGCGGGCAACGCCTTCCACAACAACCATCGTTTTTTGCAACAATAAAAGTTCAGGTCGCGTTTGCATGTCAAATAATTCAGTGACTTCAAACAATAAAGTGAGCAATTTAGCCATGGAAATGCTTTGTGCTGATTGTCCGTGAATTGGTTCGCCAATAGCGCGGTTGGCTTGCGCAAAGCTTTCAATATTATGGTGTGAAGGAACATAACCTGCCTCAAAATGGGCGCGTGCAACCCGATGGTAATCGCGGGTAATAAAGCCATAAAGGATTTCAGCAAGGAAATGCTTTTCTTTTTTACCAAGCCTTCCTGTAATGCCTAGGTCAACAGCAACAATACATCCTTTTTCATCTACAAATAAATTACCAGGATGCATATCGGCGTGAAAAAAACCATCACGCAATGTATGGCGAAGAAAAGATTGAATAAGCGTAATAGCGAGCGCCTTCAAATCAAAACCTGCTTCTTTAAGTTTGGAAGTTTCGGATATTCTTATACCATCAATCCATTCCATTGTAAGGACATTACGTCCTGTCCGTTCCCAGTCAATACGTGGAACCCGAAAGCCTGTATCATGTTGAATATTTTCAGCCATTTCAGATATAGCTGCTGCTTCTAGGCGTAAATCCATTTCAAGCCGTGTTGTTTGTGCTAAAGTATCCACTACACAAACAGGACGAAGCCTTCGAGAGGCAGGGATATAGCGCTCTTGTAAATGAGCAATGAGATAGAATCCTCTAAGATCTTTAGAAAAACGTGCTCTGATATTGGGACGAATAACTTTTACAGCACATTTTGTCGTATGGCCAGTTTCATCACTGTATTCAGCTGGATGAACTTGAGCAATAGAAGCGGCGGCAATGGGGGGATAAAAATTTACGAATAAATCATCAATAGAGCGACCAAGAGAACTTTCAATTTGAGCAATAGCGGCGGTACAAGAAAATGTTTGGACGCGATCTTGTAGTTGTGACAAATCTTTCGCAATATCATGGCCGACAATATCAGGCCTTGTTGCAAGAAATTGACCAAGTTTTATGTAAGAGGGTCCAAGCTTATTAATGGCATACGAAATATTTTCAGATCGCTGTTTCTTTTTTGTTTTGCGTCTTGCTAATGCGCCCGCTATACGATGACATAGCGCTGGAAATCCTTGAAGATCATCATGAGGAAGAGCACTTAAAACACCTTCACGTGTTAAAACCCATCCTGCACGCATCAATTGAAAGTAAGGGGAAATTTGCACCATTTTTAAATTTTCCAACCTGAATGCAGCGCTGCAATCGCACCGGTGAGATTGCGGTACGATACCCGCGAAAACCCCGCATGCTTGATCATATGGGCAAAATCATCTTGCTTAGGAAATTTGCGGATAGATTCAACCAAATAACGATAAGCATCGCCATCATTTGCGATAAATTGACCTAGCGTAGGGATAGCATGGAAAGACCAAAGATCATAAATTTTATCGAGCCAAGGCATCTCGACATTTGAAAATTCTAAACATAAGAAACGTCCACCGGGCTTTAAAACACGAAAAGCTTCTCTAAGAGCTTGATCAATATGAGGAACATTGCGAATTCCAAAAGCAATCGTGTAAGCGTCAAAGCTTTGATCTTCAAAAGGTAGATTTTCTGCATTGGCTTCAACAAAATCAATCAGAGGGGCAAGACCATTTTTTTGTGCGCGTTTTTTGCCAACGCTGAGCATTGAGCCATTAATATCAAGTACTGTAGCATGGGCTTTTTGGCGTGAAGCATTAAGAATACGAAAAGCAATATCACCTGTACCGCCAGCGACATCAAGAACTTTCCAATGAGAAAGTGCTGGTGGGGAAAGCCAAGCAACCATGGAATTTTTCCACACACGGTGTAGCCCTAAGGATAAGATATCATTCATCTTGTCATAATTTTCAGCGACAGAATGAAACACACCATCCACCATGGATTGTTTTTGCGTTTCATCTACTCTTGTAAAACCAAAAGAGTGCTCCATGCCACCCTTGGTTCCTACACGTTCTGTTTCAATTGCCATGTATATGATCTTCCTTATTTTTCTTTTATCGTAAATGAAATAGAGAGGGAATGTTCAACTACGAAAAAACAACGTATAAAACTACGACATTTACACAGCCAAAAACAGAAGAGTACCTTTAGATATCAAGATTGGCAACGTTTAAGGCATTGTCTTGAATAAAAATACGTCTAGGTTCAACTTCATCACCCATGAGACGAGAAAAAAGTGAATCTGCATCGGTTGCATCATTAATTTTTACTTGTAAAAGAGAACGTGCATTGGGATCAAGCGTTGTTTCCCAAAGTTGTTCAGCATTCATTTCCCCAAGACCTTTATAACGTTGAAGAGTAACACCTTTTTTACCGTTTGTAAAAATGCTTTCTAAGAGGCTCATAGGACCAAAAATACGCTCTGTTTTATCTTTGCGACGTAAAAGAACAGGAGGATGATATATGTCGATAAAATTTTGGGAAATGCGATCAATTTGACGTGCATCAGTTGAATTTATAAGTCCCACATCAAGCGTAACAACATCTTTAACACCACGCAAAATACGCTCAAAACATAAACTTCCATCTGCTGTATATTGTCCACTCCAACCTTGTTCCATATCATCAGCAATCAGATTAAGGCGGTGTGCTATAGTATCTGCTATTTTTTGCGCTTTTTCTTGTGATGCAAAGACTTCAAGATTAAAAGCGCCAACAATTGCTGCTTGTTCAACAATATTACGATCATAACGGGTATGAAGACCATTTAAAAGTTGACGTAATATACGAGCATCTTTAGCGAGTTGATACAAATCAGCCCCTGCACGAACTTCTCCCGTTGAAAGCTCAAGCGTTGTTTCTTCTAATCCAGTATCGATCAAGAATTCTTCAAACGCTGCTTCATTTTTAATATATTGGGAAGATTTTCCACGCGATACTTTATAAAGAGGAGGCTGAGCAATATAAAGATGACCACGTTCAATCAATTCAGGCATTTGTCTAAAAAAGAAAGTAAGCAGCAAAGTTCGAATATGGGCTCCATCAACGTCCGCATCCGTCATGATAATAATCTTATGATAACGTAATTTATCCGGTGAAAATTCATCTTTACCGATAGACGTTCCAAGAGCTGTAATAAGTGTTCCAATCATATCAGATGAGAGCATGCGGTCGAAACGTGCTCGTTCAACATTGAGGATTTTACCACGAAGGGGTAAAATTGCTTGATTTTGACGTGAGCGCCCACTTTTTGCTGAACCGCCAGCCGAATCCCCCTCGACAATAAAGATTTCTGATTTTGCAGGATCACGTTCTTGGCAATCGGCAAGCTTTCCTGGCAGAGAAGTGATATCAAGTGCCCCTTTTCGTCTTGTGAGTTCACGTGCTTTGCGCGCTGCTTCACGTGCTGTTGCAGCTTCTACCACTTTACTAATGAGAAGTTTTGCTTCATGAGGATGTTCTTCCAGCCATACTGAAAGACCTTCATTGACCAAATTTTCAACAATAGGGCGCACTTCAGAAGAGACTAACTTATCCTTTGTTTGTGAAGAAAACTTTGGATCAGGAACTTTGACAGAAAGAATAGCTGTTAATCCTTCACGGCAGTCATCACCGGTTAAGTTCACTTTTTCTTTTTTAGCAATACCTGAAGATTCAGCATAGCCATTAATTTGGCGCGTAAGGGCACTTCTAAAACCTATCAAATGAGTTCCACCGTCACGCTGAGGAATATTATTGGTAAAACACAAGACCTTCTCATGATAGGAATCATTCCACCATAGGGCAACATCAACGCTCATACCATCCTTTTCACTTGCAATATAAATAGGATTATCAAGCAGGGCTTTTTTTGATTGGTCAATATATTTGACAAACTCCGTTAATCCACCTTCATAATGCAATTCAACTGATTTAATATCAGCATGACGCTCGTCAACAAGAAGAATATAAACCCCAGAATTTAGAAAGGCTAATTCCCGTAAGCGGCGCTCCAAAGTTTCAAAATCAAACTCAACCATAGTAAAAGTTTCAGAACTTGGTAAAAATCTGATTTCTGTTCCACTTTCTCTATCGCAATCGCCAATAACTTTTAATGGAGCATCAGCTACCCCGTGGGTAAATGATATTTCATGAATTTTACCATTGCGTTTGATTTGCAATTTAAGCCAAACGGATAATGCATTCACAACAGAGACACCAACACCGTGTAATCCGCCTGAAACTTTATAAGAGTTTTGATCAAACTTTCCGCCGGCATGAAGCTGTGTCATAATAACTTCAGCTGCAGAAATACCTTCTGTTGGATGGATATCTGTCGGAATTCCACGTCCATTATCACGAACAGAACAAGAACCATCAGCATGGAGCGTGACGTTTACAAGAGTAGCATGACCGGCTAGAGTTTCATCAATAGCATTGTCTACAACTTCATAGACCATATGGTGTAAACCCGATCCATCATCAGTATCACCGATATACATACCAGGACGTTTGCGTACAGCATCAAGACCTTTGAGAACTTTGATAGAAGCGGCATCATAGTTATTGCTTTGTACTGGTGAGGTTATTTCATCACTCATAAGTTAGTCCATTCCTGTGTTCAATTTACAATATTTTATCCGCTTTTTTCAAAGCTCAATGTTCTGATCAGTTATTTATGGAATAACCACATTAAATATTTACCGTATATCAGATCTAGATTCAATATCTGTCGATATATAATGGAGAGAATGATGAAATGATAGTGTACTGTTATGCTGTAAAACACGAGGGCGGTGATATAAGGCGAATAAACACTTTTGACTTATACAAAAAGTTGTTTCATAAAACGATGCTATTTACTTTGTTTATTTTTGCATATGCGTAATGTTTTAAAATTAGTTATGCATTTTTGTGTTACTCTAACAGAGGTCTTACTTGTTTTATCCATAAATCAATTTTCAATCCTAATTCTACCATATATTTAAAACAAAGGTTACGAGCTCTCTAAGCAGTTCAAACTTTTGTATGTTAGATTGAGGCGAAAATATTGTGTATATTGGTTTGTGTCATCTTTAAAATGTGAAAAAAGCCTCATTTGAGGAAAATATAAACGCGTAAATATAAAAATACGTTTCCACGATCATCTTTTATATTCAACTTTACAATTTTAAAAAACGTCTACGGTGATGTTTTTGAATAATGAGGGTGATGACGCATTATCTTACGCTTTATGTTTTTCTCATTCCTGTAATGGAGGTTACGTCCCTCATTTAAAACAAAGCACCATTGCGCTGATATTCTCGCGCTTTTTTAAGGAACATCTCTCAATGTTTCCAAACTCATTTTACAACGATGTTTGAATAATATAGCGCAAAATACCCTGTGAATACTACAAGATTCATGTCTCCCACCTTTCCCATCTTGACAATAAAGCACAAACCAGAATCATCATTTTATTTTCCAACTCTTAAATGTTGATGCAACCTTAATGTTGAGAAAACCCTCGGCATTTGAGGGGTATTTTTACTCTTTTCTTCAATAGTATCTATATACTTCCCTAGTTGTGATACGCAAGGAAATGGTCTTAATATTTTAAGATACGCGAGATATTTTGATAAAATAAAGTGTGCCACTAAAGTATATACAGCCTATTTCTTATATTTAAAAAATTAAATCGCCTTTCTCTAAAATTACCTTTTATATATTTATTTTGGAAAATTAACATCAGAAATCTAAGCATTTTCAATGGTTTCAAAAAAAATATATGAAAACTGTTAAATTTTTTAACAGTTTTAAAAAATAGCAAGAATTTTATTTATTAAACGCCAGATATTTTGGTGAAGTGCGTTAGATAATAGTTAAGAAGAGTTGCATCTTAGTTTTGAAAAATGGGGGAGAGATTTTGAAAATAAAAAAATCTATATATGTAAAACATCTTCAATTGCGTTTACGGTATCTTTTATTCAATAATCCATACAATATTTTTATTCGTATTTTATTTGTAGCAGGGGGGGTTCTATTTTCCTCTTACGCAGAAGCTGAAAGGCTGCCTTCTTTTTTTGATTCGCATGAACACTTGGTACAACCTGATACAACGGATATCTTTCGTTTGCGTTTTGTAACAACTTTTGATTTTCCTCCTTTTAATTTTATTGATCAAACGGGGCATCTTGCAGGTTATAATATCGATTTATTGCGCGCTATTTGTTCAAAATTAAAATTAGAGAAGCTTTGTGAAGTAGAAGTGATTCCTTGGAAAGAGCTTGTAGAACATGTTGAAAATGGTGATGCGGAAGTCATTATTGCGGGTTTAAAAGAAACAAGTAAAACCCAGCAAGATCTTGTTTTTACAAAGTCATATTTACGTTTTCCAGCGCGATTTGTTGCTTCTCGACGTTTAAATCTCGATGCGCCAATAAGCGATCAATTGATACATTTAACCAGTGGTGTTTTGTCTAAAAGTGTTCACGAAAAACTCTTTCAACATTATTTTCCTAAAGCCAAATGGCAAGGATTTAAAAAGAGAGAAGAGCTCTATAAAGCGTTACAAGAGCGTAAAATTGACCTTATTTTTGATGATGGATTTGCTTTATCATTATGGTTCAAAAAACAAAAATCTGTTGATTGCTGCCATTTTGTTGGGGGGGCATATATGGCGCCACAGTTATTGGGGCAAGGAATGCAGCTTGCTGTTGCAAAAAAGAATGAAAAATTGGTTGATATACTCAATTATGCGCTGAAATCACTAGAAGAAGATGGTAAACTTACAGAACTTTATTTGCGTTATTTTCCAATAAGTTTTTATTGATGAATAGTTTTTTAATTAAGGGCTGTTAATCTTTCTGCGCCTAGTCGATAGGAAATAGCTTCTGCGAGATGATAGCGTGAAAGAGTATCTGATCCGTCAAGATCAGCAATTGTGCGTGCAACTTTGAGAATGCGATGATAAGCGCGTGCAGAGAGGTGCATTTTTTCACTCACATCTCGTAAGAGTATGGTCGCACTTTTATCAGGAATGGCAATCTGTTCTATAATTTTGGCAGGGCAATCGCCATTGGTACGAATATGATCAAACCCCATTGTTGAAAAACGTTTAGCTTGAATGGTACGGCATCGTGCGACGCGTTTGGCAACGTCGCAGCTTTTTTCTGATTGTTCTGGTTGCATAAGGTCCATAGCTGTCAAAGCAGGGACATCAATCCGTAAATCAATTCGGTCAAGCAGAGGACCAGAAATACGGGACTGATAATCGATTTGACAG
This sequence comes from Bartonella sp. CL435QHHD, assembly GCF_042195095.1. NCBI lineage: Bacteria > Pseudomonadati > Pseudomonadota > Alphaproteobacteria > Hyphomicrobiales > Bartonellaceae > Bartonella > Bartonella sp. CL435QHHD. Next base: position 131,116 of record NZ_JBHINS010000076.1, read on the forward strand.
CGTATTCCTTTAGGGCAAACATGGTCTTTTTCGCCTGCCATACCACATCGGCAAGGATTCATTGCGGCAATGAGTTGGAAGCGAGCAGGATAGCTAATATGGTGATTAGCGCGGGCGATAACTGACTCCCCACTTTCTAAAGGTTGACGAAGAGAATCAAGAACCTGCGGAGAAAATTCAGGCAATTCATCAAGGAATAACACACCATTATGGGCAAGGGAGACCTCTCCCGGTCGTCCTTTAAGCCCCCCACCAATCATTGCGGCCATGGAAGCAGAATGATGTGGGGAACGAAAGGGGCAATGAAGTGAAATGGTATTATGAACCGTTTCTCCTGTAATAGAAGCAATCAGAGAGACATCTAAAAGCTCACGGCTATCAAGAGGTGGCAAAATGGAAGGTAAGCGTTGCGCTAACATAGATTTCCCAGCACCAGGGGGGCCTACAAACAAAAGGTTATGGCGTCCAGCAGCACAAACTTCTAAGGCACGTTTGGCTGTTTTTTGTCCTTTGATTTCGCAAAGATCTGGAAGTTCAGTTTCGATAGTATATTGGCGCGGTTGTGGACGTTTTTGAATTTGGGTTCCTTTGAAATGGTTGACTATAGTGAGCAGAGTCTCTGGAGCAAGAATATTTATTTCTGCATTTGCCCATGCTGCTTCAGGTCCACATTGGAAGGGACAAATCAGCCCTTTATCGAGTGATAAAGCTGTCATGGCGGCTGGTAAAACACCATTAACAGCGGTAAGTGAACCATCCAGTGATAATTCTCCTAAAATGATATAGTCTTGTGCTACTTCAGGAGGGAGGATTCCCATAGCAAGCATTAAGCCTACGGCGATTGGCAAATCATAATGCGATCCCTCTTTAGGCAAATCAGCTGGTGCAAGATTAATCGTAATTCGTTTAGTAGGCATAGAAAGTCCACAAGCGTGGAGGGCTGCTTGTACACGTTCACGGCTTTCTGCAACTGCCTTATCAGCTAATCCAACAATAGCCATTCCTATTTTACCAGACGAAATCATAACCTGTACATCGACAGGGACTGCTTCTAGACCGCGAAAAGCAACAGTTGTAATACGTGCGATCATTTATTTATTTTCCCCCTTTAGACTTGGTAGAGACAATCATATCTATTTATAAAAATCAAGAAGCATCTCTATGGTTTTTTTTATAGAGAGATCTATATACATGGGCAGTTTTTAGCGTTCTCATGGAAAGTCATTTGTACAAATTTAACCATGATAATATGGGACGCAATAAAACATTTATAATAAGCTAAATAAATATGTTAAGAAAAAAAGAATGAGGCTGTTCGTGTTATACAACAGTGCAGAATTTTATGAAAATATAAGGGGAGGGTGACGTTATGTATCGCAGAGTGTTATTTGATGTGATAAAACGCGTAAAATGTGCAAAGTAATTATATTTACCTTTCTTATTTTTATATTATTTAAAGCGTAGTAGAGGCAAAGTGTATTATAAGGTATCTGATTTTATGGTATACCAGACAAGAGTTTTGTTAAAATCAGGGACTGTGCGCTGTGTCTTTATAGGCTTGTGTTTTTCTTTTTCTTTTCCACAGCCTCTTGCTGCATTTGATTTTTTCGGCATTCCTCTTTTTGGTAAAAAGAAAACAAATTCTCCTTCACATTATGCCAAAAGTACAGAGAGATTTTATAAAGTTGATGTTATTGCACCGCCAGGAGCGCCATTAGAAGGTATAAAAATAGTTAAATCTGTTTCTTCTCTTGTTTCTGATAAAGAGAAAGCATCCGCTAGTTCTTCTGGTTTGCTAGCCAAGGCGCGTTCAGATTATCGAGCAATTCTTTCTGCTCTTTATGCTGATGGACGCTATGGTGGTGTTATTAGTATTAAAATTAATGGCTTAGAAGTCGCTGATTTAAGTCCGGTAACTCAACTTCCAACACAATCGAATATCGTTATTACAATTAATGCTGGTCCACAATATGTTTTTAGTATTGCCAATATTGATAAAGTAGCTCCGTTTGAAAAACGTAAAGCGCATAAAATGCCCACAATTGAAGAATTGGGCTATAAAGTTGGGGCTATTGCTAAATCTGAAACCATTTTGAAAGCAGAAAAATGGGCGATAGAAGGATGGCGGCAACAAGGTTATGCTAAAGCTAAAATTATGAAGAGTGAAGTCGTGGCTGATCATGCTACATTGCGTGTTGAAGGACGGATTGTTGTTGGTCCTGGACAAAAGGCTCATTATGGTCCTTTAAGTGTGCGTAATATAAGTAAGAAACCACGTGTAGATTCAGCTTATATCGCGTGGATGACTGGATTGAAACCAGGGCAGATATACGATTCCGATGCGTTAGCTAAGGCAAATGAACGTCTTGCGCGCCTTGGTGTTTTTCGTGCTATCAATATACGTGAGGCTGATACTATTAATCTAGATGGTAGTTTACCGCTTATGCTTGTTGTACAAGAACGTAAACCGCGTCGTTTTGGTGTAGGCGGTAGCTATTCAACATTAGATGGTGCTGGTTTTGAGACTTATTGGATGCATAACAATCTTTTGGGTCATGCAGAGACTCTTAAAATTGAAACAAAAATAAGTGGTGTTGGTAGCAATAAAAAGCAATCATATAATTTTAAAAATTTTGATTATCTTTTCGGTGGCACGTTTATAAAGCCTGGTGTACTCACGCCAGATACAGATCTCAGGTCAGAATTAAAAATACAACAAGATGTTTTAGAAAATTATACGACAAAAGCCATCAAAGGAAAATTAGGTATTACGCATATTTTCAATGGTAATCTATCGGGACAGGCTGCTGTAGAAGTTTCAAATGGTTATTCACGTGATATCTATTTTGGGAGCCGTAATTTTACAACAATCGGTTTCCCTAGCGGCTTGATTTACGATAGTCGTAATAATAAGTTTAATGCAACAAAAGGTTTATATGGTGAAGTTTTCATTGAGCCTTTTTATGAGATGCGTTTTAGCAACTTTGTTGCAAAAGTAACAGCAGAAGGTCGTTCTTATTGGGCGTTGGATGAAGGGGATCGTTTTGTTGTTGCTGCGCGGGCAAAGCTTGGTACAATTCTTGGGAATGATACAGCACAAGTACCCGCAAATACGCTTTTTTTTGCTGGTGGTGGGGGCTCTGTTCGTGGTTATGCTTACCGTAATATTGGTATCAAAATAGAAAATGATGCGGTTGTTGGTGGACGGGCGCTTATTGAGGGATCGGCAGAATTGCGTGTTTCTTTAAATGATAAAATAGGGGTTGTCGGTTTTCTTGATGGAGGTTTAGTAGGGGAAAAGGCGAATTTTGATTTTTCTCAAAAAATTAAATGGGGAGCCGGTATAGGAGGACGTTATATGACGGGTCTTGGTCCTTTACGCGTTGATTTAGCCTTTCCTTTAAAGAGAGAGAAGGGTGACCCTCGCATTGGTTTTTATGTGGGTATAGGGCAAGCATTTTAATGAAAAAAGGTGTACGTTTATCAGCTTTCTTCTTTGTATTTTTGTTTTTTGGGGTGGGTGGTTTTGTTTTTGCGCAAAGAGGAGACATTCTTCCCTCTAGCGAAATGAAAACAGATGATCGCTCATGGTTTGTTTCTTTAATTGAACGAAAGCTTTCAGCGCCTAATCGTCAAGTTCGTTTACACAATATGCAAGGGACACTGTCTTCTCAAACATCAATTGATACTATTACTGTCAGTGATAAAAAAGGGGTTTGGCTTAAAATTACCAATGCTAAAATGGATTGGAATCGTCTAGCATTGCTGAGAGGGCGGATGGATATTAACCAGCTTTCGGCAGAACAGGTTACATTTTTACGCAAACCGCAAGGCAATTCTTCTTTTGTTTCTTCCCTTGAGACGGGTAAGTTTTCTTTACCAAAATTGCCGCTTGCTCTTTCTATCAATACGCTTACTGCTCAACATGTGACATTTGAACAGAATCTTTTTGGTTTTTCTGCTGATATGTCCTTAAAAGGCAATTTCACCTTGGCTAGTGGTAATTTTGATGTCGATATAGCGGCGCATCGTTTAGATGCACCGGGTTCTTTTTCTGTTCTCACCAAGATATCTGATAGTAATCGTACAGCTCAAATTGATATTTCTGCTAACGAACCACAAAATGGTATTTTGGCAAATATTTTTAACATTGAACAATGTCCAGCATTAAATCTCGTCCTGAAAGGTGATGGTACTTTTGATGATTTGGTTATCAAACTTTCTTTAGAGTCTGATCATCATTCTATTGTAGATGGTAATGTTATTCTTGCAAGTGTTCCAGAAGGACAGAGTTTTTCTACGAAACTAGAGGGAACACTGAGCCCTTTAATACCTTCTCAATATCGTAGTCTCTTCGAATCTAATATAACATTAAAAGCAAAGGCAAGAAGAACAAAAGAAGGTGTGACACACCTTGATCAGATGGTTATTCAGAACAAAGCAATGAACGTTATAGCCAATGCTGAAATAACCGCCGATGGATTTTTGCGACGGCTTTTTGTTGATGGAAAAATGGCTCTTGATAACGAAAAGGATTCTGTTCATTTACCTATATCAGACGTGCCAAAATCTGCGAATACTCTTGCTTTGAACATTGACTATGGTCGCGAAGGTCAACAATCTTGGAGTGGGCGGTTGGTTGTAAATCATTTAAGCAATAAAAATATTTATATTCGCGATGCAATTTTTGATATGGGAGGAGTAAGCGAAAATCTTGATAATGCAGCTTCTCGTCATGTTGGTGTTCAGGTTAAAGGGACGCTTCAAGGGGTTAAAAAGATTAAGGGAGCGTTAGTAGAAAATTTAAGCCAAGCGGTTCATGTGCATTTAGATACGGATATTGTTTCGAACAAACCAATTTTGATTCATGATCTGAGTGTTACGGCTCAGGGTTTTTCTTCTTGGTTAAAAGGGACAATGGAGAATTTTATTTTTAAAGGCGATCTCGGTTTAAAAGCTCAAACATTAACTCCTTTGGAAGTGTTCAGTAAACAATCACTTTCTGGTAGTGCAGATATTAAAGCCAAAGGAACGATCAGTTTATTGAGTGGCATTTTTGATCTCCAATTATCAGGAATGGCTGACGATATGAAAATAGGCATGCAGTCTTTTGATCGTTTATTCAAAGGAAACATCACTCTTTCAGGTGGTGTTACTCGAAATACGAGGGGTGTCATTTTTCGTCATTTTAATTTGAAAAATCAATATACAAACATAGAGGCTAATGGTTATTTTTCAGATGAAAGCGCTAAAATGGATCTATCTGCTCAAATATCTGATTTGTCCAAATTAGATCCAAAGATAAGCGGTGCGCTTACAATTCAAAGTACGGCAAGAGGGCGCAATAGCCATATAAAACTAAATACACGTGCCCATATTGCTGAAGCATTAATTGTAGGGAAGAAACTTCAAAACACAACACTTAACATAGATGCATTTGTAGATAATACAGCACCAATTACTTCTTTAACGGGGGTGGTAAAAGGTGAAGGGATTTTTGCTAAGAAACCTTTGCATTTATCGGCATCTTTTGAAGATTCTCATAAAATTCGAAAACTTAAAAATATCGATATTAGAGGGGGAAGTGCAAAAATAACGGGTGATCTTTCTCAACAACTTGGCGGTTTTTTGAAAGGAGCGCTGCATATTGATGCCGATGATATTTCCGTACTTTCAGCGTTATTTTTGCAGGATGGTAGTGGAAAAGTAAAAGGAGATTTTATTTTTGATGAACAAAATGGCAGACAAAAAACCAATGTGAAGGCGCATGTTAACCATTTAAATTTTTCCAAGAATAAAATAAAAAAATTGGCAATAGATGCTGACATATTCGATCCTTTTGGCATGACTCAGTTTGAAGGAGTTATCAATGCAGAACATATTCAAACACCTTTGGTAATGGTCAATCGTTTAAATGCTCACGCTGATAGGAATAATGGACAAACGGTTTTTACTATCCAAGCGATGTTGCATGATACTCTCAATGCACGGCTTTCTGGTCGTTTAATGGTTGAGGAACTTCCAGAAAGTATAAAACGAGAAGTGCAAATTGAAACTGTGGACTTAAAACAACATACTTTTCATGCAACATTGCCGAAGCCATCCATAATTGCTTTTGATAAAGATGGAATGACAATCAATGAATTAGGAATTGCAATAAATGGAGGCAACATCATCTTAGCAGGGAATATTCAAGATACCCTGAATTTGCAACTTACAATGAATGCGCTTCCTGCTGCTTTAGTCAATCTGTGGAAATCCGATCTTGGAGCAGCAGGGAGTGTAACAGGGCAGGTTATGATTCGTGGTCATTTAAAAAAACCTAATATAACTTACGATATAAAAGGTGAGGGACTGACAACCGTTGCTTTTCGAGATAAAAAAATTATGCCTTTTTCTCTTTCTGCTACGGGGAACACTGTAGATCAAAATCTTACTTTGAATGCAAATTTAACAGGAGAAGGAGTACAAGCACAAGCTCAGGGGCATGTATCTCTAGAGAAAAATGCGCTTGATCTTCATATTAATTTGCAAAATTTATCTGCACGTTTGGCGAATGGTTTTATTGCAGGACAAGCGCTTGATGGGACAGTGATAGGTAAAGTTGATATTGGTGGAACAATGAAGGATCCATCTGCTCATTTTGAGCTTTCTAGTCAAAATTTAACCGCTATGACGCATAAAGGACCGATGTCAATCAATATAAATGCTCGTGGTTCTTATAAAAAATCGACATTTCATATTGAAAATATGATAGCTACTGGAGATAAAGGATTAGATCTTTCCATCCATGGGCCTGTGTCTCTTAATGGTTCAGAGGCAAAATTAAACGTTAAAGGGATAATGCCTCTTGATTTTGTTAATCTCTTATTAGCCAAGCGTGGTGCACATATAACGGGTACAGCAAGAATTGATACAGCTCTTAATGGGGCGTTATCAAAGCCACAATTGTTAGGAAATATTTCTATAGGCGACGGTAGCTTTTTTGATTCACAAACAAATGTAGGATTGAATAATATAAAGCTTGAAGGCAAATTGAAAGGTGATCATATCCTTATAGAGAAAGCTTCAGCTTCTTCGTTTGAGGGGGGGGGAATTTCTGCTTCAGGTCGTATCTCTAATAGTCTAGAGACAGATTTGATATTTCATCTTGATAATGCCAATTATAATGATGGTTCTATGATTCTGGCAACATTATCAGGTGAGATGACAATGACAGGTCATTTTTTAAATAATCTTGTTCTTGGTGGTGATATCATCGTTGAAAAAGCTGAAGTTTTTGTTCCTGATCATTTTAAAAGTGCCAAGTTTCTTGATGTTAGAAATAAGAATTTAACTAAATCGATTCAAACAACACTTGAACGTGCTGATGTTAAGAACACGAACAAAAGCAAAAGCCGTATAGTTACACAAGAATCGTCATCTGTCGTGCTATCAAATATGCGTATTACAGCACGCAATCAATTTTTTGTACGCGGAAAAGGCTTAGATGCTGAACTGGGAGGACGCATTAATCTAGCAGGTCCATTGAATGATGTGCATCCAGTTGGTGAATTTAGAATGATTCGTGGACGTTTTGATATCCTGTCGCAACGTCTTAATTTTGATCAAGGACAAGCGAGTTTTAGTGGTAATCTTAATCCTACGGTTTATTTTGTAACCAACAATAACAGTGGTGATATTCGCGTCACTGTAACTGTAAGTGGGACGGTTGATAATCTTGATATTAATTTTTCTTCACAACCAAATTTGCCTCAGGATGAGATTTTGGCTCGTTTGATTTTTAATCGCTCTCTTAATGAATTATCACCATTTCAGATTGCTCAACTTGCAGCAGCAGCGGCTGATCTTGCAGGTGCTTCTAATACATCTTTGTTGAATACTTTACGAACTAAAATTGGACTTGATGATCTTGATGTTATCGTTAATGAGAAGGGTAATACAGGCTTACGTATTGGACGTTACATACACAATAATATTTATTTGGGCTTTGAAGCAGGGTCTGATGGAACGACGAAAGGGACAATTAATTTAGATATTTCGCGTCATCTCAAAGCTAAAGGTGCCATAGGAAATGAACAAAATTCTAGTATAGGTCTCTTTTATGAAAGAGATTATTAAAGATTGAATTTTAAAAAAACAATTTCTTCGTTTTTTGTCTTTCATTTCTAAATCTGAGGAAGGAGGCATAGACTAGAAATCCTATAAAAGAAGAAGCTTTTTGTTGAGGCGTGAAGAGATATATCTGAAATATTCGATTTTTTGTTATGCTATTCTCTAAAGGGACAAAATCTTCACGAAAGATAGTATGTTATTTTGCTGCTATATATTTATTTTAGAGAAATACCTTACCTTGTTTTCAAGCCCATATCGTGCTGTTGCCTAAAGAATGTAGTGTGTGCAATATATTGATTTATAAAGATAATTTATTGTTATTCAACTTGAATTAGAACTTTGAATATCGTACGAATCTCTTTCGTATTGAATCAATCAAAACCATTCGGCTTGTATGCTACAAGCGGGGAATCCTGTGTGGATAAAACTATTAAGAAATGACTAAAAATGCCTCTTATGAATCATCTCGAGAGCTAAGAGCTGTCGCAACATTAGGGACTGGCAGAATAGTGTGAATGGTGCCGGTTTATTACTCCATAAGCGTAAAGATAGAGGGGGTTAATGGATTTATCGTTATACAATTCACGAATGTTATCGCGAAATGGGCTTAGGGAAGACTTTGAGAGAGGTCTCTTTAAAACAAGTACGTGAATTTGCAACACAATGGCATTCTGTTTTTACGTGAAGGACATGATTCCATTAAAGACCGTCAAAAGCATGAGGCAAGTAGAGAATTCATAAGATATCGATTTTATTGTCAAACGCATTTAAAGCAATATTTTTTAATAATAAAAATTACCTATTATTTTAGATTTTTGTTTATTGTGTCTTGAATGAGATCACTTTTCTTATAACGAATAGCTCCCCAAACAGAATACTCCAAAATATAACATTATTGTGTTGCAAGTTTATGTACTTGTTTTAAAGGAACATTTCTCAATGTGCGCTTGAGTCTATTTCATAAGATTGCTTGTGAAATGGTATAAAGTACCTCTTATGAATGGTATAAAATCTACACTACCGTTATTAATAAAGGTATAAGTATTTGCTAAAGCTATAAGCCGGCATTATCATTCTATTTTCCAGCTTTTCATGTTGCTGACAATCTTTTCACTTGAAAGTGTAGAGGTATTTTTATTGCTTATCTTAAGAGTTTTTATGCATATACCAATATCTCTTATGACGTACAACAAGCGCTTTTGATTGATTCATCATAAATATAAAGAAAGTTTGCAATAAGCAAATTACATCTTATCTTTTGCATTCAACAAAACAACGAGTAAAGTTTTCATCTAAATCCAAGAATTTTATTTTCAATAAACCATAAATTCTTTACCAATTCTTGATTGAAGTAATGCTTTTTCTTGATAACAAGTCTTTTTTTATAAATGGAGCATTACCTTCTATCCATTTTTTATTTCAAATCTTATTTAAGGATCTAGAAATTAGGAGGTATGTTTTTTGAACTGGATATTATGAAGTTTTTTATAAAACCCATTTTCTTTTGCTAGCAATTCTTTTTGAGTACCTTGTTCAATTAGTTGTCCATTTTGTATGACCACAATTTTATGAGCACGAGCAATCGTTGAAAGGCGATGAGCAATAATGATCGTTGTGCGTCCTTTAGTAAGGTGGTGAATGGCTTCATTAATTTGTGCTTCGGTGTGTGAATCGAGCGCACTTGTTGCTTCATCAAGAATCAGAATTTCACTATCGTGAATCATTGCTCTAGCGATAGCGAGTCGTTGTTTTTGCCCCCCTGAAAGATTACAGCCATTATCACCTATCTGTGTATCATAACCATTTGGCAAACTCATAATAAAGTCATGAGCATTTGCTGCTTTTGCTGCTTCGATAATTTCGTCATCACTAGCCCCTTCTTTTCCAAGCCCGATATTATATTTAACAGTTCCTTGAAAGAGAAAAGTATCCTGTCCTACATAGGCCATCAGGTTTCTCAGAGAGCGAAATGTTGTGTAGCGAATGTCTTGATCATTAATCAATATGCGTCCTTTTGTGGGGTCATAGAGGCGCATAATAAGGTTGATAAGGGTTGATTTTCCCGAACCGGATGGTCCCACCAATGCTGTCATTTTTCCGGCTTCTATTTCTAGATTGATGTCTTTCAATATCATTTTGTTATTAGTGTATGCAAAAGAAACATGTTCGAAACGAATAGTTCCTTGCGTTTTATTCAGATCTTTAGCTTCTTTATGTTCTACAACTGTAAGGGGACAATCGAGTATTTCAAACATCGTACGGATATTGACCAAGCCAGATTCAATTTTAACACGTACATTTGCTAGTCTTTTTGCGGGTTCATAAGCTAAAAGTAAAGCAACAATAAAGGACATAAATTCACCTTGAACACCTGCGCGTTGGGTTGCAAGATAACCGGAAAAACAAATAATACCTGCAATGGCAACACCCGTGAGTGTTTCCATAATTGGATTGGTAATAGCTTCGAGTGTTGCAATACTGTTTGTTTGTTTTTCAACATCACAAATGGCTTTGTCCATCCGTTTTTTCATGACTTCTTCTAGTGAAAAGGCCTTGATGATTCGAATACCAACAGCCGTTTCCTGTACGATTTTGATAATTTCACCAAGTGAAAGGAGCTCTTTTTCCATCAAGCTGCGAACGCGTTTTAAAGCCATTCGAACGCCTAAAAAAGCTAGTGGTCCTACGATTAAAGTAATGGAGATTAACACAAAGTTTTGAATGAACATGACAAGCAACAGACCACTAACGGAAAGCAAATCACGTACAAAAGTTGTGATAATAGTATCAATTATATTACGTACGGCTGTTGCATTATGAGTTACACGAACAAGAAGATCAGATGAAGTGTTATTATGATAAAAAGAGACTCCTTGTTCCATAAGTCGTGCAAAAATTTTACGCTGTTGTTCAGCAATGATACTGTTGCCTGCTTTGTTTAGAAAGTAAGTTTGGAAAAAAGTTGCAACTCCTTTGAGAATAAAGATAAAAGCAATGAAGCTAGAAATCAAAACAATCATAGGAAAATTTTGTGCATCAATAATCTGATTAACAACATCCCGCATAATCCATGCACTGGTTGCTGTGGTACAAGAAATGATGATCATTGAGAAGATAGCCGCACTGTACCAACGCATATGTTTACGAAAATTTTCTCGTAAAAGGCGGATAATAAGATGTTTGTCGAAAGAGGAAATTTGTTTTTTAGCCATGAAGTGCTTCTATATTCTCTCATTATTTTATGCAAGATTGAAACACTCTTAATTAAAAAGCCCCTTAATCTTTTTTACAAAAATAGTCTTTTCTTTCAAGGCTCATCATATCAATTTCACGACGGCGAGAGTGAAGAATGTAGTGCAAAGTTTCTGTAAAAGGTATAACGAAAATTCGTTGTTCATCATTATTTTTAGTTTTCAATAAAAGATACCGGCGAGTCTCACTATTGTATTTACCAATTTCCATATTGTGATAGCCTTTGGCACTTGAAATGGCTCACAAAAAACATTTCTGCTTTTTTAATAATTTTTTATGTATCATCTCCATTTGTGATGTGTAAGCAAACAATTTCGCCGCATTGCATGATAAGAGTGCTTGAAATAAGAAGGCCTTACGATGTTTGAGCTTTCTCATTTAATATGCAAAATAACGAATTCTTCTTATAAATCGATCAAGCATTATTAAACTCTTAAAAGGCTTTATACACATTTATAAAACCTTAAAAGCACCACAAAAACTCTATGTGGTGCTTCTAAAAATACCATACGCCCATGCTAATGAGTTGCATGCGAATATTATTCCAATGCAAAACTATTTAGGTGCTATCACCATCATCATTTGCCGGCCTTCAAGCTTTGGCTCCAATTCGATTTTGGCAATTTCACTTGTATCTTCTTTCACACGCTGAAGAAGCTTTAATCCAAGATCTTGGTGAGCCATCTCACGACCACGAAAACGCAAAGTAATCTTTACTTTATCACCATGATCAATAAAGCGATGAACAGCCTTGAGCTTGACTCCATAATCATGGACATCAACATTTGGGCGCATCTTAATCTCTTTGATTTCGATGACTTTTTGCTTCTTACGTGTTTCAGCAGCTTTTTTTTGGGTTTGATATTTTAATTTTCCCAAATCGATGATTTTACATACGGGTGGCTCTGCATTTGGTACAATCTCAACCAAATCAAGTCCCGCATCTGCAGCCATAGCAAGAGCTTCTTGTATCGCAACAACTCCCTGATGTTGTCCCTCATCATTGATAAGCTGAACATGAGGTACCCGAATATCCTTATTTGAACGTGGTCCGTCTTTTTGGGTAGGTGTCATTTTAAACGGTTTACGAATGGTTTATGCTCCTTAAATTTTGATTCAACTACAGTTAATTTAATATACAATTATGCACCTAAAAACAACTATAATTCGTGTTATTTTCATTATTTGATTTATTACTTTTTGGAATGATTTAGATTATAAAAGTTTTCTCTTAATTTAAAGAAATTGTTTTATGGAGGATAAAGAATCATGGATCAACATATTCCTTGTCAGTTTTTTTCGTTTGAGAACACCACACTTGCAGTACGCTATCGCAAGGGGCACCAATCTCCAGGTTTGGTTTGGCTTCCTGGCTATCAATCCGATATGTTGGGAAGTAAGGCAACGTTAGTTGATCAATTTGCTCAGAAGAATGATTTGTCTTGTTTACGTTTTGATTATTCTGGACATGGAGAATCTGAAGGTGATTTTTTTCAAGGAACAATTTCGCGTTGGGTTAAGGAAAGTTTAGCGACTTTTGAAACCTATTGTGAGGGTCCACAAATTTTGATTGGTTCCTCTATGGGTGGGTGGATTGCACTAAGGCTTGCTATGATGCTAGCACAGAAAAATAAGAAGCTTGCTGGCATGATATTGATTGCTCCAGCGCCTGATTTTACACAAACATTGGTGGAACCAAAATTAGGCCCAGAAGAATGGAAGATTTTGGAAGAAAAAGGCTATATTGAACGACCTGCTGTTGATGATACAGAGCCAATGCCCTTTACAAAAAAATTAATTGAAGATGGGCGCGAAAATTGTGTTATGAAAGGATGCATTGATGTTGGGTGTCCAGTCCATATTCTACAAGGGATGGAAGATGAAGATATTCCCTATCAGCATACATTGACTTTACTTGATCATTTACCTCTCCATGATGTAACGTTGACACTTGTTCGTGATGCAGATCATCGCTTTTCTCGTCCACAAGATTTAGATTGCCTTGAAACAGTATTGAGATCTTTTATTAATCAGATTAATGCAAAATAAGGGGTACATTTATTGATGAAGATAAAAATATATGAGCATTTCTAAGCAGCATTTTATTTTTTCTGATCGCTCTGTACCTGTACGGGTGCGGGAAAATAAGTATGCACGCCGTCTTACCTTACGTATTGATGCCAGCAGTCAAGAGATTTGTGTAACAACACCACCAGCGATAAGTCTCTGTACGATTCAAAGTTTTATTGAAAAGCATCGATCTTGGATTGAGGCACGTCTTGCTCGTTTACAAATCTCTCATGAAAATGCTTATCTCAAAGAGGGGGCAATGATTCCTTTATTAGGTGTTTCCCATACCATAAAGCATAGAGAAGGGCGTGGGGTAACAGAAATCCTTACAGCAGATGCGGAGCAAGGACCTAAAATTATTGTTTATGGTCAATTAGAATACCTCCCAAGACGCATTGCTGACGTTTTGAAAAAACAAGCAGCACTTATTATAACACCTTTGGTGGCACATTATGCCCATAAAGTAGAGCGTAAAGTCAAATCAATTTGTTATAAAGATACGAGAAGTCGTTGGGGATCTTGTTCAATAGATAAGCGTCTTTCTTTTTCTTGGCGCCTTGTTATGGCACCAAAAGAAGTTGTGGAATATGTTGTTGCTCATGAGGTTGCTCATCTTGTTGAAATGAATCACGGACCAAGATTTTGGGCTCTTTGTGAAGAGCTATGTCCTGATAGTAAAACGTACCGTGCTTGGTTGAAGGAAAATGCCCATAGATTGCAAGCAATTAATTTTGATTCATATAATTTAGAGGCGTAAAAAACTTTCAAATGAAGGCAACATTTAACGGAACTTTTTGTTGAGTGTTTTGTTGTGTGTGTGCTTGCTCATTTATAATGAGGAAGCCATTGAAGCTCTCAGCACGATTGTTCTCCCCTGCTTGGTTTGCTGAGTGTCTTCAATGTTTTTTCTTTATCTTTTTTGTAATTCAGCGTAATAACCTTAAGTTCCGATGACTTATAAAAAATGGGAAGGGACCTTATGCCTGTTCTTACAGATCCACTTCAGCTACTAAAGAGACTTATCCGTTGTCCTTCTGTTACACCTCATGAAGCGGGGGCTTTATCAACTTTGGAACAATTTTTGAAAAAAATGGGATTTCACGTCGAGCGCCCTATTTTTACGGATAAAAATACAGATAATGTTGAAAATCTTTATGCAAAAATGGGAAATGAAGGACCCCATCTTATGTTTGCGGGTCATACAGATGTCGTACCACCAGGTGCATTGGAAGATTGGACTTATTCACCTTTTGAAGCTGTCATAGATCAGGGGAAATTATATGGGCGGGGTGCTGTTGATATGAAGGGCGGAATCGCTTGTTTTATTGCGGCGCTAGCGCGAGTTCTTGAGAAACGATCCATTAAAGGAATGGTAAGTTTTTTGATTACCGGTGATGAAGAGGGACCTGCTGTTAATGGTACCGTCAAACTTCTCAAATGGGCAGAAAAAAAAGGCGAAAAATGGACCGCGGCTCTTGTGGGGGAACCAACAAGTGTAAAGACTGTTGGGGATGTCATCAAAATCGGTCGCCGCGGATCGATTTCTGGTATCATTACCGTGAAAGGTCGCCAAGGTCATGTTGCTTTTCCAGAGCGGGCTGCTAATCCCTTGCCTTTGGTAAGTAAGCTTATTCAAGCATTGACACAAACTGCTTTAGATAAAGGGACAGAGAATTTTCAACCCAGTAATCTAGAGCTAACAAGCATTGATACTGGTAATTTAGCGGTCAATGTTATCCCAGCGCAGACAACAGTTCATTTTAATATACGCTACAATGATCTTTGGACAAAAGAAACACTGATGAAGGAAATTGAAAAGCGTCTTGCTTTGGTGCAATCAAAAAACAATGGTGACCAATATCCCTCTTATCAGCTTGAATGGATTCCAAGTTTAGGAGATGTTTTTTTGACCAAAAATGATAAACTCATTCAAACTTTATCCAATGCTATTAAAAGTGTAACAGGGAATATACCAGAATGTTCCACTTCTGGTGGTACTTCAGATGCGCGATTTATTAAGGATTATTGCCCAGTGGTTGAATTTGGCTTACCAGGGCAAACGATGCATATGGTAGATGAGTGTGTGGCCCTTGATGCAGTGGAAACTCTTACTGCTATTTATGAGCGTTTTATTATTGAATTTTTTGCATAAAGAAAAGATTTTTGGTTCAAAAATACCTTTATCTTGTTGAGCTATAAGATATTGACATTTAAGGTGTGGTGATATGAGTCTCGTAAGACTTAATATATTAAGTGGTTTTAGAGTAAGTGATGAATATTCTTAAGTTGGGATTCTTGCCTGTAGAGTTTTTAGTTAAGTGAATTACATAATTGGAAAGCCAAGAGAGACCTGCTTGAAGAAGTAGAACTGTTTAGACCATATTGGATTGAAAATATTCGTTCTTTAAAGTGTAGAAAGGAAGTCACACGCAATCATATATGGAAAACAATGAATATTATATCATCATTGTGTGATGACAGGTTGAAGCCATAAAGACACACAAAAACATGCTGCTATTGTAAAAAGTTTGTACAACATAAATGCGCTCATTCACAGCTCATGTTTTGATATGTTTTCTGCACTCTCATAAAAGGTACTTCTTGTTCCAATTAGACTCTCTTAGAATAAAGCCTATAGGAAAAGCGCTTTAAGTTTGTTTTATTTCATATATTTTGCCATGCTTTTTTTGTCCCCAAGAACTTCCGTTGCAAAATCATTACGAGATAGAAGGTGAGCTTATTTAATCAGCTTGAATCTTGGTTATGATAAAGATACACAGAATTTTTTGTAGCAGCACGTTGACTTCTTGAGCCAAGGATTGTCCTAGTATTATTCTCAATTTTTTAATAAAATAACCTTAAAGGACGCGTACAGATACTCATAAGTATTATGCATACAAGTAAGATCATATGGGATTAACATCGTTTCGCTCGCTAACAAAGCAATCTCGATTCATATCGGGTATATTTGCCATTTGAGTGCATTATTTGTTTAATAAAGCTCGTGATTTTGCTGTGACCTATAAATCAATACCAATCATACAGCCGCGTATCTCAAATAAATATTGGTTCAGTACTTTTTGCGATAACCGCTTTTACATGCCAGAATAGGATAAAAGTATTGCGTATATCTATTTTTTATAATCTCTGAAACAGACATACAATTTCATTGAGGAAAAATATAAAGGTATAAAGGTGAAAATCAGCGTGCTTTTTTACTTTCTTTTTTATTCGGCTTTACGGTTTTCAAAAGTAAATAGAGTAAGATCTTTTTAAATAATCAGAAATTGATGCATGGCTTCATGCTTATTTCTATGGTTCTTTTAATGGTGCCACGATTTCATAAAGAAAAAATACATTATCGTGTTATGCATTCACGTATTTGTTTTAGAGAAATTTTCTCAATGTTTGTCACATTTGTGCTACTACGGTGCTTATGAATGTTGTAATATAAAATCTATAATGCCTCCCCATCTTTATGTTTATGAAAAATAAAGTTAGAGCACCATACACTTTCTAGCTCAAAATATTGCAATAGCTTTTAGCACTTAAGAGTGTTCATAAGAGGCCTTTTTACTCCTTTTTTATAGTTTTTATCCACATGCTTCTCTATTTTTAAGGTGTAAGCAAATGGCGATAACTAACTTGCTATAAATAGTTTTGAAATGAGAGAAGCTCACAATATTCTAATCTCACCTTGCTATGAAAAATGATAATTATGATTAAAATAAGTATGTTGTTATAAAAACTTTAATTTGCAAGTTGGCTGATGATGTGATCAAGAACAATACGTCCTTTGGTTGTTGCTTTTAAGCGTTGGTTATCCACCATTTCTATCAATTCTTGGTGTTGTAAATCGATCAGTTTTTCCATTGGGATACGTTTAGGGCTTAAGGTTTCATAGCGTATAAGTTCTAAGCCTTCGCAAAGGCGTAATCCCATAAGGAGCATTTCATTTGCCTGTTGTTCAGTGGTTAAATGTTCCGTTTCAATACAGCCATGTCCTGTTGTTTCTACCAAATTAAGCCACTGTTCGGGATGCTTTTCATTTATTGTGACATAACGTTCGCGGTTTTCAAGGTGTGATGACAATGTTTTTGAACAGAAAGAGGAATGATTCGATGCGTGCTCAATGAAACGTCCATGTGCTCCTGGACCAAAGCCTGCATATTGGTGATAACGCCAATAAAGAAGATTGTGTGCTGATTCGGCACCGGGCATTGCATGGTTTGAGATTTCATAGGCAGGAAGTCCATGTAGTGCCGTTATTTCTTGAGTAAGATGATACAGATCTGCTGCTAGCTCTGATGGGGGAAGGATAAGTCTTCCTGCATCATGAAGCCGTTTAAAGGCGGTTCCTTCTTCGATCGTCAATTGATAAAGAGAAAGATGGTCCGCTGCTAAATCAATTGCTTGTACAAGTTCAGATTTCCATTGTTCAAGGGTTTGTTCGGGGCGGGCATAAATGAGATCAAAGGATAAACGTGGAAAAATTTGCCGTGCTAAAGCAATGGCACAAAGAGCTTGTTCCACATTATGGAGTCGGCCAAGTTTGCGCAATGCTTTATCATTGAGCGCTTGTATCCCTAGAGATAAGCGATTAACACCTGCCGCACGGTATCCACGAAAGCGCTCTGCTTCCACACTGGATGGATTAGCTTCTAATGTAATTTCAACTTTATCATCGACTACCCATTTTTTTGCAAGTGCTTGCAATAGGGCATCGACAGTTTGCGGCTCCATAAGGGAAGGGGTTCCTCCACCAATAAAAATACTTGTAATATGGCGTGGGCCTATTTTGTGGTATTGCGTTTCTATTTCGCGCTTAAAGGCGGTGACAAAACGTGGTTGATCAACACCATGGATGCGAACATGCGAATTAAAGTCACAATAAGGACATTTAGCTGCACAAAAGGGCCAATGAATGTAAATGCCAAAAGGTTCATTCATGAGAATGCTAAAAGGTTTTCTGCCAAAAGTTTGAAAGCACGTGCGCGATGTGAAAGAGGGGGAATATCATTACGTTTCCAGTTGTGTTTTTGCTCTGTTGACATTTCTCCAAAGGTATTTTCACATCCATCGGGTAAAAAAATAGGATCAAAACCAAAGCCTTTATCTCCCCGTGGAGGCCAAATGAACGTTCCTTCAACGCATCCACGGAAGTAATCTGCATGAGCATCAGGCCATGCAATGCAAATGACGGATATAAAACGGCATTTCCGTTGACTTTTTTCTCGTGCTCCGACTTTTTGGAGTTCATTTTCTATTTTTTTCATAGCTTTTGGAAAATTACGTGTACCATCGGCTTGAATTGCCCAATCAGCGGTATAAACGCCTGGCGCACCCTCCAATGCATCTACCTCTAAGCCTGAATCATCAGATAGGGCAGGAAGTCCTGTTTTTTTTGCTGCTGAAAAAGCTTTAATATAAGCATTTTCTTCAAATGTTTTTCCCGTTTCTTTTGGTTCTGGCAAGCCCAGTTCTTTTGCCGATTGTATTATTAAACCGAAAGGCGTAATTAAAGTAGTGATTTCATGCAATTTTCCGGTGTTATGTGTAGCAATGACAAGTTTTTTATCTGCTATGCTTCTCATATAGATTTCTCCAAAAATGAAAGGGGAATTATTTTTGTGCTAAAAACCGACTTTAATGCTCATACACACACATTTTACATGATATGATTATTTTACACGTTTAATGATATTTTATTCCAATAAAATTTTTTATCTTGTATGAAGATAACCTTGCAAAGATATGAAAGACATCTCTTTATTTATGATAGCATTTTTATGGTAAATTTCCAATTTCCTGCTTGCTCTAAAGGGTGAAATTTTCTATCTACAGCGGTTTTTAATCAATCTAGATTCTCTTGATAAGTCCCTACAGCAGACCACTTTACAGATCAACTCTTATCTTAAATATTTCTCACACACTCTAACAAAAAATATTTCCTGCGTAATTTATCAAGCATCACTCTGAAAGGTAGCATTTTACAGCTCAATAGGATAATATATTTTTATACTACTTTAGACTATTTGACCAAACCTTGGCAAAACTTATATAAGAGATGAGGATTTTAAAAGTAGTGAAACAATTGTGATGAAGCACAAAACTATTGATAATGAACTAAAATATCTTGATGAACGTTCGCGTGATATTTTTCGCCATATTGTTGAAGCTTATCTTAATGATGGTGAACCTGTAGGGTCACGTAATCTTTCGCGGCTTTTACAACAGACATTATCGCCTGCGACGATTCGCAATGTGATGAGTGATCTTGAACATCTCGGTTTGATTTATGCACCACATGTTTCTGCGGGTCGAATGCCGACACAATCAGGTTTACGCTTTTTTGTTGATGCATTTATGGAAGCGGGTGATTTGCCAAACGAAGAGCGAGAAAATATTGAAATGCAAGTCAAAGAGGCTGGTCATGCACAATCGGTTGAACATTTTCTTGTTCAAGCAAGCCGAGTTCTTTCAGATCTTTCACGTGGGGCAGGGCTTGTTTTAGCAACAAAACAAGAAGGAACATTGAAACATATTGAATTTGTGCGCCTTGATAGGGAGCACGCTCTTGCCGTTTTGGTGACTCAACAAGGTGAAGTTGAAAATCGTATTGTTCATTTACCAGAAGGGGTTACCCATGCACAATTGACGGAAGCAACGAATTTTCTCAATGCCCATATTCAAGGGCGTACATTGAGTGAAGCTAAAGGGGAAATTGCCCGCTTATGCGCAGAAACAAGGGCCGCACTTGATGATTTATCACATCATCTTGTTGAAACGGGATTAGCTCTTTGGGGAGGAGAAGATGCTGATCATAAAATACACCTCATTGTTCGCGGGCGTAGCAATTTACTTGAAGATGTGAAAGCAGAAGAAGATTTAGAACGGTTACGCCATTTGTTTGATGATCTTGAAACGCGCGAGAGTATGGCACAGCTTCTCGATTTAACGGATGAAGGTTCTGGGGTTAGAATTTTTATTGGTTCAGAAAATAAGTTATTTTCTCTTTCTGGTTCTTCTTTAGTTGTAGCACCTTATCGAGATTCACAACAAAGAGTCATTGGTGCTTTAGGTGTTATTGGTCCTACACGGCTTAATTATGCAAGGATTGTGCCCATGGTTGATTATACAGCTCAACTTGTGTCACAGTTATTGCGTTAAAACGATGCAAGTAAGTATTTGTACTATAAAAGCTCATTGTATTATATACATCGCTACCCCTTGATTTTTGTCTGTAGAATTTCGATATCGAGAATAACGAATCTTATGAAGGAATAAAATTTTTATGTCTGATGAAAAAAACAAATTTACTGACGCTTCATTTGAAAATTGTGATTTAAAAAATCCAGCTGATCGTAATACACTTAAACAGGCAGCCGATGAATTTTTAAAAACACATAAAACAGAGGAACACGAAGTCATTGAAACAGAAAGCAATGAGGTTAGTGATCTTTTAGCGTCTTTGCAGGATGAAAATAAAGAACTGAAAGATCAGCTTTTACGTCTTGTTGCAGATATGGAAAATCTTCGACGCCGTACTATGCGAGATGTGGCGGATGCAAAGGCTTATTCCATTGCTAATTTTGCACGGGATATGTTATCGGTTTCTGACAATCTCAATCGTGCTTTGGAAGCTATTCCAGAAGGTGCACGGGAGAGTGATGCTGGTTTGAAATCATTGGCAGAAGGCGTTGAAATGACTGAACGTGCCATGATGGCAGCATTAGAACGTCATGGGGTGCAAAAAATTCATCCAGAGGGGCAAAAATTTGATCCTCACTTTCATCAAGCGATGTTTGAAATTCCCAATGCTGATGTTCCAGATAATACTGTTCAACAAGTGGTTCAGGCAGGTTATATTATCGGGGAAAGGGTGTTACGTCCAGCTATAGTGGGTGTAGCTAAAGGAGGAGCAAAAGAAGCTTCTGTTGAAGCTGATTCGGCTTAAAATACATCAATAACAAACCTCTATCGTAAAATGCAGTATTCCCTGCAGTTTCATATATATAGGGTCTTTTCTCAAAGAGTTTTTAAAGGGTGTGACAAACACCCTTTTATTTTTGAAGTGGCCAATTTCCTTTTACAATATAGGGAGCCTTATTTAAGGGAGAGGCCGATAACAATAAAACAAAATGATCAACTTCAAAAGGAGGGACAAAAAAATCATTTTGAAAAGATAGATAAGAAGAAAGATCTTTAAGATTAATATCAAATATTCGTGCAAGAGTGATATGCGGAATAAACAGTCTTTCATCAGGCTTTAACTCTAATTTATTCCGAATATATTGCATCTTTTCATGTAAAAGAGTAAGCTTTTCACAAGGTTCAATGCGAACCACAAGAGAATGGGGAGCATTTTCTGAACCAAAAACTTCAAAACCCTTTATCTGTAGCGTAAAAGAAGGAAGTTCTATAGTGTTAAAGGTATGCATAATTTCATCTGCTGTAGAACTTTCAACTTCGCCAAAAAAAGATAAGGTGACATGAAAATTTTGCGGGTTGATCCATTGCGCTTTTGGTAAGCCATTTTGCAATGATACGAGGGCTTTTGTTGTTTGTTGAGGAATCTGGAGAGCACTAAATAGACGACCCATGATATTATCTCCTTATAATGAAAGATGCTATCCCAAGCGCAATATAGATAATAAGGGCGGGGCACGTACCACATAAAACAAGGCAATAGTATAGAAAAAGAATGTCTAAAAAATGCTTACTATAATTATGAGCGTACAAAGCTTATTCGTTTTAAGAAAATGGTTATGACATTGATAAGAATTGCGTTTTCATGATCTGTATCACAATGATGTGCAATGGAAGATTACTTGTGTATTATAAAGGCTACAAAGTTAGCAGAAAATAAGAAAAGTTGATAGATTGTTGATGTGCGAAATTATTTTGACATTTATCTTTAGCCTAAAATAAAGCATATTATAATACAAGGTGAAGAGTTCTCTTTTCTGTAAAGATTTAATTATATGATTAAGTCGGGGAATAGCCATAATACGCAAAACTATTCAAATTGGTCAAATAATATTAGGAAAGGAAGAAAAAAACCAGCATAACAAAATTACTATAAGCTTTTACATTTATGATAATTATACCAATCCATAATGGATATGAATATTGGTATAAAAGCGGGAAGAGAAATTAAAATTCAAAATAATGATGGAAAGTTCCTATTTTCTAAGAATTATCATCCTTGTTTATGATGAAAAAGCACTAGTTTTCCTCTCCAAAGTTGTTATTGATGAGCTTTTCAAGAGCATTAAGAGCATCTGTTGCTTCTGGTCCTGAAACACGAATGGTGAGGTTGCAACCGGATGAAGCCGCTAGCATCATAAGTCCCATAATTGATGATCCGCCAACAATTTTTCCATCTTTTTCAACTTCAACAGTAACATTAAAATTGTCAACAGTTTGTACAAATTTTGCAGAAGCACGTGCATGTAACCCACGTTTATTACAGATATTGAAATGACGACTTATACACGGGAGGGTATCTTTGGAAAACATTGGTATTTTATTATCCGCTAATCATACTTGGTACATTAATATATTTACGCCCTGCTTCTTGTGCTATTCTTAACGCGTCTGATAATGAAATATCCGGACATTTGCGAATAGAAATCAGTTTAATAAGCATGGGCAAATTAACACCCGCAATCATTTCAACGCGTCCTTTTTCAATAGCAGGAATAGCTATATTTGATGGTGTTCCACCGAACACATCTGTTAATATGATGACGCCATGATCCGTATCTGTATCGGTTACTGCGGCTATAATATCACCTCGGCGCTGATCTATATCGTCATCGGGATAAACGCATATTGTTGCGAACTTTTCTTGTACTCCAACAACATGTTCCACGGCATGTAAAAATTCGACAGCCAGCTCACCGTGCGTTACAAGCACGAGTCCAATCATTTACGCAAACTCCTGTTAACTAATAAGACCCAACCATATTGGTGGGAAAGACATTGTACAAGGCTTTATCTTGCTGCCAAGAAAAATTTGCAAAAAAAAGGCAAAAATTGTGATTTTTTTATCTTTAGAAAAAAATTAGACAGATTTTTGCCATATTTTTTTAAACAAAAATGCTTCAATAGCTTGACAAATGGCGGTACAATCGGCTTCACGAAGAGAGGGAAGTTTTAAAAGAGGAATGTGCAAATTTTCAAATTGAAAAGTTTTATTTGTGGAAAAACGTTCATATTCCGGACCGAGAAAAATAACACAATCGATAGTTGTGTGCTTTTCAAATTCTATCATATAAAGACCAACGCCACGAATCTCGATGCCGCCCTCTAAATTATCGGGAGTGTATCCGTGAAGCTTTCCATTTTCCGCACGCAACATTGTATAATCATCACTGATAAGCTTCGCTTCACGTTTTGACCACTCAGCGCGGTCAAGCAAAGAAAGGGTGAGGGTTGATTTTCCTGATCCCGATGGACCTATAATTAACAGCCCCTTGCCGCCTAGTTGAAGGCAATTTGCGTGGAGTATTTCACATTTTGTTTTCATGTCTTTTACTTTGGATAAAAGATTTATTTAGCAAGCGGAAGCATAATAGTAAAACGTGCACCAGTTTTACACTTCCCAAGTGTAGGATCAATAATATTTTCGGCTGTAATTGTCCCATTATGAGCTTCGATGATTTGCCGACTAATAGAAAGGCCAAGTCCAGAGTTTTGCCCAAAAGCATCTTCATTTGGTCGATCTGTATAAAAACGTTCAAAAATGCGTTCAATATTTTCTGAACGAATACCTGGGCCATTATCTTCAATGGTTAAAATAAGGGTTGAAGCATGACTTTTCATAGTAATGCAAATTTTGCCACGATTCCGAGGAATAAAAGAACGCGCATTTTCAAGAAGATTTGAAATCACTTGTCCTAAACGGAGTTCGTGTCCCAATACAAGATAGGCTTTTCCATGAGGACGTGGGACAATATTAAGGCTTATATCAATGGTTTGCGTATTACGATACACTTCCTGAACAGCATGAACAAGACTTTCCAAAAGCGGTGTCATATCAACAATCTCTGCGGTTTCTCGTGCAAGCTCTGCATCGAGCCGTGATGCATCAGAAATATCTGTAATCAACCGATCAAGGCGGCGCACATCATGTTGAATAATTTCAAGCAATTTCTCTTGTGCTTCTTCATTTTTAGCCAGAGGGAGCGTTTCAACAGCACTGCGTAGAGAGGTGAGAGGATTTTTTAATTCGTGGCTTACATCAGCAGCAAAGCGTTCAATGGCTTCAATACGCATATAAAGGGCATTGGTCATATCACGAATAGAAGTTGAAAGGTGACCAATTTCATCTTCACGCATTGAAAAATCAGGAATTTCTACACGCTGATTATTGCCATTACGCACTCGATTAGCCGAGGCAGATAATTTACTTAATGGATGGGCAATCGTATGGGCCAAAAAGAGAGAAAGAACCAAAAGTACGCTACCTACAACGGCAAAAACTTTAAAGATAACCAGTCTTTCGCCTTTTACAATGTTATCAATATCGGAACCAGTGGTTGAAAGAAGAAGAGCTCCAACCACTGCGCGATAGCGTTGAACAGGAACGGCAACAGAAACAATTAATTGCCCTTGTCTGTTGCGTCTTTTTGCCGTAGCAAGAGATCCGTTTAATGCGCGGTACACTTCTGGATAAGCAATACCACTGGTTTTTGTTTGTTCTCTGTCAAGAGCAATACCTTTACCATAAAATGCGCTTGAATACCATGAAGTAAGGCGATCCCACATGTTTTGTTCTGTTTTAAGTGGGGGTAAATCATAACTAAAAACTTCTCCACTAGAATAAAGAACGCGCGAATCAAGAAGGAGAGTAGCATCACGATCATAGATACGTGCTCTTGTCGTTTTAGGTGTGATGAGACGCCGTAAAAGAGGGGCAACTTGCTCAGGGTTAATAGGAAAATCCCAAGAATCGGTTGATTGAGGGGCTGGTGTAACGCTTTCACCAGTCTGTAACTCTAAGAGTTTTTGGGGATCAATGAGGATAGAATTTGTATCTACTGTTGCAGAAGCAGCAATAGCCCCAGCAATAATTTTTCCTTGGGTACATAAACTTTTAATTTTTGCTTCAATTAAACCATCGCGAAATTGGTTAAGGTATAAAATGCCTGTAACTAAAACGGCAAGGGCAGCAATGTTTAATATAACAATGCGACGTGTAAGGCTGGAAAAAAGCAATTGTCTAAAGAGACGTTGTATTCGAAGATGCAAACGAGAAAACATAAGAAATGGCGTTGAGGATGTACCATTAACGGTTGTTTTTTGTAAAGTTTCCAGTTGAGAATTGTCTGTCATCGATTTGATTGCCGTTCAAATTTTTGCGACAAAGTAGTTTTATACCTCGTGGAAACGATAACCTACACCATAAAGTGTTTCAATCATTGCAAAATCATCATCCACTTGTTTAAACTTTTTACGCAGACGTTTAATGTGACTATCAATGGTGCGATCATCTACGTAGACTTGATCACTATAGGCAGCATCCATTAAAGCATCACGACTTTTTACAACTCCTGGTCTTTGTGCTAAGGTTTGCAGAATCAAAAATTCCGTAACGGTTAAAATAACAGGTTTATCTTTCCATGTACAGGTATGGCGTTCTTGATCCATCACAAGATCTCCACGTTTGAGAGAAGAGGTGGAAGAAGTTCCTGTAGAAAGCGGTTGGTTACGTGCATTAGAACGGCGCAAAATAGCTTTCACGCGTTCAATAAGAAGACGTTGGGAGAAAGGTTTAGTAATAAAATCATCAGCTCCCATTTTGAGACCAAATAATTCATCAATTTCATCATCTTTAGAGGTGAGAAAAATAACTGGAAGATCAGATTTTTGACGCAAACGACGCAAAAGTTCCATCCCATCCATTCGGGGCATTTTAATATCAAAAATAGCTAAGTGTGGAGGGTGAAGTGTGAGACCCTTGAGTGCAGATGCTCCATCTGTATAGCTTTCAACCCGATATCCTTCTGTCTCAAGCGCAAAAGATAAAGATGTCAAAATATTGCGATCATCATCAACAAGTACAATCGTTTGTGTGATTGTTGGTGTATCTTTCATGGTTTCTTAGACCTTTCTATTGCTGTGGTAGCAAATTACCCACACTTATTTATATGGGAGTTCATATTTTTTTTGCAAAACAAATATGATACAAATTGTAGCAAAGTAAAAAACCTTTTGTCATTACTGTAAAATCTTGTTTTGCTTTCATAATTTATAATGTTTCTATGTCTATTAAGATCCCTTCATTTGAGAGAAAATTTTCATAAAGGCTTTTTTTATCAAGGTTTATTACAAAGTTTATTATTGTATTTGTCTCATAATTGAACAGATGTAGTTTTGATTGTTGAAGTTTAGAAAATCTGCCTATGTGTTTTAAGAGCAAAGAAAAGAATGTGGCAATATATGCACAAAAATTTGTTTCTGCTACACGAAAGGAGGTCGTAATGGGATTTTTTAATTTTATTAAAACTGTAGGGGAAAAGTTAGGTATTGGGGACCATGAACCAAAAGAAAAAGATTTTAAAAGAGCATTTGATGATTTTCAACTCGGTACAGAAAAAGTCAATATTCAAGTTGAAGACGGTAAAGCTATTTTAAGCGGTGAAGTTCCAGATAGGGAAACACTTGAAAAAGCACTGCTGGTTGTTGGCAATGCACAAGGTATCTCTTCTGTAGATGTTGATCAATTAAAGGTTATAGATACAACGCCTAGAAAAACTTCTCGCTTTTATGAGGTTAAATCTGGTGATAATCTTTGGAAAATTGCTGAAGAGGTTTATGGAAAAGGGCAAGGTAATAAAAACACATTTATTTTTGAAGCCAATAAGCCAATGCTAAAATCTCCCGATAAAATTTATCCTGGACAAGTTTTACGTATTCCTGAAATTGACCATAGTTAATTCATCAAAGAGGATAATTTTTTACTGATGGCATTAAACAAAAAATAAAGGAGCGTAAAAAAAATTCACGCTCCTTCATTTTATAAAGTGTGTATTTATTGTGTATTTATATAAAAGGAGCTTAGTGAACAAGAGAGGATTTAGAAGGTGATGGTACTTTCATAGCGTTTACAGAGAAATCAACATCAATGGTTCCTGCTTTCTCAAATGTCAATTTTGCGCTAATTTTATCACCTAACTTGAATGGTTTTGAAAGCCCCATAAACATAATATGATCACCGCCAGGCTTAAGCGTGATTTCTCCATTTCCCGGAATTTCAATGCCATTGTGCATTTTTTCCATTTTCATAATATCATTAACGACAGCCATAGAGTGTATCTCTGTTGTTTTTACTCCGTTTGTGGAAATAGAAACCAAACGGTCTGGGGTATTACTGTGATTAATAATATAGAGATAACCGCTACCAACTCTTATACCTTTAGGTGTTTCTCGTGTCCAAGGATTGAGAATTTCTATGTCGCCAAGTTTATATTGCTGAGCACCTGCTGGCAGGGTTATACCAGCAAAGAGAAGAGCACACACGATATTTATGATAACCTTTTTGTATGGATATTGTGTATGGATTATATTCTTAAAGATGAGATTTGTTATTTTCTTAATAATAGATGTCATCATTGATTTACCCTCCTTCATAAGATTCACACTTTGAATATTTTTTTATTTTAGCAGAGCTTTTATTTAAAATAAAAGAAAGAAATACTAAAATGAAATTGATTTGAATATGAGAATAAAAATCATAGAATTATTTGATTTTAAAGGAAGGCAGTAAGGTTTACAACGACAACACACCTCTCAACGCTTCCGTGTTCATCTCATAAATAATATTTGTAAATGGTATAAAATCTATGATGCACTGCTATTTTGCTTAATAAATATAATATAGAACAATCATCAACCACTTTACCAATTTTAATATTATGACAGCTCTTGGCATTTTAAAGCGTTTATACAGAGGCATTTTTATATATTTTCAAAGTTCAAAATTATATAGTATAAGAAAAAACGCTTTAGGTGAGTTTAAAGCATAGATTTCAAATAACCGCAAACAATGAGACCGTTAGAAGGAGAATTTTTGAAAGGAGATCGATGGATAATACCTTTACAGATGTGAGCATTAGATATGATGATTATTTTAGTCCAAGAAAAATTTATAATATTCGTGATATAAATTATTCGCCTTTTAAAAAGCTTTTACGGGAGTATCATTTTATCAATGATGAGAAGATCAAGAGCGAGAGTGCAATCGCTCTTTTATTTTTTTAATTTTTATAGAAAGATATATTTGTTGAGAATTGCAAGAAAAATATATTATAATCTCAAGTCTCTCATAAATATGGTATTTATGGGTCATTAGAGCGCCTATTTTAAAATAAATTTTTTATTTTGGAGATGTTTCTCTCATTATTCTCTTGTAGCAATAAAAGCCTGTTCTTATATACGAGGCAGCAAGGCTTGTTGCGACTTGCAGTTTATTATTATTTATGTTGCTTGAAGCAATATACGGGCTTTAGGTGTTATGAGGAGCTATCTTAAAAAGATGCTTTATGAAGGTTGAGGTAGCTTGCTGAATGGAGATTATAATATGGCAAAAGTAATTGGTATTGATTTGGGGACAACGAACTCTTGTGTGGCTGTTATGGATGGCAAAAACGCAAAAGTTATTGAAAACTCAGAAGGAGCGCGAACAACACCTTCCGTTGTTGCCTTTACTGATGGGGGGGAGCGGCTTGTTGGGCAGCCTGCTAAACGGCAAGCGGTGACAAATCCTGAAGGGACAGTTTTTGCAGTTAAACGTTTGATAGGGCGCCGTTTTGATGACCCTATGGTTGAAAAAGATAAAGCACTTGTGCCTTATAAAATTGTTAAAGGTGACAATGGTGATGCATGGGTTGAAGAAGCGGGAAAGAAATATTCTCCGTCGCAAATTTCAGCTATGATTTTGCAAAAGATGAAGGAAACAGCAGAATCTTATCTTGGTGAAAAAGTTGAACAAGCTGTTATTACGGTTCCTGCTTATTTTAATGATGCGCAACGTCAAGCTACGAAAGACGCGGGTAAAATTGCTGGACTTGAAGTTTTACGGATTATTAATGAGCCAACTGCTGCTGCTTTAGCTTATGGTTTGGACAAAAAAGACGGAAAAACAATAGCAGTTTACGATCTTGGTGGTGGTACATTTGATATTTCAGTTCTTGAAATTGGAGATGGCGTTTTTGAAGTTAAATCAACCAATGGAGATACGTTTTTAGGTGGTGAAGACTTTGATATGCGCCTAGTTGGTTATTTTGCAGATGAATTCAAAAAAGAGCAAGGAATTGATCTGAAAAATGATAAATTAGCTTTACAGCGCTTAAAAGAAGCGGCAGAAAAAGCAAAGATTGAGCTTTCTTCGTCACAGCAAACAGAAATCAATTTACCATTTATCACGGCAGATCAATCAGGTCCCAAGCACTTAACAATGAAATTGACTCGGGCAAAATTTGAATCTCTCGTTGACGATTTAGTGCAGCGTACCATCGAGCCTTGTAAAGCTGCGTTGAAAGATGCTGGATTAAAGGCTGGTGAAATTGACGAAGTTGTTTTAGTAGGTGGTATGACACGTATGCCCAAGATTCAGCAAGTCGTGCAGAGCTTCTTTGGTAAGGATCCACACAAAGGTGTTAATCCTGATGAAGTGGTCGCAATGGGTGCTGCCATCCAAGGAGGTGTATTGCAAGGCGATGTCAAAGACGTGTTGTTGCTAGATGTAACGCCTTTATCTTTGGGTATTGAAACCTTGGGTGGGGTTTTCACACGCCTTATTGAGCGCAATACCACTATCCCAACAAAAAAATCGCAAGTTTTTTCGACAGCTGATGATAATCAGAGTGCTGTGACGATTCGTGTTTTCCAAGGTGAACGGGAAATGGCAAGTGATAATAAGTTATTGGCTCAATTTGATCTTGTTGGTATTCCTCCAGCACCACGTGGTATACCTCAAATTGAAGTTACTTTTGATATCGATGCGAATGGTATTGTTAATGTTTCGGCCAAAGATAAGGGAACAGGTAAAGAGCATCAAATTCGTATTCAGGCATCAGGTGGTTTAAGTGATGCTGATATTGAAAAAATGGTAAAGGATGCAGAAGAGCACGCGGCTGAGGATAAAAAACGCCGTGAAGGTGTTGAAGCTAGAAATCAAGCGGAGGCTCTTATTCATTCAACTGAAAAGTCGCTCAATGAATATGGCGATAAAGTATCAGCTGAAGAAAAGGGACAGATTGAAACAGCAATATCTGATTTGAAATCTGCGCTTGAAGGCAGTGATACGGAAGAAGTAACAACAAAGATGCAAAAATTAGCAGAAGTCAGTATGAAGCTTGGACAGGCTATGTACGAAGCCTCACAAGCAGCGAGCGCTGACACTGAAACAGAGGCAAAGAATGATGATGTTGTTGATGCTGATTTTGAAGAAGTTAATGATAAGAAGAAATAGTGTCAGCATATGTGTTGATTAATTGATAAACCCGGCCTTTGAAATATAAGGCTGGGCTTTATTATTTGAGATAAGTTGCAACTTTGTTGCTAAAAATATAAATTAAAAGCAATATTATCCATAAAGATGGATGACAGAAAAATTATCAGGAATACATGATGAAGGTTGACTATTATGAAATTCTTGGCGTGACTCGCGAATGTGATGATAAAAAGTTGAAATCTGCTTTTCGTAAGTTGGCAATGCAATATCATCCTGATCGCAACGCGGGGGATAAAGAGGCAGAGCGAAAATTCAAAGAAATTGGCGAAGCCTATGAAGTTCTTAAAGATCCTCAGAAGCGTGCTGCTTATGATCGATTTGGCCATGCGGCCTTTGAAAATAGCGGTGGTCAAGGGGGAGCAAATCCCTTTGGCGGTTTTGCTGCTGGTGGTGGATTTGCGGATATTTTCGAAGACTTTTTTGGTGAGATTATGGGAGGGACACACCGTAAGCGTGGTGACAGTCGCGAACGTGGTGCAGATTTGAGTTATAATATGGAAGTGACTTTAGAAGAGGCATTTTCAGGAAAAACTGCAGAAATTAATATTCCCAGTTCCGTCACGTGTGATGTTTGTGAGGGATCAGGAGCGAGAAAGGGCTCTAAGCCGCAAGTTTGTGGAATATGTCATGGATCTGGTCGTGTGCGTGCAGCACAAGGTTTCTTTTCTATTGAGCGAACATGTCCTTCATGTCATGGACGTGGTGAAACTATTACGGATCCATGCCCCAAATGTCAGGGGACACGACGCATAGAGAAAAAACGTTCATTGAGCGTAAATGTTCCAGCTGGTATTGAAGATGGAACGCGTATTCGCCTTTCTGGTGAGGGTGATGCTGGTATTCGTGGTGGCCCCAATGGTGATCTTTATATTTTCCTTTCCATTAAACCGCATGAGTTTTTTCAGCGAGAAGGAGCAGATCTTCACTGTCGCGTTCCTATTTCAATGGTAACAGCTGCTTTAGGAGGAGAGTTTGAAGTTTCCGACCTTGATGGTGTTAAAGCACGCGTTAAGATTCCAGAAGGGACACAAAATGGACGTCAATTCCGCCTTAGAGGCAAAGGTATGCCCATGTTGCGCCGTCAGCAAGCAAGGGGTGATCTTTACATCCATATCACGATTGAGACACCGCAGAAATTAACGCAAGAACAACGTGAATTGTTGCAAAAATTTGAAAAGCTCTCAAATCATGAAAATTCACCGCAATCACATGGTTTTTTTTCACGTATGAAAGAATTTTTTGAAAATATTTCTGGTTAAAATATGTGAATGTTCTCAGAATAATTAGAGAGAGCTGTAGGAAAGTTATTTTCATTAAGTTTTCTATTATCTCATTGTCTTTGAAAAGCATTTTTTCTTGAAAAGAAAAGAGAGAGACAGCTAATTTAGGATAAACTCCTGCTGCTGATAGTTTTTATATTTCATGAGTTTTATGGATAAGTCTTATTTTTGAGTGTCTATGACATTTTAAAAAGGGCTTATCCATATAAGAACGCAATTGAGTGATTGATAATAAATATTGCCAGTGTCATGATAACTGCCTTTATGCATTCAGTATTTTTTGTATTTCTTTTTAAAGGCTCTATAATAAAACTGTAAAATAGGTAGCAGCTTGCCAAGAAACGCTAAATAAGCTGTTAGGCAATCCATCTTATTTCAAATAAAGTATCAACTTCTTATAACCGATTTTATTTTTGGCATTTTTCATAGTTTTAATCACTGCTTCCTTTAAAATAAGGGTTATTTTATTTGGAATAGCTTTTACATGCCTCATCTTAGCTTTTAGCCGTAATCATGTCTTTTTAGATGCGGATTTAGTTTTGTATTTCTGATGTCATAAATACTTCTTCCAGATAATAAAAAACGCTATAATCAAGTTTATTTTGTTCCAAAGAAATTGTGGAATGAGATAATGTGTGTTTAATGCTAAAGAAGACATAACAAAACACGTTTTGAGGTATTCTATGTATCTCTCTTGTAGGGAAACAGATTCGATGGAATTCACTTAATTGAATTTATTGGCATAATAAAAAGTTGGTGGGAAGATAGAGGAAGTTACCTTTAAAAAGAAAAAATAAATACAATAAAAAAATAGCACAATATGCTTAGAAAACAGCACGATATATTATTGAAATTGTTAGTGATATGGAAAGAGAAATTTACGAAATGAATCTTTTTTCATAAAATAACATAATTAAAATAATACATTAAAAGAATTAACAATTCTAAAAAACATTGAATAATTCAAGCATGTATCGCTATGCAGAAAGAAAAACTTAATGACCGATCATGAAAAATGAGAAGTTTTATAAAACCTTACGAAGAGAGTAATCTAAACAATTAAATGCTTTTACGAAGATGCTTTTGAGGAGCTATCATAATATATGGATAATGTTGCAAAGCCTTTTTTCGATTTTACGATATAAAAAGATAAATTATTATTATAAATCAACTTATTATGATTCTCCATGAGGAGCGTTCAATCGACATTTCCTCATGTTTAATGATTGAGAAAAAGTCAAATTTTTAAAACCAAAGTTATAGTTTATTGGGATAAGCTATAAAGCAGTTGAGTGATTTCTTATCTTAGGAATATGTTAATTTTATTATTATAAGAAACTTTATTTTTATCTTACAAAATCAATGGTTGTATATATTCCTATTCATTGTTAAGTATCCATAGGGATAAAATAATGAGTTGAATGTGCAGCGTAGCTTCAAAATTTTGCTTTTCAATTTTATATATAAGATCATAAAATAATGACGTTTTTTTACGCCTATTTTGTTTAATTTTTCGCTGTCAATTTTTAAAGGAAGCTTTTGTATTTCATTTCGCTATTCCTTTTTCGTAATTTAGAGGAAAATTGACGATTTTCAGGGGGGTGGGTAGAGTAAAGTTTGGTTTTATTGTTTTCACTTTTCCTAAATTTCATTAAGAGATGGTAAAAAGTGATGAGGAGGCTCTATTGATGGATGATGCTAAAAACGGTGATGTAGATGTTTTGGAAAAACAAGCAGCATTTTTATCGTCTGCTTTACCCTATATGCAAAAATATGAAAATGAAACGGTCGTGGTAAAATATGGCGGCCATGCTATGGGTGATCCTGCTTTGGGGCGAGCATTTGCGCGTGATATTGCTCTATTAAAGCAATCGGGGATTAATCCTGTTGTTGTTCATGGTGGTGGGCCTCAAATTGCTGAAATTTTAATGAAAATGGGGATTGAATCGCGATTTGAAAACGGATTACGGGTAACCGATGAGCGGATCGTTGAAGTGGTTGAAATGGTTTTAGCGGGTTCCATAAATAAAGAAATTGTTGCTCTCATCAATGCTGAGGGAGAATGGGCAATAGGATTATGCGGCAAGGATGGCAATATGGTTTTTGCCGAAAAGGCTTATAAAACTGTCATTGATCCTGATTCGCATATTGAACGTGTTTTAGATTTGGGGTTTGTTGGTGAGCCTGTTGAAGTTGACCGCACATTGCTAGATCTTTTAGCATGTTCTGAAATGATACCGGTTCTTGCTCCTGTGGCTCCAGGACGCGATGGTAAAACTTATAATATTAATGCTGATATTTTTGCTGGAGCTATTGCTGGTGCATTAGAGGCTAAACGCCTTTTATTTCTCACTGATGTTCCTGGTGTTTTGGATAACCAGGGTAAACTTTTAAAAGAATTGACAGTTTCTGAAGCTGAGAAATTTATTAAAAATGGGACAATTTCAGGAGGCATGATTCCAAAAGTAGAGACTTGTATAAAAGCCCTTCAAAATGGCGTGGAAGGTGTTGTCATTTTAAATGGTAAAACTCCTCATTCTGTTTTACTAGAGCTGTTTACCGAACAGGGAGTTGGAACGCTTATTGTTTCATAAATTGTGGGGAAAATTGGAAGAGAAAGTTTTTCATGGTGAATCTAAAACAGTTTAAATATCCTTTATTAAGTAAGCCAGAATTGGCAATATTTACTGCGACAATATTGTGGGGCGTTACATTTTTAGTCATTCACATTGCGGTACGCTATAGTGGTCCTCTGTTTTTTGTTGGATTTCGTTTTATTGTTGCATCTCTTATATGTGGGGTAATTTTTTGGCGCTCTATAAAAGGTATAACTGTTTATGAAGTTTTCGCTGGGATGGCGATAGGTTTAGCCATGTTTTTTGGTTATGCTTTTCAAGCAGCTGGACTTCAAACAATTATTAGTAGTCAGTCAGCTTTTATCACAGCGCTTTATGTACCGATGGTTCCAATTTTGCAATGGATTGTTTTTAAAAAACCTCCCCGTTTAGCTTGTTGGATTGGTATTATTTTCGCTTTTATTGGGCTTGTATTTATTTCAGGACAAAAGCCGGGAAATTTTGATTTTTCAAAAGGCGAAATTTTAACTTTGTTAGGCGCTTTAGCGATTGCTGGAGAAGTCATACTCATCGGAATTTTTGCGAACAAGGTTGATAGTCGGCGTGTAACCATTATTCAGTTATTTTTTAGTGGTTTGTTTTCATTTGCTTGTATGCCTTTGATGGGTGAAAGCATCCCTGAATTTTCGTGGGTGTGGTTTAATATTGGTATAGGATTGGCATTAATGAGTGCCATCATTCAATTAGCTATGAATTGGGCACAAAAGTCTATTTCCCCTACGCGTGCGACACTCATTTACGCAGGTGAACCGGTATGGGCTGGTATTGTTGGGCGTTTGGCTGGCGAACATTTATCTCCCTTAGCTTTATTGGGCGGTTTGCTTATTCTGATTGGGATAATTGTGGCTGAATTACAACCTTCACAATGGCGTAAAAAAAATAAAGCAATTAAAAAAATTGATTAGCTATACATTTTTTTATTATGATTTTATTGCATGAGATTTTTGCTTGTAGAGTTTTCATTTTTGAAGCTTTTTTAATATTAAGATGATTAAGAAGTTCTATAAGTTATTCCAGCTTTTGCATGTATCTGTTTGCCTAACTTCTGAAACGGGAAGACAACCTTTATTGAGCCAAAGCATGAGGTGATATAAAGGTAAAAATTAACGCTCATCTTTACGATCATGTTTAAATTTGGCTTTAACAACTTTCAAAAACATCTACGGTAATGTTTTTGAATAATGAGAATTACGCACTGTCGCACGTTATTTCTTTTGTCCTTTAATAGAGTTACGCTTCTCATGCAAAATAGAACGCCCAAAGTATCCCCATAACAAAGCGTTTTTTAAAAGATAATTTTCTCAATATACATCATATTCATTGACAGTCCGCATGAAGTATAGAAAAACCACAGAGCATTATCATTTTACTTAAAATAAAGGGCACTAGCATTTTCTTTATCAGTTCTCAATATTATGATAGCCTTTGGCATTTGAAAGAGAGAGGCATTTTTACTCATTTCTTAAACGTTTTTATCCATACACTAGCTCTGTTTTATAATGGGGAAGCAAAAAATTTATTGATTCATTATGAGAAGATTTAAAATGAGAGAGGCTCGCGATATTCAGAGTTTTAATTTAAATCGCAAAACAATAAACGATCATTATAAATCAATGTGTTATCCAATGAATCGAAGAGGATTGGTGTGCTTTATGTTTAATGGAGGAAGGAAGGAGTTATATAAAAACATGACTCAATAGAGCATATTTCTAAAGTTTTAAAAATTGAGAAGAAACTCCCGCGATATTCATATTATTTTATATAAGATTACTAAAAAAGAAGATTATTGCGTACAAATAAAAAAGCATTTCTTGCGAATTTATTGCAAGCCTAAGTGATATACACGCCCATCATATAAATATGATAATACATTGATTTATAATTATAATATAGCACTATTCACATTGAATTAGAACCCTGAATACCGTAAAATTTTCTCACGTCAAATCATTTTCATGTTAAATCAATCCAAATCACTTGCTTACACATCACAAGTGGGTGGGGGGCATGTGGGTAAAGACTGTACAAGAAAGGCATATCTCTTATAAACTTTTTCAAGTGTAAAGGATCGTCGTAATATTGGAGGCTGGCAAAGTGTGTGATGGTGCCGGCTTACTACAGCATATGAGTTATCAAATAAGATGTGAAAGGATCATTTTAGCACCCTTGGATTTAATTTAGCAAACAAAAGCCTCATTTTTTAGGCTATAAAAAGTTGTGTTTTGAGAAGCTTTTTAGGTTTATATTATTTTGATAGAAGCCGGAACATAATTGGTCTTTGCGTTTTGTATTATTCTTTGCTAAATCGCCTTATATGACAATAGATCGTAATTATATTCGTAATTTTTCCATCGTGGCGCATATTGATCACGGCAAATCAACTTTAGCTGATCGTTTGATTCAAATAACAGGTGGGCTTGATACACGTGAGATGAAAGAACAAGTACTCGATTCCATGGATATTGAGCGTGAACGTGGAATTACTATTAAAGCACAAACGGTACGTTTACACTATAAGGCAAAGAATGGTGAAACCTATATTTTAAATCTTATGGATACACCTGGTCATGTGGATTTTGCTTATGAGGTTTCGCGTTCATTGGCAGCTTGTGAAGGTTCTCTGTTGGTGGTGGATGCGAGCCAAGGCGTAGAGGCGCAGACGTTAGCAAATGTTTATCAAGCCATTGATAATTCCCATGAGTTGGTTGTTGTTCTCAATAAAGTTGATCTTCCAGCAGCAGAACCTGAGCGTGTTAAAGAACAAATTGAAGATGTAATAGGCATTGATACATCTCAAGCAGTAGAAATATCAGCAAAAACAGGTTTGGGTGTTCCTGATGTTTTGGAGGCAATTGTTGCACAATTACCACCTCCACATATAGGCGATGTTGCAAATCCCTTGAAAGCAATGTTGGTTGATAGCTGGTATGATGCATATCTTGGTGTTATTGTTTTGGTACGGGTGATAGATGGTATTTTAAAAAAAGGCCAAACCATTCGTATGATGGGTACAGGAGCAAAATATCCAGTTGAGCGCGTTGGGGTTTTTACACCTAAAATGGTACAGGTTGATGAATTAGGACCGGGCGAGATTGGTTTTATCACTGCTTCTATCAAAGAGGTAGCAGATACACGGGTTGGGGATACGATTACTGAAGAGCGCCGTCCTTGTGAAAATGCTTTACCTGGTTTTAAGCCTGCGCAACCGGTTGTCTTTTGTGGACTTTTTCCAATTGATGCTGCCGATTTTGATGATTTGCGTGCAGCCATGGGCAAATTACGCTTAAATGATGCGAGTTTTTCTTTTGAAATGGAAACATCTGCGGCTTTGGGGTTTGGTTTTCGCTGTGGATTTTTGGGACTTCTGCATCTTGAAATTATTCAAGAGCGATTAGAGCGTGAGTTTAATTTGGATTTAATCGCGACAGCACCTTCGGTTGTTTATCGCATGAATATGAATGATGGTTCTGTTAAAGAGTTGCACAATCCAGCGGATATGCCTGATGTGGTTAAAATTTCTTCCATAGAAGAACCGTGGATTCGGGCGACAATCATGACTCCTGATAATTATCTTGGGTCAATTTTAGAACTATGCCAAGAGCGGCGCGGGGTACAGGTTGGTTTGTCCTATGTTGGAACCCGTGCTATGGTAACGTATGATTTACCACTGAATGAAGTTGTTTTTGATTTTTATGACCGGCTAAAATCAATCTCAAAGGGTTATGCTTCTTTTGATTATCAAATGACAGATTATGCAGAAGGTGATTTAGTTAAAATGTCTATTTTGGTGAATGGAGAGCCTATTGATGCATTATCGATGCTTGTTCACCGCACGATTGCAGAAAAGCGCGGGCGTTCCATGTGTGAAAAACTGAAAGATCTTATTCCCCAGCATATGTTTCAGATTCCAGTTCAAGCGGCTATTGGTGGTAAAGTTATAGCGCGCGAAACGATTCGTGCTTTGCGTAAAGATGTAACAGCGAAATGTTACGGGGGTGATGTTACGCGTAAGCGCAAACTTTTGGAAAAGCAAAAAGAAGGCAAAAAGCGGATGCGCCAATTTGGAAAAGTAGAAATTCCACAATCAGCATTTATTCAAGCGCTCAAAATGAACAAATAATGAAAAAAGGAGTATTTTCTCTCATTGATTGCGCTTTTGCTTTTGTCGATTGGTTCAGGTGTTTAAAGGACACTTTAAATAGAATTGCGCCGTGCTTTATGTTTTTGTGTATTGCGTAATGGTGTCACTTTCTCATGTAAAACAGAATGCTTTAAACAAAATGCGTTTGTGTTGCATATTTGTGCACGTATTTTAATAAATATCTCTCAATACACTCGACCTCATTTCACGATAGCGTGCGTAGAAAGTATAACGGTAAAGCTTCCGTGAATGACATAAAACTCATAACCATATTTATTGTCATAAAGACACATGGTGCTTGAGAAAACTCATTAAAGACATTTTTATTCTTTTCTTAAAGTGCTTCTTACCCATACACCAACAGTGTTTATGAGACGAGCAGGAAATGATAGTGATTGATTCACTATGAAAGGATTTGAAATGAGAGAATCCTTGTATTCGAGGTTATTATTCAAGTTAAAAAACGATGAAATATTATTATGCATTAATCTTGTGTCTAAGAACGTAAAAGATCATTAATGGATGTTTTTTCTCGTGTTTTTTGATCAACACGTTTTACAATAACAGCACAATAAAGGCTAGGTCCTGCTTCACCATTTGGTAAAGGTTTTCCAGGGAGAGAACCTGGTACAACCACTGAATAGGCTGGTACTTCACCAATAAAAATTTCACCTGTTGTACGATCAATAATCTTTGTTGATTTTCCAATAAAGACTCCCATTCCCAAAACAGCACCTTCACGGATAATACAGCCTTCAACAATTTCAGAGCGAGCACCGATAAAGCAATGATCTTCAATGATTGTTGGATTTGCTTGCAGTGGTTCCAAAACACCTCCAATACCAACACCGCCAGAAAGATGGACATGTTTACCAATTTGTGCACAAGAACCAACGGTGGTCCATGTATCAACCATTGTGCCCTCATCGATAAAAGCACCAAGATTGACAAAGGATGGCATCAATATAACATTGGGTGCAATGTAAGCAGAATGACGTACAATGGCTCCAGGAACGGAACGGAAATCAGCACTTTTAAAATCTGCCTCTTGCCAACCAGAGAATTTTGAAGGAACTTTATCCCACCAATGTGTCCCATTGATTCCACCAGTAATAATTTGCATAGGATTGAGCCGAAAAGAGAGTAAAACCGCTTTTTTCAACCATTGATGAACATGCCATTGTCCATTTTTGTGTCGTTCTGCAACACGAATTTCACCTTTATCAAGAAGGTTCAATGCATGTTCAACACTCTCACGTATTTCGCCTTTTGTGGTAGTATCGATAGAATCGCGATCATCAAAAGCTTGTTCGATAATAATTTCAAGTTGTGTGATATGGGTCATGACGAGAGTTCCGTTAAACAAGTTGAAAGCTTCAAGATTTATTCTCTATGAACTACGCGAAGAAATGTGTTCAGTCAATAAAACGATGAGGAAGTAGGACAGGTGTATGAAAAAAAGCTGTAAAGAAAAAAGAAAAGCAGAGCAAGAAAACTGGGCACCACTTCTCCATGCGAAGGATGCTCTACAACAAATACATAAAGTTTCTAATTCAGCACAAATGCGTTCGTCTACTTATCGTTTAGCCTATATCGATCAAGATTTTATGATGCGTCCAGAGCTGCGCTCACAACGTATTAGTCTTGAATTTTTAAAGCCGGAAATAACCCTTAAAGAATATGATATTCAATCAACAGTTGTTTTGTTTGGTGGTGCGCGTATTCCTGAACCTGGGCAAGCAGCGTGGGCTGCAAAAAATGAAATACAAAAGAAAAATTTGCATGCTATGTCACATTATTACGATGAAGCAAGAGAGTTTGCGCGTTTGTGCTCACTTTATTCTGCTACGACAGAATATCGTGAATTTGTGGTTGTTACGGGGGGCGGACCAGGAATCATGGAGGCGGGAAATCGTGGTGCTTGTGATGTTGGTGCCCCAACGATTGGCTTGAATATTATTTTACCACATGAGCAAGAGCCTAATTCGTATGTGTCGCCGCATTTGTGTTTCAATTTTCATTATTTGGGGATGCGCAAAATGCATTTTTTAGTACGAGCGAAAGCCCTAGCCATTTTCCCTGGCGGATTTGGGACTCTGGATGAACTGTTTGAGACGTTAACTTTAGTACAGACAGGGCGTATGAAACAGGTACCAATTTTATTGTTTGGCAAAGAATTTTGGAGCAATACTATCAATTTTGAGTATCTGTCTGCACAAGGTACAATCTCTCCTACTGATGTTAATTTTGTGAAATTTGTTAATACAGCAGCAGAAGCTTTTGAAGAAATTCGTTCTTTTTATAAACTGCCTTAACGACTTTTGAGACGCTCACTCTTGAAGGATCATTAATACTCTACTTTGGTTAAATAAAGTCCTGAGGGGGGGGCAACAACACCACAACGTTTACGATCTTTAGCATGAAGAGCTGCTTCGAGATCTTGAGCTGACCAACGTCCAATACCCACTTCCATGAGGCTTCCTGCGAATGAACGGATTTGATGATGAAGAAAAGAACGAGCTTGTGCATAAAGAAAAATTTCTTCACCTTCTCTTTGAATATCGAGGCGTTCAAGGGTGCGAATAGGGCTTTTGGCTTGGCAATGTGCTGAACGGAAAGTTGTAAAATCATGTTGTCCTACAAGCTTTTGCGCAGCTTCATGCATGGCGTCAGCATTAAGAGGCTTTGGCAACCACCACACGCGTTTGGCATTTAAAGCTGGTGGAGAGCGACGATTGAGGATTTTGAAAAGATAATGGCGTTTGGTTGCGGAAAATCGTGCATCAAAGTCATCAGGGACATTTTCTACATTTAAGATTGAAATCGCCTCTCCCTGTTTACGTAAAAGAGCATTGAGCGCATCTCGTACAGTATGGGAGAGCCAGTTTTTTTCAAAATCAACATGCGCAACTTGTCCGGTAGCGTGTACGCCCGCATCCGTTCGTCCTGCTGTTGTTATGGTCAATTGTTGTCCACTAAA
This sequence comes from Bartonella sp. CL435QHHD, assembly GCF_042195095.1. NCBI lineage: Bacteria > Pseudomonadati > Pseudomonadota > Alphaproteobacteria > Hyphomicrobiales > Bartonellaceae > Bartonella > Bartonella sp. CL435QHHD. Next base: position 173,114 of record NZ_JBHINS010000076.1, read on the forward strand.
GCAAAAACACGCTTGTTCAAGAGCTCCTTGTATCGTGTGAAGTTTTGCTTGACGCTGCCAACCAGCATAATTTGAACCATCATATTCAAGAGTGAGTTTAAAACGTGGCATCTTAAAAAACAGCAGAAATATGAGCACCTCGCAAAAAGGTTGCGCTATCAAGAATTTTACCGCCAGATCTTTGGAGAGAGGTTATTTCTATCCGTCCTTGCCCACAATGGATAATCAAAGAATCTGGTTCTATCCGTCCAATTTCAAGAGAAGGACCTGTTGTTAAGCGACTATCAAAAATTTTTACACGTTCTTCTCGTCCACCGATATTCATATTGCACCAGCAACTAGGAGAGGGAGAGAGCGCGCGAATATGCCTATGAATAAACTCTGCTGGTTTTGTCCAATCAATGCGGGTCTCTTCTTTTCTAATTTTGGCGGCATAGGTGATGCCTTCTTCTGATTGTGGGGTCAGTTTAAGTCGTCCTTTTTCAAGAGTGGATAAAGTCTCTACCATAAGTTCTGCGCCAATATGTGAAAGTCTGTTTGAAAGCTCAGCAGTGGTGGTGTTATCCGTAATGGGGATGGAGCGAGAAAGAGCGATAGGCCCCGTATCAAGTCCTTCATCCATTTTCATGATCATGATACCTGTTTCTTTATCACCAGCCATAATTGCTCGTTGAATAGGCGCAGCACCACGCCAACGTGGTAAGAGTGAAGCGTGGGCATTAAAACAACCAAAACGCGGCGTTTCGAGAATAGCTTTGGGTAAAAGGAGTCCATAAGCCACCACAATAGCAGCATCAACAGAAAGTGCTGCAAATTGCTCCTGTTGTTCGATTGTTTTAAGTGTTTGAGGTGTAAAGATGGGTATAGATTTCTCTTTTGCTACGGTGTGAACAGCGGAGGGGATTAATTTAAGCCCTCGACGTCCTGCTGGGCGAGGGGGTTGACTATAAACAGCAACAACATCATGACCTGCATCCAGTAAAGCATGTAAAATAGGAACAGAAAAATCTGGTGTTCCCATAAAACTTAATCGTAAAGCCATTACAAAACTGCTTCCTGCATGTTTTTTTCTTTTGCGCGTTTTTTAAATTTTCGTATCACCATATCGCGTTTGATCTTTGAAATGTAATCAATAAAAAGGCGCCCATCTAAATGATCAATTTCATGCTGCAAGCAAGTTGCTAAGAGATCGTCTGCTTCAATTTCTGTTTGTTTTCCTTCACGGTTCTGATAGCGAACACGAAGGCGTTTAGGACGTTCAACCTCTGCAAAATAATCAGGAATAGAAAGACAACCTTCTTTGTAAATATTACGCTCATCTGAAAGCCATAAAATTTCAGGGTTGATAATAACAAGTGGTTTTTTCTGCTCATCTTCAGAATTTCCAGAGACATCTATAACCAACATACGTAGCGGTATACCAATTTGAATAGCAGCAAGACCAACGCCCTTAGCATTATACATGGTTTCCAACATGTCATCTGCAAGTTTTTGGAGAGATGAATCGACCTGCTCAACAGGTTTGGACACTTCCCGTAAAATCGGATCAGGTAAAGTAATTAAAGATCTCATTGGCATAGGCATAAGTAGAGATTAATCAATGGTTTGTTATTGGTCAATATTGAATAACGGATTCTTGCGTTTTTTTACAATAAGAGCGTTATATTACAATTTATGTTTGATTCGTTTTTTTCCATACTCGCTGGTGATTTTTTTTCTAAACTAGTGCTTTTGCTTTTATTTATACTTGTCTGTTTGGCATTTTTTATGTTGATACATTCTCATCGAAAAAAAGCATTTTTGGAAAATGAAATTGCTGAACGCGCACGTGAGGCACAAATGCAGATGGCTACCTTGCTGAAAACACAAGCTGAAATGCAAGGGCGAATGCAAACGATGGCGGAAATTTTTGGTCAACGGCAGGCTGAATTGAATAAATCACTCAGTGAGCAACTCAATGGGATGACAACAAGCTTAGGCCAAACACTTCAGGTACAGACTAAATCCACTTATGAAAATTTGAATCGTTTGCAAGAGCGTTTAGCAGTGATTGATGCGGCACAAAATAATATTCAATCGCTTACGGGACAAGTTGTTCAGTTACAGTCTATTTTAAGCAATAAGCAGACACGTGGTACTTTCGGTCAGGGGCGGATGGAAGCTATTATTGCCGATGCCTTACCAACAAACGCTTATGCTTTTCAGGCCGTTCTTTCTAATGGAAAGCGCCCAGATTGTCTCATTCATATGCCCAATAAAGCCCCTTCTCTTGTTGTTGATGCTAAATTCCCTCTGGAGGCTTGGAATGCTATGCGTAAGGCAGAATCAGCGCAAGAGCGTCAAGAGGCAGAACGCCAATTTCGTACCAATATGGAAGTCCATATTCGTGATATTGCACAAAAATATTTGATTCCTGGAGAAACTCATGACACTGCTTTCCTTTTCGTGCCATCTGAATCGATTTTTGCAACAATTTATGAGGACTTTGAGGCATTGGTACAAAAATCCAATAGAGCTCATGTGATTATTGTTTCACCATCTTTGTTGATGCTCTCTGTCCAAGTGGTACAAACCATTATGAAAGATGCGCGGATGCGTGAACAAGCGCATTTAATTCAATCAGAAGTAGCAAAATTGATGGAAGATTTTGGACGAATGGATATGCGTGTTCGCGCATTACAGAAGCACTTTCACAAAGCAGGTGAAGATATAGAGGGAATTTTGATATCGTCCTCCAAAATTATGAAACGGGCAAATCGCATTGAAACTGTTGAATTAAAAGAAAATTACTCTGAACCAACAAAAATGACAACATTAGCTCAGTCGCAAACATTGCGTTTTGCTGATGAGGAATAAAGCAAAGCAAGCTTCTTAAATATCACAAGTTAGATCATGTTCTTTATTGATTGGTAATCATTTTTTAGTATCTCTATCTTGTTTTATTTCTTAAACGAGAGGAATAGGAATATGCGACACCTTTTGTTTTTAGGGGCACTGGTGTTTTTGCTAGAGGGATGTGCAACAACCACTCCCATCCACACAAATAATGCTTGTGCTATTTTGGCACAAAAAAATGGTTTTTTTGACAATTGGGGTAAAGTGTCTCAAAGAGCGGAAATGCGCTATGGAATTCCTATGCCTATCATTCTTGCAACCATTAAGATGGAATCGAGCTTTCGTCACAATGCACGTCCTCCACGCAAAAAACTACTTGGTTTTATCCCATGGAAGCGTCGGTCGACAGCTTATGGTTATGCTCAAGCGCTTGACAGTACATGGGCAATGTATCTTCGCTCGACAGGAAAGTCTTTTGCATGGCGTACGAATTTCGCAGATGCTGCTGATTTTGTTGCTTGGTATCATCGCCAAAGTGTTCAACGCAATGGGGTGAGATTTGATGATGCATATAGCCTTTACTTAAATTATCATATGGGACATGGTGCTTATGCGCGTAGTGGCGGGCATGCCACTACGGCACTCTCACAGGCAGCACAGCGCATGGCAAGGATATCGAGGCTCTATGAACAGCAATTAAAAAGATGTGGATGGCATTAGGGAAGATTTTTGAAAATCTCAATCAGGGAATTGATGTGGTAAAATCATTTGAGGGAAAAATTTTTTATGATACGACAAGGCTGTCTCGTTTTTCTGATCATTCAATGAAATAAATTGTTATTTTTTAGAATAAACTCAAGCAACAGAAAGCTTTTGCAATACACAATATATTTGAAGATACTCTCGACATTTTTACCTCCTTTGTTTAAAAAATTTACAATGGAAACTATCTTCTATTTAGCGCTGGCATTTCGCATTGGGCTAAGTACTAGAGGTTATTGAAGAAAAATTTTAAAATATAATATCATTTTTTATTTTCATTATGCGTATTACTGGCTGATTATTATATGAATATTTTCTTTGTTAAGCGTATAAAATAGCAATTAAAACAAATGCAATTCGGGCATCATAAAAAGGGTGAAATATTCAATATAAAAAAACGAGAAATGCATTAAACGAAAAAACGTTGTTTTGTATAAAGAGGGCGCTACAGTCCTCAAAAGAACTAAGTATATTTAGTATTGTATGAAATAAAACATACTCGTCCATCCAGTCCATTTTAATTGAAAGACGTTATCTTATTGTATTGTAAAAACACTATCGTTTATAGGATGATAAGGTATATGCAACTTTACACACAATGAATATTCAGGGTAGGGAGTATTCAGAGAAAGATTTGTAGCGCCTATGAAGTAACAAGTCAGTCTCCAATGTTGTGATAGCTTTTGCATTTGAGAATATTTATGAGAAGCATTTTTATTCTTTTTCTTAAATTGTTTAAGCATATTGATTTATAAAGATAATATATCGTTATTCATATTAAAGTAAGAATTTCGAATGACGTAGGGTTTTATCGTTTCAGATCTCTTGAGGTTGAATCAATAAAACCATTGGTTTGCACATAACAAGCGCAATTGGCATGTGGATAAAAACTGTGAAAGAAAAGACTAAAAATGTTTTTTATGAACATTCTAAAATGTAAGAATTATCGCCAACATTGGGAATTAGCACAATAATGATGGCGCTACTTTGCTCTCACACCTCAACCTTTCTTGTGATGCACAAGGAAAAAAACAATTGATTCAATATATTATTTAAGCGTTAATATACCTTAGTATTGAGCAGGTAGATGCTAATCAAAGTGAGTAATTTTTTTGGCAGGACATCTGATCAGATTAAAAATACTCAAAAAAAGCTCTAATTTTCAATAATTGAGAAGTATATTTTAATATTTTATTCTCTACTCTTTGTTTAAGCACTTCATACCTTTTAAAAAGATATCGGTAGCCAACATATTATGATTTTGTGGAAATATTGTGGTAAAGGAAATTCAAACTTTGTCCTTGAAGACAAGGCGTAGGTTAAACAGCACATTTTCTATTTCTGTGCAAAACATAAAAGAATTATCTACTTTCACGGTTGCAACAGTAAAATTTTATAATCCAACAAATGATTAAAAACGTATTATAATATCATTAAAATGCAAGGAACAAGCGCTATTGGAATTATGATTAAATAGCAAATAAACCTTTTAAATTGATGTACACATCCTTTATTATAATTGATTCCCTTGATAGAACAGTTTGTCCTTTTGGTGGAGCTAAGCGGGATCGAACCGCTGACCTCTTGCATGCCATGCAAGCGCTCTCCCAGCTGAGCTATAGCCCCTATAAAAACAAATTTTTCCAAAAGGACAGTATACAATTCCAACTTTTCTAGAACGATCAAAGTTGAAGATCAAGAAGAATTTACATTCAATGGAAAAGATGTCCTTTTTTATTTCTCTTAAGCATCGTCATCATTAGAAACACCGCCTCCGAGAATATTAGTAACGTCATCATCTTCATCGTCACCATCATGAGATAAAAATGTATCATCATCATCACCAAGATCTACATCACTATCTTCTAAATCAGGAAGATCGTCATCTTTAGAATCCTCATCATCCTCTTCAAGAAGCATAAAAGCAGATTTTTCAAGTGCTGTATCAAGCTCTTCAGTATCAACTTCTTCCTCATTGTTTGCTTCAGCTGCTGCAACTTCAAAGTAAGAACGCGGATAAGAAATTCCTGTATAGGGCGACACAATAGGATCGCGATTTAGATCGTAAAATTTTTTTCCTGTTTCTGGATCAACACGTTTAGTTCCAAGTTCTTGTTTTGCCATAAACCGTGCCTCTTTGATTAACTATTATTCCATTAAAAGATAAATTTTATGGTGCTTAATCGAAAAATAATACCTTTGTCAAAGATAAATACACTGTTCCACAGTGATTTTTTCATGACGTCTTTTAAAGCATGTGCTAAAGGATGCACAATTTCATAAAAGTTAGATAGAATTAAATAGAATTTCCATGCAAAAAGCAATCCCTATAACCACCTATAAATCGAGTAGTCTCTCTGGAAAAATTCAAATACCAGGAGATAAATCAATCTCTCACCGCTCTCTTATATTGGGAGGATTAGCAAGTGGTGAGACATATATTCATGGATTACTTGAAAGCGCTGATGTACTCAATACAGCTGCTGCTATGCAAGCTATGGGTGCCTGTATTATTAAAAAAGATGACTTCTGGATCATACGAGGAACAGGGAATGGTTGCCTTTTAGCTGCACAAAAACCTTTAGACTTTGGAAACGCTGGAACAGGTGCTCGTTTGGTTATGGGAATGGTTGGTCCGTATCATATGAAAACAACCTTTATTGGTGATGCTTCTCTCTCTAAACGTCCAATGGGACGTATCCTTGATCCACTGCGTCTCATGGGGGTTGAAATTGAGGCAACGCGCGACGATCATCTTCCTTTAACGCTTTATGGTCCGAAAATGGCTAATCCGATTCGTTACCGTGTTCCAATAGCTTCCTCCCAAATTAAATCAGCAATCCTGCTTGCTGGACTCAATACCGCCGGCATTACAACTGTTATTGAACCAGTTCTGACACGAGATCATACGGAAAAAATGTTAAAAGCATTCGGTGCGCAACTTGAAATAGAAAAAGATAACGAAGGTGCGCGTTTGATTCACCTTAATGGTCAACCCCATCTTACTGGGCAAACGATTCATATTCCGGGGGATCCTTCTTCTGCTGCTTTTCCAATTATCGCAGCCCTTCTTATAGAAGACTCTGATATCACCATTGAAAATGTTTTGATAAATAACTCTCGAATAGGACTTATCGAAACATTGTGGGAAATGGGTGCTCAAATTGAATTTTTGAACCGACGTCAAACAGGTGGAGAGGATGTTGCTGATCTACGAATAAAATCATCGGTCCTTAGAGGCGTTACGGTGCCCAAAGAACGTGCTCCATCGATGATTGATGAATATCCTGCTTTGGCAGTAGCAGCAGCCTTTGCAGAAGGCAAAACAGTAATGCTAGGAATTGAAGAGTTGCGTGTAAAAGAATCAGATCGACTGTCTGCTGTTGCTCAAGGACTCAAAATTAATTGCGTAGACTGTGAAGAAGGTCAAGATTTTCTTATTGTTTATGGAACAGGTTCTGCCAAAGGTTTGGGTGGTGGACATGTCTCCACACATCTTGATCATCGAATTGCTATGTGTTTTCTCATTTTTGGGCTTGTATCAGAAAAACCTGTTACTATTGATGATAAACGAATGATCGCTACGAGCTTTCCAGAATTTATTCCTTTTATAAAACAACTTGGGGGAAAAATCGCTTGAAGCCTTTTGTTATCGCCATTGATGGACCTGCAGCCTCAGGCAAAGGAACCTTAGCACGCAAAATTGCTGCACATTATCGCCTTCGCCATCTCGATACTGGTCTTACTTATCGTAGTGTTGCTCATACGCTTTTACAACAAAATTTAGCTCTTAATGATGAAAAAAATGCTATTATTTATGCTAAAGAACTTGATTTTAATACCTTAAATCCTTCTCTTCTTTCTTCTCATGAACTTGGTGAAGCGGCTTCAAAAATAGCAATTAATCCTGCTGTACGCAAAATTCTTGTCGAAAAACAACGCAACTTTGCTAAAGTTTTGCCCGGCTGTGTGCTTGATGGGCGTGATATCGGAACTATTGTTTGTCCTGATGCCGATATCAAGTTTTATATTCTAGCCAATGTCCAAACACGCGCCAAACGTCGCTACCAAGAGATTTTAAAAAAAGGTGTTCAAGCAAATTATCATGAAATCCTAGCTCAACTTGAACAGCGCGACAGTCGCGATATAACGCGCAAACAAAGTCCATTAAAACCAGCAAAAAACGCCCACTTGCTTGATACGTCAGAATTGAGTATAGAAGCAACATTTGAAGTTGCATGCAGTTTTATTGATCCAATCATAAAAATGCATATAATTGGATAAATTCGTTAAGGTAACTTCCAGCCTAGCGCTAACTTTTTTTCCTTTATTCAAGGAAAAAGGCTAAGAAGTTGCTTATGTTAACACTAACCCAGCGCTCATACCTTATAATACAAGGTATATATTAGGAGTTCTTATGTCACAATACAATCCCACAACAGCGGATTTTGAAGCCCTTTTAACAGAATCTTTTCAAACTAATGATCTTAATGAAGGATCTGTTGTTAAAGGTCGTGTTATTGCAATCGAAAAAGACATGGCCATTATTGATGCTGGTCTTAAAGTCGAAGGACGTATTCCTCTCAAAGAATTTGGAGCTAAAGCAAAAGATGGTTCTTTGCAAGTTGGCGATGAAGTTGAGGTTTACATTGAACGCATTGAAAATGCGATGGGTGAAGCTGTTTTATCGCGTGAAAAAGCACGGCGCGAAGAAAGTTGGGTCCGTTTGGAGGAAAAATTCAATGCTGGTGCACGCGTTGATGGAGTGATCTTTAGCCAAGTAAAAGGTGGTTTTACAGTCGATCTTGATGGTGCCGTTGCTTTCTTGCCTCGCAGCCAAGTTGATATTCGTCCCATTCGTGATGTTTCACCCCTCATGCATAATTCACAGTCCTTTGAAATTTTGAAGATGGATCGTCGTCGTGGCAATATTGTGGTTTCACGTCGCACTGTCTTAGAAGAAAGTCGCGCTGAGCAACGTTCAGAAATCGTACAAAATCTTGAAGAAAACCAAATCGTTGAAGGTGTGGTGAAAAATATTACAGATTATGGTGCCTTTGTTGATCTTGGTGGGATTGATGGTCTCTTGCACGTTACAGATATGGCATGGCGGCGTGTTAATCACCCATCTGAGGTGCTCACAATTGGCCAAACGATTAAAGTTCAGATTATTCGCATTAATCAAGACACGCACCGTATTTCTCTTGGAATGAAACAGCTTGAAAGTGATCCTTGGGAAAGCATCAGTGTCCGGTATCCGATTGGTAAAAAAATTACGGGTGCTGTTACCAACATTACTGATTACGGTGGTTTTGTTGAAATTGAACCAGGAATCGAAGGGCTGATCCATGTTTCTGAAATGAGCTGGACAAAGAAAAATGTTCATCCTGGAAAAATTCTGTCTACATCACAAGAAGTAGAAGTGGTTGTTCTTGAGATTGATCCTTCTAAACGGCGTATTTCTCTTGGCTTAAAGCAAACATTTGAAAATCCATGGGAAGCTTTTGCCAATAAATTTCCTGTCAATTCGCAAATTGAAGGAGAGGTTAAAAATAAAACAGAATTTGGTCTGTTTATTGGGCTTGAAGGCGATGTTGACGGTATGGTTCATTTGTCTGATCTTGATTGGAACCGTCCTGGTGAACAAGTTATTGATACTTATAATAAAGGCGATATCGTTAAGGCTGTGGTCCTTGATGTTGACATTGAAAAAGAGCGCATTTCTCTTGGAATTAAGCAGCTTTCCAGCGATAAAGTTGGAGAAGCAGCTGCTTCTGGCGAATTGCGAAAAGGTGCTGTTGTAACATGCGAAGTGATTGCTGTTAACGACAATGACATTGGTGTGAAATTGATTGATCACAACCTTGAGACAACCATTCGGCGTGCTGATCTCGCGCGTGATCGTGATGAGCAACGTCCTGAGCGTTTCGCAATTGGGCAAAAGGTTGATGCTCGCATCACAGCATTTGATAAAAAAACACGTAAAATTTCAGTATCGATTAAAGCTTTAGAAATTGCAGAGGAAAAAGAAGCTGTTGCACAATATGGTTCTACAGATTCAGGTGCTTCTCTTGGTGATATTCTTGGTGCAGCTTTGAAAAAACAAGAACAAGATTAATCATCAATCATTAAAGTTAGTGTTATTATTAAGGTCACTCATTTTAGGAGTGACCTTTTTATTTTCTAAAGAAATTGTCTGCTTATTTTTAAATTATTGAAACAAAAATTATAAATGCTTGCAAATAAAAACAAAAAGTTTGTTTTTTGTCTAACAACGGTTCACTATTCAGATAAAATGCTTAAAATTTAAATAAAAAACGATGTAATTGAATAACAATGGGACATTATGACGTGCATAAGACCTTTCATAAAGTGCTTTTTTTCTCAAAAAGAGAAAAAAGACCATTTTATTAATACGGATTTTCCTCTTCGTGCAATTTATAAGGTACAGGAAGATCTTTATAACTTAGGGCATGATATAGCTTCTGGTAAAGAAATTTTACTCCCTGAATATGAAGGAGTAGAAGATTTTCGCAAGAGATTGAATGAAAATGCTAAACTTATTCTTCATGCCTTTCATACCAGTGATTTTGCTGCCCGAAATGATGAAACCATCGCACCTTCTGCTCAATGGCTCATTGATAATCATTACACCATTGATAAAACCATACAAAAGCTACGTCGTAATCTACCCAAGTCCTTCATAAAGCAACTTCCTCTTTCTACACACAAAGCGGGAATACCACGAATTTTTGCTTTAACTTGGCTTTATATTGCGCATACCGATAGCAGCTTTTCACAAGAAACACTCACTGCTATGACCAACGGATTTCAAGAAATTTGTGCGCTCACAATTGGTGAATTGTGGGCTCTTCCTTCAGTTATGCAAATGCTGCTCATTGAAAATGTCCGTCGTCTTTCAGTACGTATCGAAAAAGCGCGACATATGCGCCATCTTGCTAGTCAAGTAGCTGATAAAATTTCTCTTGTAGAAAATAAAACAAATCTACACTCTCTTTTTACGCAGTATAAACCATTTACTGTTAATCCAACTTTTTCAGCACATTTATTCTATCGCCTGCGCAGTGCATCTGTCGATTCAACCGTAGCATTAACTTGGCTTGAAAAGCAATTGAAAAGCCAAGGCAGTAGCTTAGAGATTGCAACAGCTGATGAACATACCCGACAAGCAGCAGATGGTGTGACCATGGGAAATATTATCCGTGCTCTTAAAGCTATAGATGATGTTGATTGGATAGCATGGTTTGAAACAGTGAGTTGTGTCGATTCTATTTTGCGTAAAAATAGTGATTTTTCTGAAATTGATGCTCACTCACGCAATATTTATCGACAAGTCATTGAAAAAGTTTCACGCTTTTCGCCTCTTAGTGAACTGGAAGTTGCACATAAAGTTGTAGAAATGGCAAATTCCACTTCTAAAGATATGCCTCATCATTCTTGTGTGGGGTGGTACCTTGTTGATGATGGTCGTGGCATATTTGAAAAGGCTTGTGGGTATATTCCGCCCTTTCTCATAAAATGGACACGCGCTTCCTGTTGCTCAAAATTGAGAGTCATCGCCCTTCCTGTCTCTTTTCTGACGCTTTCTCTTTTGCTGGTAATTTACGCCCTTTTACAAATATCTGGCATGACACAATGGATGTCTTTTTGCTTTACTGTATTGGCGCTTTTTCCTGCTATTGATGCTTCTTTTGCTTTATTTAACACTGTTGTTTCGTGGTTTGTCCCATCAAAACAACTCATTGGTTATGAATATAAAGAAGGTATTCCAAAACATGCACGGACAATGGTTGTTGTACCTACTTTGATGACATCACGCGCTAATGTTGATGAACAAGTGCGCAATCTTGAAGTGCACTATCTTTCCAATCCTAAAGGTGCCATTCATTTTGCGCTCATTACAGATTGGGTGGATGCTCCATTGAGAGAAACGCAAGATGATCTTGATTTATTGCACTATGCGCAAAAGAGTATTGATAAACTCAATAGTCGTTATCATCGTGATGAACTTCCGCTTTTTTTCCTTTTACATCGCCGACGCCTTTATAATGCAAGCGAAAAATGTTGGATGGGATGGGAACGAAAGCGAGGAAAACTTCATGAACTTAATCGGCTCTTAAGAGGCGATAAAAATACAAGCTTTTATCCTCCCAATCCACATCTTCCTATGGATTGCCGTTTTGTTATGACGCTGGATTGTGATACACGTCTTACTCCAGAGAGCGTCGCGAAACTTGTTGGAAAGCTTAACCATCCACTCAATCATCCCGTTTTTGATCCACAAAGTGGAAAGGTTGTAAAGGGCTATAGCATTTTACAACCACGCATTATTCCTTCTCTTACAACAGGAAAAAAAACATCAATTCTCCAACGGGTTTTTTCTATCAACCGTGGCATTGATCCTTATGTTTTTGCTGTTTCTGATACTTATCAAGATCTTTTAGGAGAAGGCACCTTTATCGGTAAAGGTCTTTATAATATTGATGCATTTGAACAAGCGCTTGATGGCAAAATTAAAGAAAATACTATTCTTAGCCATGATCTCTTAGAGGGAGGTTATGCTCGTACTGCTCTGGTAAGTAGCATAGAAGTCATTGAAGACTATCCAACCGCTTACAATATTGATGTTATGCGTTATCATCGTTGGGTCCGCGGTGATTGGCAGCTTTTGCCTTATCTTTTTTCCTACCGTCAAATAAGTTTCGTGACGCGTTGGAAAATGCAGGATAATTTACGTCGTTCTCTCACTCCACTTATGTGGTTAATCGCAGCATTTGCAGGATGGGCTTTTTTGTCTTTAAAGAGTGCAATCGTCTGGCAAATATTCTTGTTGTTTAGCTCCTTCATTTCACCCATTCTATGTGTATTAAAAACGCTTGTCTCATCTAATATAGATCATTCTTTGCGTGGACATTTTCAATTAATTGGGAACAAAATTGCTCTTACAAGCGCTGATATATTTCTTAAAACGACGTTTCTTGCTCATTCGGCGTATTTTATGACCGATGCGATTATTCGTACACTCTATCGTATGACGATTTCAAAACAGCATCTTCTTGAATGGAAAACTTCTGCCGCAACAAAATCAATGCCCAATAGTTTGCGTTTCTATGTTTTTACAATGGCACCAGCATCGCTTATCGGTGTTCTTACTATAGCACTCCCTCTTTTTTCTGATAGTTTTGCAAGTTTGGTTGCTTTACCTTTTGGGATAGCATGGTTTTTTTCACCCTTTATTGCTTGGATTGTGAGTCAACCTTCAACCTTTCAAGATAGCCTTTATCTTTCTTCAAAAGATGAAAAAAAACTCCGCTCTATTGCACGGCGGACATGGCTTTATTATGCAACCTTTGTCAACGAACAAAACAACTATTTGCCTCCCGATAATTTTCAAGAAGATCCTGAACCTCTTGTTGCTCAACGTACATCGCCTACGAATATTGGCGTTTATCTCCTTTCTATTATTGCAGCACGTGATTTTGGCTGGATTGGTTTTGAAGAGACCATCACCCGTATTGAATGTACATTACGCTCTCTTACAAAAATGGAAAAGTTCCGTGGTCATCTCTATAATTGGTATGAAACGGATACACTTAGGCCTCTTTTGCCTATTTATGTATCAACCGTTGATTCGGGAAATCTTGCCGGTCATTTGGTAACACTCTCTTCTGCGTTAAGTGAATGGGCTGAAAAACCGCCTCTTTTTTTTCAAAGTGATCGAGAAGGCTTATCGGATGTTCTTGCTATTCTTGAAGAAACTGTCAGAGAAATTCCAGATCATCAACCCAGTTTACGCTCTTTACGCCAAAAAATCGAAGAAAACATCACTCGTTTTCATGATTCTGTCTTCACTTTTATAGAACAAGAAAATACGATCCCTTCTCACGTCATAGATCTTTCACTTGCAGCCCACGATATTGTGCACTTAGTCGGTGAACTTGACCACAAAATTCAAACGATAGAATCTGCTCGTGCACTTTCTTGGGCTAAATGCCTTATCGACACCTGTAACGCTTATCATCATGATGCGACTGCTCATTGTGATACTGAAAAATTACGTAAAAAACTAAACAGGCTGGCTATAGTGGCACGGCAAATAGCCTTTGATATGAAATTTGATTTTTTAGAACAGCCTAAACGGCATCTCTTATCCATTGGATATCGTGTTCAAGAAAACAAACTCGATGAAAATTGTTATGACCTGCTTGCTTCAGAAGCACGTCTTGCAAGCTTTTTTGCCATCGCAAAAGGAGATATAAAACTTAAACATTGGTTTCGTCTTGGTCGACTTCTCGTACCCATAGGTGGGAAAGGTGCACTCCTATCATGGTCTGGATCAATGTTCGAATATCTTATGCCATCTCTCATAATGCATGAACCTTTAGGGTCTCTCCTAGATCAAACAAATCGATTGATTATTCGTTGTCAAATACAATATGCCCATAAACGGGAATTGCCATGGGGTATTTCAGAAGCCGCATTTAATGCTCGCGATCATTTAATGAATTACCAATACGCTCATTTTGGTGTTCCAAACCTCGGACTCCAACGTGGTCTTTCACGCAATGCTGTCATTGCTCCCTATGCCAGCCTTCTAGCGGCACAATATGCTCCTGCTTGCGCTGTCGCTAATTTAAAACGACTTCGTGATCTTGGAGCTTTAGGAACATATGGTTATTATGACTCTGTTGATTTTACCCCTTCACGCGTGAAAACAGGGGAAAAATGCGCCGTTGTACGCAATTATTATGCGCACCATCATGGCATGTCTATCCTTGCTCTTAACAATGTTATTTTTCAAGGGCGAATGCGTGATCGTTTTCACCGTGATCCCGTTATTGAGGCAACACAATTGCTCTTACAGGAAAGAGCGCCTCATCTCATTCCTATTATTCATACCAAAGCTGTTAATCGTATGCGCAATAAGTCTCAAGCATTTGATGCAGCCCCTTTGCGCATTATTACAAACCCGTTACTCAAACCACGAGTGACTTTACTTTTGTCTAATGGCTTTTATTCTACCATGTTAACAGCGAATGGTTCTGGTTACAGCCGTTGGCACGATTATGCGATTACGCGCTTTATTCCTGATGCAACAGAAGATCAACAAGGTACTTTATTCTTCTTGCGTGACACGCATAGTGGACGGTGGTGGTCTGTTACTGGTGAGCCAACACGTGTTATTGAAGAAGAAGCTGTCAGCATTTTTACAGATGAAAAGGCTGAATATACAAAAATGGTTGATGGTATTAAATCAACACTTGAATGTCTTATTACATCTGAAGGATGTGGCGAAGGGAGACGTATTCAATTGATGAATACGACAAATAAAGACCGATTCATTGAAGTGACTTCTTATGGTGAATTAGCGCTTGCCACGATGGATACAGACCAAGTTCATCCTGTTTTTTCCCGTATGTTTATAGAGACAGAAATTGCTGAAGAAGGTAAAACAATTTTTGCCAAAAGGCGCAAACGCTCGCCTAATGATCCTGAAGTCTATGTTGCCCATTTTGTTTCTAGTAAAACAGATATTCTCCAAGAGACAGAAGCTGAAACAGATCGCTCTCTGTTTATTGGTCGGGGGCGATCCATTCATCGGCCCGCTGCATTTGACCAAAATGCTCGTTTCAGTAACAGTCAAGGTTGTGTTCTTGATCCTGTTATGTCATTGCGATGCCGTATAAAAATTTCAGCCCATGAAAAAGCAGAACTTATTTTTTGGACCTTTGCTGCTCATACAAAAGAAGCGCTAAATAATCATATTAAACATTATCGACAACCTGATATGTTTCAAAAAGAACTTTCAATGGCATGGACGCGCTCACAAGTCGCACTGTATCAGAGCGGAACCCAGCTTAAAGAAGCTATTATCTATCAAAAATATGCAACACCGCTTATCTATCCAGAAAGAACGTGGCGTCTTCCTTCTGAAATATTAGCAAAAACGCTAGGAAAACAGTCTGATCTTTGGCCCATGTCTATCTCAGGAGACAATCCACTCTGTCTTCTTAGATTAAATAACGAGGGAAATATAACCGTACTGCGCGAGCTCCTTAAAGCACACGAATATTGGTGTATGCGCGGACTCATTGTTGATTTGGTCATTCTTAATGAACAAACATTTTCCTATATACAAAATACACAACGCGCTCTCGAGTGGGTCTGTGAAACTTATTATCACCACACGCAAAAAGCAGATGAACGCCAACATATTTTCATGCTTCGACGCGATCAAATGAGTGAACAGAGTTTTAAAACGCTTCTTGCATCAGCACGCATCGTTCTTGATGCCCAAAATGGCTCTTTATCTGAACAACTTAAACGACTTGATGAGAATGATTTTAATCTCACAATTCGTAAAAATTATCAAGAATCTTATGATCAATTAGACTTGCCAAGATATAACGAAGGACAGCAATTTACAACACAAACTGAACAAAATCTTTTTTCTTCCATTGGTCTTATTAGCCAACAAAAACCATCCTCTTTTCTCCCAAATGGAGAAGATCTAAGATATTGGAATGGTTACGGTGGTTTTAATCAGCACAATCATTATGTAATACGTCTTCATGGATGTACCACCACACCACATCCGTGGATTAATGTCATTGCTAATCACAGATTTGGTTTTCATGTCTCTGCTGAAGGTGCAATTTTTACTTGGGCTAACAATAGCCGCGATTATCAACTAACTCCTTGGGCGAATGATCCAACGTCTAACCGGCCAGGAGAAGCTCTTTATCTGGTTGATCGCCAGTCTTTAAAACGTTTCTCACCCGTTTCTACTGTTGAATGTGACGAAAATATTGTCTATGAGGCTTGTCATGGGTTTGGATTCTCAACTTTTAAATCAACACATTCAGAAATCGCATTAGAACTGACTCATACACTTGATCCCGAAAAACCTATTCGCTTTTCACGTCTTATCCTTACGAATGAAGGGAAAAAACCACGTAGTTTACGCCTTTATAATTATGTTGAATGGGTTTTGGGAAATATCCGTACAAAATATGCCCCCTTTATTGTTTCCTCTTATGAGGCCAGATGGGGTGCACATTTTATTCAAAATCCCTATCACATCGAGAAATCTCAACAAGTTACATTTTTATCAGCATCCGAAATGCCAACCAGCACTACGACCAATCGCGCTGAATTTATTGGTGCAACGGGAACCGTAACACGTCCAAATGCGATCCGTAAAGCCGGTGCTCTTTCGAATACCATTGAAGCAGGATGTGATCCTTGTTCAGCATTCGCCTATGATATTGATCTTCAACCAGGGCAAACAAAAGAAATCATCTTCTATCTTGGCAGTACTGAAAATAGGCAAGAAGCTGAAAAATTACTTAATCAAGTGCGTGCAAGTGATTTTGAAATTCAGCTCACAAAACAAAAACAGCAATGGAGTGATTTTGTTTCTCCTTTCCAAGTCAAAACACCTGACGCTTCTTTTAATCTTATGGTCAACCATTGGCTTCCTTATCAAATCTACTCATGCCGCATCATGGCACGCGCAGGCTTTTACCAAGCTAGTGGTGCATTTGGTTTTCGTGACCAGTTACAAGATAGCCTGTCTTTGTTATTGCTGGAACCACAATTAGCACGTGAACAATTGTTAAATGCAGCAGCGCACCAATTTCTTGAAGGTGATGTGCAACATTGGTGGTTGCCTGACACAAATGCTGGTGTTCGTACATACATTTCTGATGATATCGTTTGGCTTGCATATGCAACAGCTCTTTATGTCAATACCACTGGCGATAATGCCTTTCTTGATACGCTGATTCCTTTTATTGAAGGTGATGTTCTCAAAAGTGGGCAACAGGATGCTTATTTTCAACCCACCCAATCCTCAAAGGTTGCAACAGTTTATGAACATTGTGCTTTAGCTTTAGACCTTGCCATTAAACGCTGCGGACCACATGGTCTCCCTCTTATTTTAGGTGGGGATTGGAATGATGGCATGAATTTGGTCGGTGTGGAAGGAAAAGGCGAAAGCATTTGGTTAGGATGGTTTCTTGGGCACACATTACAAGCATTTATCTCTTTAGCCAAAAAACGTGGTGACAATAGCCATATGCAAATATGGAGTACGTACCTTGAACATTTAACAAAATCCCTAGAGAAAAATGGTTGGGATGGTGCTTGGTATCGACGTGGTTATTTTGATGATGGAACGCCTCTGGGCTCTAAAGTCAATGATGAATGTCAAATTGATACCATTGCTCAATCTTGGGCTGTCATTTCTCAAATGGCATCGCTTGAGCGCCAAAAACAAGCAATGACATCAATGCTGGAACATCTCTATGATAAAAAAGGTGGACTCATTCGCCTTTTTTGGCCGCCTTTTGATAAAAGTACGCTCGAGCCTGGTTACATAAAAGGTTATCCTCCAGGAATTCGAGAAAATGGTGGTCAATACACGCATGGTGCCATTTGGAGTATTTTTGCGTTGGCTGAAATGGAACAAAACGATAAAGCTTATGCTTTATTTTCTATGATAAACCCAATTACCCACGGACAAGATCCTGAAATTTATCGTGTTGAACCTTATGTGATGGCCGCAGATATTTATGCTGTTGAACCACGATGTGGTCAAGGCGGTTGGACTTGGTATACAGGTTCAGCCGGTTGGTTTTATCGCGCCGCAACACAAGCTATTCTTGGAATACAGCGTCAGGGAGACCTCTTGTTTTTGCAGCCACATTTACCCTCTATTTGGCCAAAATATGAAGCAACAATGAAGTTTTATGATGCCGTTTATAGCATTAAAGTAAAATGGGGACCTAAAAATATGCTCTATGTTAATAGCAAAGAATATACCGAATTTCATACAGGGATAAAGTTACAAAAAACAGGTCAGCATGAAATTATACGTATTGTCAAATATTAAAGATGAAAGATGAAAAAAGAGAGCAGACTTTTTTATTCTTGCCCAAAACTGTAGAGTTGTTATATTGCACCGCCTATATTAGCCGTGTTGGTGCATAATATTTTAGATTTTATGAAACTGAAAGAAAAAGGTTATGAATCATCCGGATATTGCTAGACGTGTTTACAATCATACTTGGAAACTTGATCCCATTATTCGTTCACTTCTCGATACGGATTTTTATAAGCTTCTTATGGTGCAGATGATTTGGGGGTTATATCCTAATGTTGATGTTACTTTTTCCCTCATAAATCGCTCTAAAACAATACGTCTTGCCGATGATATTGATGAGAGTGAATTACGTGCTCAACTTGATCATGCTCTTAGTTTGCACTTTACAAAAAAAGAAATGATTTGGCTTGCTGGTAATACATTTTATGGACGCAAACAAATTTTTGAACCGGATTTTCTTCAGTGGCTTGAGAATTTTCAACTCCCAGAATATGAACTAACCCGTAAAGATGGCCAGTATATTCTTCATTTTTATGGTTCGTGGGCTCATAGCTCTATGTGGGAAATTCCAGCCCTTGCTATTATAAGTGAATTACGTTCACGTGCTGCTCTCAAAAAACTAGATCGTTTTGCTCTTGATGTACTTTATGCGCGTGCTAAAGCAAAAATGTGGAGTAAAGTTGAACGTCTCAAAAAATTGCCTGATATTAAAATATCTGACTTTGGGACAAGGCGCCGCCATTCTTTTTTATGGCAGCGCTGGTGTGTGGAAGCATTAAAAGAAGGGATTGGTAATTCTTTTACTGGAACTTCTAATGTTCTTCTTGCCATGGATACGGATTTAGAAGCTCTTGGAACCAATGCACACGAATTGCCCATGGTTATTGCGGCTCTCAGCAATAACGATGATGAATTACGCAGAGCTCCGTATCAAGTCTTGCAGGATTGGAACCGTTATTATGGTGGAAATCTTCTCATTGTTTTACCTGATACCTTTGGTACAGAAGCATTTTTACGCAATGCACCAGATTGGGTAGCTGATTGGACGGGTTTCAGACCCGATAGTGCGCCCCCTATTGAAGGTGGCGAACGTATTATTCAATGGTGGAAAGAAAAAGGAAAAGATCCATGCAAAAAACTTCTAATTTTTTCTGATGCTCTTGATGTCAATACAATTGAAAAAACCTATCATCATTTCCATGGTAAAGTGCGCATGAGTTTTGGGTGGGGCACGGATCTTACCAATGACTTTACAGGCTGTGCACCTCAGGAAATCGAAACTCTTGATGCTCTTTCCCTTGTTTGTAAGGTGACCTATGCCAATGGTCGACCAGCCGTGAAACTTTCAGATAATCCTGAAAAAACGATCGGTGATTCAAAAGAAGTACAACGTTATATCAATTTTTTTGGTAATACAAAGCGAATTGCTAGACCTATAAAGACGTAGTTTTCGGCTCTTTAAACAAGTATATTGCCTCAACATATTGTTTATAAGATTGATTTTTGTTCTGCCCTAAGGATGAGGATTCTTAACCTTTGCTGGTCTGAAATAGTTCGGCTGTTTTTTGAGCAGATTCTACTTAGTCTATCAACGCATACGCTTCACTTACATAAGGCGCGATAGATAAGACTTAAAAATATTCACTACGCATTAAAAAAATACTTAACGCGCTAGGGAAGTTTAGCCAAGGAGGCTTCCTTATATCATTTGTCATAAATAACAGTGTTATACAGCATAACAAGATACTATCATTTTGCATGTTGAATGAGCGTGCGCGAGTATCATAAGTTTTTCTCATTTCAATCCTGTTAAATCAAGCACACTAATCCCCTTGCATATATGAAGGTTTTCAAGTTTTAAGAGTTATTGTTGTAGTTTGACAGTAGGTTTTATACTAAGTGGAAAGAGGCGGGATTAAGTAGGAATACGTGGTAATTTGTTGTTTTATGTACAATTTTTACCATTAAATGCGCGTTTTATCAAAATAGATTTTGACACCTAAAATTACAAAAATTACCGAAAATCAGAAAAAAGTGCGTTTCCATAGTAAAAATGAGAAAAGGCTTTCAAAACCCTTTGAGAACACCTTTAAAACTCTTTGAAAAAAATAAATTGGTACAAAATCTAGTGTCAAAATATACAAAACCAGATGACAAGCTACAATTGCAACATTAGAAATTACTAAGGCAACATTGGAGGATGATAAATAGCATGGTGACTATCGGTATGCATTTTGCAAGGCAAGGATGATGGTGCTCAAATAGATTTTATACACTTTACAGGAGATTTTACTTTATCCATGTATGGTCTGCTATTATGAAATGAGTAAAGCGTTGAGAAATGTTTCATTAAAATAAATGTGTAAATAACATGATTTGGGAGACCTTTTGTTTTACGTGAGGGGCATGACTTCATTAAAAAACAGAGAATGCAATAATATTTTTATTTCGAATAAGCTTTATATCAAGACAGAGAAATTATTTATTCGCATATTATAATAAGAATGCGTGTATGTATAAACCATTTGAAAAATTCTGTTGTTTCTTATGAATTATTCTTAAGTTAAGAACAGATGTAACCTTAAAGATTGATATAATAGACCGGCTTCTTAACTGTATAAGTATAAAAATGAGGGTATTTAGTAAGCTTTGTATTATATCCTCATTAAGAGATATGAAAACAAACGAAATGTCTATCATATCAATGACTTTTCAATGATGTATATATAGAGATTCATACAAACATGCTTTACAAAAATAATGACTCTCTTCCATGAATGTGATTTATCATTGTTTACCAAGTGAGAACATTTTGAGTATTCGTAAACAATCTTCTTTGTTCATAAAAATTATTTCACAAACATATTATTAATTAATTGCGCTCAAAAAGCTTGCTATTTCATATGTATTTTGGATATGGAGAGCTTATATTCAAAACTTAAAAGTCCTCATAGTTTTTACAAATAAGTCGAAGCTAAAAAGAGTATCTCATAAAGCCTTTTTTATCATTAAGAAGATGGACGTGTTACAATATAAATGGCAATCAGCAATAATATAACCGCAACAAGTAAGGAAATCCATAAAGGAGGGTGTAGCATTACGAAAAAGGATAAAAATCCTCCTGTCATACTCATCATTGCAAAAACTTTAACGAATGGAGAGATTGCTTTTTTTTCTTCCCATCGCTTAATAGGGGGACCAAAAATACGATGATTATTCAACCATTGATGAAAACGTGGAGAAGAACGCGTAAAACACCATGAGGCAACCAATAAAAAAGGCACCGTTGGCATAATAGGTAATACGACACCGATAATACCTAATATAACCATCGCCCACCCTGCTATATAATAGCAGATACGTAAAGGGTGCGATATCTTCGAATCTTTTTTCATTCTCTCGTACTATTTTCCTCTACGCAAAACCCTATACAAAAACATTGTATCTGTTTTTTTCTGTTTACATGTCTGAGTGCACAATTACGCTCTACCCCTTCATGCGTAAGTGTCTTTGCTGTTATAAGTTCCTTGAAAATACCGAATAGCTTACACAATATGATAATCATTTTAAATGATTTCAAGAAAAGAGGAGAGATTTTAGAAAAACAAAAAAATAAAAAGGCTGCAGAAGAAATCAATGCAGCCTCTTAATTAAGAATGCAGTGTTGGGGGGGAGAAAATGTACTGCACTCATCTGCTAGATATTAGGAGGAAAAACAACCTAGCACCCCAGACTCTAATTAAAATAAAAATGAGAAACAATATATAAAAATGCATGGCTGATATGCATGAATTTTAACACTTTCAAGTTTCTTGAACTGTGTTTCGACGAAAGAAAATCATCATGAAAATAGCCATAAAAATCAACGTCAAGATCAACACAATTGTGGAAGCAGAATCAGAGCCGATAAATAAGCTGAGATAAATCCCTAAAAAACCAGAAAAAGCTGCAACAAGTATCGCGATCATTAACATAAAAGAAAACCGCTTTGTGACAAGATAGGCAATTGCTCCTGGTGCTATCAGTAAAGAAATAACGAGCACGATACCGACAGCTTTCAAAGCTGCAACAATTGTAAGAGAAATCATCGTTAGAAGGGTATAGTGGAGTAGAGATATTGGTAACCCCATTGCACGTCCTTGAACTGTGTCAAAAATATACAGCATAAAGTCGCGCCATTTTGCTGCTAAAATAAAAGTGACAACAGCAGAAATGATTGCCGTCTGCGTTATATCAAGCCAGTTAACACCCAAGAGATTACCAAATAGAATATGATTCAAATCTAAGCTACTATAAATAGACGTGGCTAAAACAAGCCCTAAACCAAACATTGAAGAAAAGACCACGCCCATCACCGTATCCTGTTTGATACGGCTATTGCTCCCTAAAAAACCCGTTAATAGTGCACACACCATTCCTGCAACAAAAGCACCGCAAGTAATCAAAGTCATTGTAATATTCTCTGGACGCATATGCTGAAACCAAGCAAATGGCAAAGAAGTTAAAAATGCGATTACCCATGGTGTTGTCATATAACCAACAACAACACCTGGAAAAACTGCATGAGAAATGGCATCGCCTAACAGCGCCCATCCTTTCAAAATAAGAAAACAGGAAAGCATCGCCATGGGAATAGAAAGAATCATGACAATAAGCATACCCTTAAGCATAAAAGAAAACTGAAACGGAAGCAGTAATTGATCAATCATGATAATATTACACCCTTTTTTGCTGCATTTATGCGTAAGCGCGCGGCAATAAACCCATGTTTAGGAGCAAAAATAAAAGCTAAAACAAATAAAGATGCTTGAAAAAGCACAACAACCCCCCCCGTTTGTGCATTCAAAAAATAACTCACATAAACACCCAAGATACTTGTGAAGGTTCCAATTACAACTGCAATAACCAAGATGTTCACGAAACGATCACTTAAAAGATAGGCCGTTGCCCCAGGTGTCACAACAAGACAAATGACTAAGAACGCTCCAACGGTTTGCATCGCAGCAACGGTACAAGCGGCAAGCAATGTGAAAAAGAGAATCTTTAAAAATTTTACGTTTAATCCAATGGCATGCGCATGCGTCTCATCAAATAACGAAACAAGAAGATCTTTCCATTTCAAAAGCAATATAAGCAACGAAACAAAGCCGATAAAAGCCAATTGTAGAATATCTGTTGAACTAACTGCTAAAATATTTCCCAAAACAATCGTATCAATATTAACAGCCATTGGTTTTAATGATTTGAGAAACAACCCAAAGGCAAAAAAGGAAGAAAAAATGAGCCCAATAATGGTATCTTCTTTAAGTTTTGTCCGGTGGTTAAAAAAGAGCATTGCTGCTGCTGCAAGACCACCAGAAAAAAAAGCGCCAAGTGAAAAAGGTAACCCTAAAAGGTAAGCTCCTGCTACACCAGGAACAATCGAATGGGAAAGTGCATCACCAATCAATGACCAACCTTTTAACATCAAAAAAGCCGAAAGAAAGGCACAAACACACCCAACTAATCCAGAAACCCACATTGCATTCACCATATATTGATAGCTCAGTGGCTCAAGCAACCAAGAAATCATGCAACGTGCTCCACTCTTTCAATATCTTCACAAACGGCAGACTGCTTTCTTCCCATGAAAACATCATTTTTTTTTGTGGTTTGAAGATCAAAAATATGGTGGTGCAAAGACCCTCCAAAAGTTTTCTCCAGATTTTCCTTTGTAAAGATTTTTTCTGTTAACCCAGAAGCTAAAACGGTCCCTTTTATTAAAACTGTATGATCACAAAATTCGCGAACAGAACCCAAATTGTGAGTTGAAACCAAGATCACTGCTCCTTCTTTACGAAGATCTTGTAACAAAGCAATGATTTTATCTTCTGTTGTAACATCAACCCCTGTAAACGGCTCATCTAATAAAATAGCTTTTGCTTTCTGTGCAAGAGCGCGCGCTAGGAAAACACGCTTTTTCTGTCCACCAGAAAGTTCTCCAATTTGGCGCTTGGCAAAAGCCAACATATCAACGCGTTCTAAGGCAATACGAACGGCTTCATAATCTTGTGTACGGGCATAGCGAAAGAAATTCATATGACCATACCGCCCCATCAATACAACATCTTCGACCAAGACAGGAAAATTCCAATCAACATCTTCACTTTGAGGAACATAAGCAATGAGGTTTTTTTTCAAAGCTATATCAACAGGTAAATCAAACATGCGAATTTTTCCCTTTGAGGGGCGTACAAACCCCATAATCGCTTTAAATAACGTTGACTTACCGGATCCATTAACACCAACCAATGCCGTAATAGAACCCTTTGGACTTTCAAAATTCACTTCGCGTAAAGCTGTATGTCCATTACGATATGTTACCGTTACTCCTTGGGCAAATATTCCACATTCCGTCATTGGCTTTTTACTCCCTCTACTAAAGCATTGCTAATACGCCCACTCGTGACACGTAATAAATCAATATAAGTGGGTACCTCACCATTTTTCTCACTTAAAGAATCAACATAAAGAACACCACCGTATTTAGCCCCTGTTTCTCTGGCAACCTGCTTAGCAGGCGCAGGGGAAATAGTGCTTTCAGAAAAAACTGCATGAATATTGTATTTGCGAACCATATCAATAACATGCTTGACCTGCTGTGGTGTTCCTTGTTGGTCAGCATTGATGGGCCATAAATAAAGTTCTTTTAGATCAAAATCACGCGCCAAATAGCTAAAAGCCCCCTCACTTGTCACAAGCCAACGTTTGTCTTGCGGTACAGCTTCTAATTCAGCCCTAATTGGATCAATCGTTGCACGAATTTTCTGTTTATAAATTTCAGCATTCTGTTTATAAATTTCAGCATGTTCAGGATCATATTTTACAAAAGCATCGCGAATATTATCAACGTAAATCAAAGCAGAGGTCGGTGACATCCACGCATGAGGATTAGGTTTACCGCTAAAGGGGCCCTCACCAATTTTAATGGGTACAATACCTTTTGAAACAACAACACTTGGAACATCCTTGATATTTTGAAAAAACTTTTCAAACCAAAGCTCTAACTCTAAACCATTCCACAATACAAGGTTAGCTCCCTGAGCACGCATAAGATCGCGTGGGGTGGGTTGGTATTCATGAATTTCCGCACCTGGTTTTGTAATGGATTCAACATCAGCGGCATCACCTGCTACATTGCGTGCCATATCAGCAATGATAGTGAATGTCGTAACAGCTTTAAATTTACCAGCACACAAAGCAAAATTGGGTGTAAAAAAAATAATACTTCCAAAAACTATGGTGAAAAACGTTCTTACGTTCATTGATTCTCTCTTTCCTTTATATGCCTTCTTTTTATTGCAAATAATTTGCATTATCATTTAGCAATAGCAGTTATCTTTTACATTTGCAATGAAGGATTAAGAGAAAAATAACTTTTCAAAATGTTTAAAAACAGTTTTTTCATATTGAAAAAATTGATGATTTAAGCAGCTTGTTTTGGTAAGGAGGTCCCCTTTCAAGAAGTTCTATAGCTCTTGAATGCCAAACAAAAAGGGAGCACTCAAAGATGCTCCCACTTCATGTAAAATATCTCATAAAAAATGAGAATACTCAGTAGCGTAAATATGCACCTGTCATTTTGGTAACATTATCCACGATCTTTGAGGCAAGCTTTTCTAAATCTTCATCCGTTAGAGTCCGTTCTATGGGCTGAATAGTTACTTCAATTGCAACAGATTTTTTATCTTCACCAAAGCTTAAATCTTCGAAAACATCAAAAACTTGCACTGAATGAATAAGTTTTTTATCGGCTCCACTTGCCGCCCGAATAATAAGAGAAGAGGCAACAGTTTTATCCGCTATAAAGGCAAAATCACGCCGCACCATTTGAAAAGGTGAGAGTTTCAAAGGAGGACGGCTTTTGGTCGTTTTTTTCTTTGATTCTGGAATTCGGTCTAGAAAAATTTCAAAGCCGCATAAAGGTCCACTGACATCTAACTTTTCTAATGTAGCAGGATGAAAAACACCAAAAAAACCAAGAATAATCTTTGATCCAAGTTTTATGACACCTGAACGACCAGGATGATACCAATCTGGTGCTCCAACTTCAATCTGCACTTTCCCAATATCCATATCACATGCTTCTAAAATAGCTAAAGCATCTGCTTTGGCATCAAAAACATCAACGACGGTTGCATTTCCATTCCAAAAGCGCCCAGCACCTTTAAATTGCTCTGTTCCGCGACGAATCCCACTAACAACACGGTGTTGTTTATCAGGGGTGTCACCCTCATAAATACTGGAAACTTCAAACAAAGCAAGATCGGAAAAACCACGATCAGCATTTCTTTGTGCCGCCATAATCAAACCAGGTAAAAGGGAAGGACGCATCATTGACATATCAGCAGCAATAGGATTAACCAATTTAAGCTCTTCTTGACCTCCTCCAAAAGCAAGAGCTTGATTTTCAGAAATAAAAGACCATGTTACCGCTTCTTTCATACCGCGTTGCACTAAAGCCAAACGTGTAGCACGTGAACGAATTTGTGCGCATGTTACAATCTGATCTTTTTCTTCTACGAAGTTTTCCAAAGGAATAGGTTTAATTTTATCTAACCCATAAATTCTCATGATCTCTTCCACCAAATCGGCTTTACCCATAATATCAGGGCGCCATGATGGTACTTTTACCGTAACGACATCTCCTTTTCCTTCAACAAAAAATCCAAGTTTTGTTAAAATAGAGATGATTTTTTCAGGCTCTATTTCCAAATTTGTTAAACGTTTAATTTCAGAAAAAGGAAAAGCGATCTGTTTGATTTCTTGTTGCTGATAGCCAACGATCCTCTTCTTAGATACTTCACCACCACAAAGATGCAAGACCAATTCTGTTGCAATCTCAAGCCCTGTTTCTATAAAAGCCGGATCAACACCTCGTTCAAATCGATAACGTGCATCACTGATAAGACCTAATGCTCTTCCTGTTTGTGCAATGCTTTGCGCATCCCAAAGCGCCGATTCAATAATAACGCGATGTGTTGTTTCATCACAACTCGTTCTTTCTCCGCCCATGATACCGGCAATCGAAACAACTCCCTCGTCATCTGCAATGACACAATTCTTAGCGCCCAAATGATAGATTTTTCCGTTCAGTGCTTGAAGCTGTTCTCCCTCACGCGCACAACGTACACACAAATTACCTTTAATTTTATCTGCATCAAAAACATGGAGTGGACGACCAAGGTCAAAACTGATGTAATTGGTCATATCAACAAGCGCATTAATCGGTCTCAAACCAATTGCATTCAAACGCTGTTGCATCCACTGGGGTGATTCGCCATTTTGAACATTGCGTACTTCACGCCAAGCAAAACCTAAACATAATGATGAATCTTGCGAAAAATCTAATGAGACATTGAGAGGTGTTTCAAAGGAAGGCTCAAATTTTGGTAAAGACAATTCTTTTAATTGTCCGATTCCTGTAGCGGCAAGATCACGGGCAATACCACGAACACCTGTGCAATCGGAACGATTAGGGGTCAAACCAATATCAATGACCGGATCATCTAAACCAGCATAAGCTGCAAATGAACCTCCAATAGGACTATCTTCTGGAAGTTCAATAATCCCATCATGCTCATTCGATAATTCAAGCTCTGCTTGTGAACACATCATCCCAAAACTTTCAACACCACGGATTTTTCCTACAGATAATGTTACATCAAGTCCTGGAATATAAGTACCTGGTAGTGCCAGAACACCAATAAGACCTGCACGCGCATTTGGTGCTCCACAGACAACTTGAACAGGTGTGGAAGTCCCTGTATTGACGGACAGAATCTGGAGTTTATCTGCATCAGGATGCTTTATTGCTGTTAAAACTTTTGCAATCACAAAACCTTTTAAAGAAGATCGATCATCAACGGAGTCAACTTCAAGACCGATAGCTGTTAGTTTCTCACAAATTTCATCCAAAGATGCATTTGTCTCTAAGTGATCTTTTAACCACGACAATGTAAATTTCATTTTAAAACCTCACATGAAAGCGATGACTAAGATCACACATTATCTATTAGGAAAAAAAGCAGGCATATCAAAGAAACGAAAGCCATAGTGGTCTAACCAACGCAGATCAGCATCAAAAAAAGCCCGCAAATCAGGCATACCGTATTTCAACATGGCAATACGATCAATGCCCATTCCCCATGCAAAGCCTTGATATTCATCGGGATCTAAGCCAACATTTTTCAACACATGAGGGTGCACCATTCCGCATCCTAAAATTTCCAACCAATCCTGCCCTTCTCCGAACTTTACGTCTGAACCAGAACGATCACATTGAATATCCACTTCCATAGATGGCTCGGTAAAAGGGAAAAAAGAGGGACGAAAACGCATTTTTACAGAGGGAACTTCAAAAAATTCTTTACAAAAGGTTTCATGTAGCCACATCATATGGGCAATGGTGGAGGTTTTATCGATGACAAGACCTTCTACCTGATGGAACATGGGAGAATGTGTTGCATCCGAATCCATGCGGTAAGTTTTTCCAGGAATAATGATCCGTATCGGTGCTTTTTGTCTTTCTAGTGTGCGAATTTGTACAGGTGATGTATGGGTCCGCAATAATTTTCGTTCTCCCATTTTATCAACATCAAAAAAGAAGGTATCATGCATTTCGCGTGCTGGATGCCCTTCAGGAAAATTCAATGCCGTAAAATTATAATAGTCTGTTTCAATATCAGGTCCCTCTGCAAGAGAAAAACCCAACTTCGTATAAATGGCAATAATTTCCTCAATCACTTGTGAAATAGGATGAATGCGTCCCCGTTCTATAGGTGAAGAGCGAATAGGCAAGGTAACATCAACTGTTTCACGAGAAAGACGGGCATCCATTGCCTGTCTTTTCAGAAGATCACGCTTTTGCGCCCATAATTCTAAAATACGATTTTTTAATCCATTAAGAACTGGTCCAACTTTATGACGCTCGCCAGCATCCATTTTTCCTAATTCTTTTAATTTTTCAGAGATACTACCTTTTTTACCCAATGCTGCAATACGCACTTCTTCAAGAGCTTTTTCATCACCTGCTGCCTCTAAGGCTAAACAAATTTCTTGTTCCAGACGCTCAATATCATTCATATTTTTGCCTATTTTTTAATAAAGAAAAACCCGCACTTGCAATAGCCAGCACGGGACCTCAAATAAATGAATGCTTTAAGAGAACACGACTGGCTTATTTGACAGCGCCTTCGAAAGCATTAGGTGTCGTATCTTTTAAATATTCTAAAGCTTTTTTTGCCGAAGCTACTAAAGCAGAAAATGCTTCCGCCTCGTGGATTGCTATATCTGAAAGAACTTTACGATCAACTTCAATACCAGCTTTTGATAAGCCATCAATAAAACGTCCATAAGTTAAACCTTCTGCACGAACAGCCGCATTAATCCTCTGAATCCACAAAGCACGGAAAGTACGTTTTCTATTTTTGCGATCACGATAAGCGTATTGCTTTGAACGATCAACCGCTGCTTTAGCTGCACGAATGGTATTTTTACGACGACCGTAAAAACCTTCAGCCTGTTTAAGAACTTTTTTGTGCTTAGCGTGTGCTGTCACACCTCTTTTCACACGAGCCATATTATAATCTCCTCAAAATCAAAAGCGTAAGGTTTAAATACCATTCGGCAAATAATGCTGAATGACTTTTTTAGCATCTTGTTCACACAAAACCATTGTTCCACGTGCATCGCGAATAAATTTATTCGAACGCTTAATCATGCCGTGGCGCTTACCGGCAGCTGCTACTTTAATTTTGCCTGACGCAGTGATTTTAAACCGCTTTTTAGCGGATGATTTGGTCTTCATCTTGGGCATTTTGCTACTCCGTACATTAATTTATTCAATCAAAAAATTTATTCACTCAAGCGGACCAACGCTTGAACAAGCATTTAAACAGCCACGGCATGCCCTGCCGGGCGGCTCTTAAAGACGTTTTCATAAGCTAGTATACACAAAATTGCAAGACCGTATTACAAAAAAATCGGCGCTCCATTGCCTTGAAGCTCAACTAAAGGTGCTGGAATTGCATTTGTTTTGATGGCTGCTTTACATAAATCGGCAATAATGCATTGCGTACATTGTGGTTTACGGGCTTGACAAATATAGCGACCATGTAAAATCAGCCAATGATGTGCATGGCGAATATAATGAACCGGTATAATCTTTAATAATTTTTTCTCAACAATTTCTGGTGTTTTGCCAGGCGCTAAACCAAGACGATTGCTTAAGCGAAAAATATGTGTATCTACTGCCAATGTAGGTTGACCAAAAGCAACATTCAAGACCACATTAGCCGTTTTGCGCCCTACTCCAGGAAGGGCCATGAGTGCTTCACGCGTATCGGGTACTTGACCGCCATAATAATCAATTAAATAGTTGCAAAGCGCATAAACATTACGTGCTTTTGCACGCCAAAGACCAATTGAACGGATATGATATGCTATTTCTTCTTCTCCTAATGCAACCATTTTTTCCGGTTGATCAGCAAGACGAAATAATTCTTTTGTCGCTTTATTAACGCTTACATCTGTCGCTTGAGCCGAAAGCACAACGGCAACTAAAAGCGTAAAAATATTTGTATAGATAAGATCACTCTTAGGCGCTGGGCGTTGCACAGAAAAACGGCGAAATATTTCTGCAATTTCATTTTCATTATATAATATACCAGATAAATTTCGCACTTTTGACAATTTTATGGTACGTTGAGGCATTGAACTCTCTTAAATCTTCTCTCTTGAAGTTATCATTCACGCTCGCCATATGAGAGAAATGCAGCGAACACTTTTATAGAGTGTGGTCAAGTAAAGCCGTTTTAAAGAGGATACTCATGAATGACACATGTGACGCCTTTCTCCAATCCCTTTCTTTTAGGGTTTGAAACCGTAGAAAAAATATTGCAACGTATCGGTAAAGCTGATGAGGCTTACCCAGCCTATAACATTGAACGTTTGCATAAAAATGATGATGCAAATCATATCCGGATAACTTTGGCTGTTGCTGGATTTAAGATTAACCATCTTAATATTTTGCTTGATGATAATCAATTGGTTATTCATGGTAAACAAACAGACAACCAAAATCATCAATATTTATATCGCGGTATAGCTGCGCGACAATTCCAGCGAACCTTTGTTCTCGCGGAAGGGATGCATGTTACAAATGCGGAGTTGAAAAATGGTCTTTTATCAATTAATCTGTATCAACCAAAATTAAAAAAAGAAATAAAACAGATTCCAATTAAAGTCAGTAGTGGTGAGTCATAAAAGTTAAGGCGTAAAGGAACAGTGAAATGGGAGAACATAAACAAAACTTGTCGTTTCAGAACACATCCTACTCTGATGCGGGACAGATTGCCTATTTAAAAAAAGTTTGTACAGATGATCTGGCTAAAAACTTTCCAGATCTTCCACCGATGACCCCAGGCATTACGATATGGGCTCTCTTTGGTGAAACAGGTTATCCTATCATTTTATCCGATGAGCGTTCTATCGCTCTTGCTGGAGCCAATGAGCATGAACTACAAATTGTAACTCTGCACTAGATTACCTTACGAGAAAAAGCTGTACTCTTTTATAAATTCTATCTGTTTTTTCGTAAAGGGTGTAATGTGGGTTATAATGAGATTAAGTATTGATTTATATTCATAATTAATTTTTTACAACTGGAATGAGAGTCCCGAATATCATAAGGTTCTCTCATTTGAGATCTTCTTATATTGAAACAATTAAAGTCACTTGCTTGATGTCATAAGCAGGGAGAGCCATGTGGATAAAAACACTTGAAGAAAGGAATAAAAATATCTCTTTTTAATTGTCTCAATTACCAAAGACATTCACAATATGGGGATGAAAAAATGTATGATGGTGTCAGTTTTCTTCTTCATAAGTGTGAAGATGTCCCTTATAGATTTATATTATTCACGAGGGCTGTTATACCATTCATGGGCGCTATCGTGAAATGGGCTCGAGTTACATTGAAAGATGTCTCTTTAAAATGAGTACATAAAGGCTATACAAGTGTATTTTGTTTGGTGTGTTTTGTTCTTCCTGAGGGGAGTAGCTCTATTGAAGAGTGTAAAAACAAAAGCATGAGATAATGCGTCATAATTATTTAAAAGATATTTCTATGAATGCGTTTGAAAGGTGTAAAGCTGAATTGTAAGGAGATGATAGATTTTTACCACGATGCCTTTATATTCTTTCCAAATGAGGCTGTCTTCTTGTTCCAGAAATTACGCAAACAAATAGATGCAATATACTGACCAAATCTGGCATACAAAAATCTGGAACAGTTCGTTCCACACTGAAGCGTTTTGATATTTGTCTCAAACGTGGACTTGCACAGGGATTAGATGTTGATTAACAGGTAAGAAAAAAACAAAGGCTTTATGAAAAAGTTTATACAGGGCTTTTAATTTTGTGCTTCAAATGCCTCAGTACGAGGTATTTTGCTCTTTTGAATATTAAAGCTCTTGTTTTTATAATGAAGTTACAGCACAACAAGCAAAATGGAATTATTTGAGGGGAAAAAAATAATGCCTTCTTACCGTTCAAGAATATCAACCCACGGGCGTAATATGGCAGGAGCCCGCGGACTTTGGCGTGCAACAGGGATGAAAGATACTGATTTTGGTAAACCCATTATTGCGATTGCGAATTCTTTTACACAATTTGTACCAGGGCATGTCCATTTAAAAGATCTTGGGCAATTAGTCGCACAACAGATAGCTGTTGCCGGTGGTGTTGCGAAAGAATTTAATACCATTGCTGTAGATGATGGAATTGCGATGGGGCACGATGGAATGCTCTATTCTTTGCCCTCACGTGAAATCATTGCTGATTCTGTAGAGTATATGGTTAATGCACATTGTGCGGATGCACTTGTCTGTATTTCTAATTGTGACAAAATTACGCCTGGTATGTTAATGGCTGCTTTACGGTTGAATATTCCGACAATCTTTGTTTCTGGCGGTCCTATGGAAGCAGGTAAGATTAAATGGAAGGATCAAGATCTAAGGGTTGATTTGGTCGATGCCATGGTCGCAGCAGCTTCAGAACAAAATTCAGAAGAAGAAGTTGCTGAAATGGAGCGTGCAGCTTGTCCTACATGTGGTTCTTGTTCAGGAATGTTTACGGCCAACTCCATGAATTGCTTAACGGAAGCATTGGGGCTTTCTCTTCCTGGAAATGGATCAATGTTAGCAACACATGCAGATCGGCGGATGCTTTTCGAAGAAGCTGGAAAACAGATTGTTGCATTGGTTAAGCGTTATTATGAAAATGATGATGAAACAGTTTTGCCACGCTCTATTGCTTCACGCAAGGCTTTTGAAAATGCAATGACCGTTGATATTGCCATGGGGGGATCAACCAATACAGTACTGCATCTTTTAGCCGCGGCGCAAGAAGGTGAGGTGGATTTTACCATGACGGATATTGATCATCTTTCACGTCGTGTTCCTGTTTTATGTAAGGTTGCTCCTGCTGTTGCAAATGTACATATGGAAGATGTTCATCGCGCTGGTGGTATTATGGGGCTTTTAGGCGAACTGGATGCGGCGGGACTCATTGATACATCAACTTATACGGTTCATGCAAAAACAATGAAAGAAGCTCTTTACCGCTGGGATGTAAAGCAAACTAATGAGCCAACAGTTCGTGCATTTTATCGTGCTGCTCCAGGTGGTATTCCGACACAAACAGCTTTTAGCCAATCTTGTCGCTATGAGACCCTTGATCTTGATCGTGAAAAAGGTGTGATTCGCAATAGAGAACATGCATATTCACAAGATGGAGGATTGGCAGTTCTTTATGGAAATCTTGCAAAAGATGGCTGTATTGTAAAAACAGCAGGCGTTGATCAATCAATTTTAACTTTTAAAGGTCCGGCAAGAATTTTTGAAAGCCAAGATTCAGCTGTTTCAGCTATATTAACTGATAAGATTAAAACAGGTGAAATTGTTTTAATCCGTTATGAAGGTCCACGTGGTGGACCTGGAATGCAAGAAATGCTTTATCCAACGAGTTATCTCAAATCTAAAGGATTAGGCAAGGTTTGTGCACTTGTTACGGATGGACGTTTTTCAGGAGGAAGTTCAGGGCTTTCGATAGGACATATTTCTCCAGAAGCTGCGGAAGGAGGAGAAATTGCGTTAGTGGAAGAAGGGGATATCATAGAAATTGATATTCCAAATCGTAGAATTCATATGTTGGTGGATGACGTTGAGATGAAGCAGCGTCGTGCTAAGATGGAAGCAAAAGGAAAAGGCGCTTGGCAACCGATTGAGAAGCGTCAGCGTAAAGTTTCAAAGGCTCTCAAAGCTTATGCAGCGATGACTACATCTGCTTCAAAAGGTGCAGTACGTAATATTTGATGAGTTGAATAGAGACAGTACTCTGATTTTTTGCATCTTTTGCACGATATTCTGAGCTAATTATTTTATGAGTTTATGAACTTATCAGAATATTTCGAGTCATGGATGAGTAGGATTAAAAAGCTATCAATACAACTAAAAGCAGCTGCGGATTGCTTATTTTAGCAGCTATGTAAGATAGATAAAGATAGATACAGTATCATTACTTTTCATATCATATTCCAATCTTATACGAAATTACAATTTCCTGTTCTCATATTTATGGAAGATATTTATTGTACTGGTGGCATTATCTTGTTGTACCGTAAAACACTGTCATTTAGGACTGTGATATACGGCATCCTCCTTAAATATTAAGTGTTTCTTAGTGCGTGGTGAATATTCTTAGACTTGTTTGTAAAGCTTTTAGTTTAAGTGAATCACATGACTAGGAAATCAAGATAAATTCCTTAGAATCTGGATTGTTTGCAGACTTGATTCGAATGAAAATCTCTATCCTTTGAGATGTAAGAAGGAGTTTAAGGATATTTAGGAAAATAAAATGCTGCTGTGATATATCTGATTATATGTTCCATATGAAAACAGTAAAAGAGCTCTTTATAGCTTAAAATGTGAAGAAAATACGAGACCCATTATCCATGAATTTATTATGCAAAATGGGATGGTATCCCAACACCAACAGCTTTAAACTAGAAATGTTGCTATGATAACAATAATATCGATCGTGAAAAAGCATAATTCACTAAATATGGCGTATTTGCAAGGTGGAGGAGATTTCATGACAATCTTTACAAAAAACGACTATCTTGTAAAAATAGTCGATCTTGACCAATTTTTTGTATAAGAGCCAATATTAATCTAAGGGAATATGAAATATAATGCATATGGTTTTGCTTCTATAGGCAATTATACTTACAAATATATTATGTAGAAAAGCGATGGGAATACGATAAATAACTGTTTATGCTGTGGTATATCAAAAATGGTTACGTTATCTCCTATTAAGAAGGTTTTTTAATAAAAAATAACATCTGTTTTCTATAAAGGGTTACTCTTTTCAAGTTGTTTGAGGTGGTAAATTGCTTCTAAAGCTTGTTTAGGAGAGAGTTCATCGGGATGAATATTTTTTAAAGCTTCGTGAAGTATACAATGTTTGTTTTTTGCTTCATTGACTGGAGATGTTGCTTTAAGAGAAAAGAGTGGTAAATCATCAATGAGTTTATGTCCTTTTCCAGCCATTTCGCCTTGTTCTAATTGATGGAGTACATCTGTTGCTCGTGTAATAACGGCTGGGGGAAGTCCAGCAAGCTTTGCGACTTGTACACCATAGGAACGGTCAGCGGCTCCAGGTGTGACCTCATGAAGAAAAACTACATCACCATCCCAATTTTTGACTTTCATGGTTACGTTATGCAGTCTGTCAAGTTTTTCGGTAAGTGCAGTCATTTCATGAAAATGGGTAGCAAGAATAGCACGACAATGGTTAACTTCATGGAGATATTCAACAGCAGCCCAAGCAATAGAAAGTCCATCAAAGGTTGATGTTCCACGTCCTATTTCATCAAGAATAACAAGGGAATGGTGGCTAGCATGATTGAGAATCGTTGCTGTTTCAACCATTTCCATCATAAAGGTTGAGCGCCCCCGTGCAAGATCATCGGAAGCCCCAACGCGACTAAATAGGCGATCAACGACACCAATATGTGCTGAAGTTGCTGGAACGAAGGACCCCATTTGCGCCATAATAGCAATAAGAGCATTTTGCCGCAAAAAAGTTGATTTTCCTCCCATATTAGGCCCTGTCAACAGCCAGATTGCTGCATATTGCTGATTTTCTTGCACAGAGAGATCACAATTATTGGCAATAAAAGGTTCTGCTGCTTGTTTGCGGAGTGCTTGCTCGACGACAGGATGGCGTCCTGCTGTAATATGAAAGGTAAGTGAAAGATCAATTTTAGGGCGGCAATATCCTTGTTCTTCAGCAAGATATGCTAAAGCGACAGAGACATCTAAAATAGCAAGTGCTTCAGAGGCTTTACGAATAAAATCAACTTGTTCGGTAATTTCCTGAACGAGAATATCAAAAATCTCTAGTTCAAGTGTCAATGCGTGATTGGCAGCATGGGCAATACGGCTTTCAAGGTCAGCGAGCTCTGTTGTCGTAAAACGCATAGCGTTTGCCATTGTTTGCCGATGAATAAAACGTGCTTTAGCTTGTGGATTATTTGTAAGGGAAGATGCTTGTGTGCTGGTTACTTCAATGAAATAACCTAGAATATTATTATGCTTTATTTTAAGCGTCTTAATATCTGTTTCATGGGCATATTGCGCTTGAAGTTCAGCAATGAC
Organism: Bartonella sp. CL435QHHD; assembly: GCF_042195095.1. Lineage (NCBI taxonomy): Bacteria > Pseudomonadati > Pseudomonadota > Alphaproteobacteria > Hyphomicrobiales > Bartonellaceae > Bartonella > Bartonella sp. CL435QHHD. Next base: position 210,383 of record NZ_JBHINS010000076.1, read on the forward strand.
ACGGCGAGATTCATCACGTAAAGCACGCATTTCATCGAGCTCTTTATGATAATTAGAACGAATAAAACCACCATCACGTTTAAGGAGTGGGAGATCATCAGCTAATGCCTGTTCTAAATGAAAGTATAACGCTGTGGGTAATTTTGAGAACACCTGTTGTACATCACTTATTTCTTGAGGCAGAAGCTCATTATCAAGAAGTTGATGCAATTCACGAATGATTTCAAAGCCACGCTGGATTGTCGCCATATCACGGGGACCTCCTCGTCCAAGAGCCAAACGTGAAACGGCGCGGGGCATATCTGGTCCCCCCTTTAAAATAAGCTTTATCGCTTCTGCAAGAGAAGGATTACGTAGAAAAAAATCGATAGAATCCAAACGCGTATCAATAGCCGAAGGAGTGGTGAGGGGAGCAATAAGGCGGTCAATAAGAAGGCGTGATCCTCCTCCTGTTACAGTGCGATCAATAGCTTTTAATAAACTTCCATCCCGTTGACCTGATGTCGTACGAATAAGTTCAAGGCTTAATCTGGTTGCGGCATCAATAAAAAGAGTCGCACTTTCATTTTGGCGCTCAGGCTGCATGAGGGGAGGGCGATGCGTGATTTGTGTTTTTTCGATATAACGAATAGCAGCTACAATTGCAGAGAGTTCGGAACGTGAATAATCGGCAACGCCTTCAAGAGTTGAGAGTTTAAAATAATTGCAAATATCGCGTTCAGCGGTGAGTGCATCAAAGAGACAAGCAGGTTGAGGTGAAACGATACGATCAAGAATACTAAAAAGTGACTTGTGAGATTTATCATGAAAAAATGAATCAGCAACAATGATTTCTTGTGGATCAACACGCATAATATCTGCTAAAAGTTTTTCTTGGCGGCTTTCTGTTACACGAAATATGCCTGTTGAGATATCAATCCAAGAAAGAGCAAATTCCTCTCCATCGCTAGTTTTTATACGGGAAAGTGTCATCAAATAATTTGCGCGTGTTGGATCAAGGAGTTTTTCTTCTGTTATCGTTCCAGGTGTTACAAGGCGAACAACATCACGCCGAACAACAGATTTTGAGCCACGTTTTTTTGCTTCAGCAGGATCTTCTATTTGTTCACAAACAGCAACTCGGTAACCACAAGCAATCAGTTTTTGTAAATAATCATCAGCAGCATGAACGGGAACACCGCACATAGGAATATCTTGTCCTAAATGTTTTCCGCGTGCTGTGAGTGTGATTCCTAAAGCCTGAGCAGCTTCAATCGCATCATTAAAAAATAATTCATAAAAATCCCCCATTCGGTAAAAGAGAAGGGAATCATGATGGACGGCTTTGATTTCTATGTACTGCTCCATCATAGGTGTAAGACGTTCTTGAGAGGAAGCAGATGAGGAGGCAGGCTGTGGAATTAAATTATTTTTATGATTGTTTTTTTTATCCATTTGTACGAGGCCTGTTTCCTTTAAGTGAAGTTTTTACTCTTTTTTATTTACTTCAATATCTATTTATCTCTAAATTGCAACGCATCATCAGATTTGCTAAGGCAAGAATAGCGATTTCTAATATATGAATCAGATTTAATGACTATACGCATTATCAAGCAAAATTTACACTGTTTTTGGAGAAAATAAAGTGAGATGAAAAAGAGCGAGCAAGATCAGAAAATATCTCAAACTGTTTACAGTGCGAGCGAAAGAGAAGCTCTAGATTTTCATAGTCGTGGTCGACCAGGAAAGCTTGAGATTGTTGCAACAAAGTCTATGGCAACACAGCATGATTTAGCACTTGCTTATTCACCAGGTGTTGCCGTTCCAGTTAAGGCAATTGCTCAAAATCCAGCGCTAGCTTATGATTATACAGCAAAAGGCAATCTTGTTGCTGTTATTTCAAATGGTACAGCTATTTTAGGGTTAGGCAATTTAGGTGCACTTGCTTCTAAGCCGGTCATGGAAGGAAAAGCAGTGCTGTTTAAGCGTTTTGCGGATATTGATTCCATTGATTTAGAAATTGATATAAACGATACAGAAAGTTTTATCAATTTGGTGCGCCATTTAGAACCTTCTTTTGGTGGAATTAATCTTGAAGACATTAAGGCGCCAGAGTGCTTTATGATTGAAAGCCGCCTACGCGAGGTAATGAATATACCTGTTTTTCACGACGATCAACATGGTACAGCAATTATTGTTGCTGCTGGTGTTCTCAACGCTTTGACTTTAACAGGGCGCGATATGCAAAATACGCGGTTAGTCTGTAATGGTGCTGGTTCTGCAGGAATTGCTTGTATTGAACTGATTAAAGCGATGGGCTTTCGTTCCGAAAATATCATATTATGTGATACAAAGGGTGTGGTCTATGAAGGCCGCAAAGAGGGAATGAATCAGTGGAAATCTGCGCATGCTATTCAAACAGATAAACGTACGCTTATGGAAGCAATGGAAGGTGCAGATATATTTTTTGGGGTTTCTGCTAAAGGTGCTCTTACTCCTGAAATGGTAAGATCCATGGCACCCCAGCCGATCATTTTTGCTATGGCTAATCCCGATCCAGAAATTACGCCGGAAGAGGTTATGCAAGTGCGTCATGATGCCATTGTCGCAACAGGACGTTCCGATTATCCAAATCAGATTAATAATGTTCTCTGTTTTCCTTATATATTTCGTGGTGCGCTTGATGTGCGTGCAAGAGTTATTAATGAAGACATGAAGATTGCTGCGGCAAAGGCTCTTGCTAATTTAGCGCATGAAGAAGTGCCTGACAGCGTTGCGGAAGCTTATCATGGAAAGCGATTAAAATTTGGTCCTAATTATATCATCCCTGTTCCTTTTGATCCGCGTTTATTTACGGTTGTTTCAATAGCGGTAGCAAAAGCAGCAATGGAAAGCGGTGTTGCGCAAAAGAACATAGATGATTTAGAGGCCTATGAGCGCGATTTGAATGCGAGACGTGATCCTACTTCCTCGATGATGCGTGGGGTTTATAACCATGTTCGTCAAGCGCCAAAACAAATTGTCTTTGCAGAAGGTGAAGAAGAGCAAGTTATGCGGGCAGCCGTTTCCTATGTCCATCAAAAATTAGGACAAGCGATTTTGGTTGGTCGTGAAGAGCAAGTAAGAGAAGCGGCTGTTATCGCTGGAATTGATCTGGAGCGTGAAGGTATTTCCATTATGAATGCTAAGCTTTCTTGCCGTACAGATGCTTATGCGAATTATCTTTATAAAAAGATGCAGCGTCAAGGTTGGCTGTTGCGTGATTGTCATCATCGTATCAATAATGATCGCAATTATTTTGCTGCGTGTATGGTGGCACTAGGAGATGCTGATGCAATGGTTACAGGGGTGACACGCAATTATGAAACAGCGTTAATCGATATACGTCGTGCAATTGATGAAAAACCAAAAGAACGATTGATTGGTATTTCAATGGCTATTTGCCGTGGACGAATTGTGTTTATTACGGATACAGCCGTTTATGAAAATCCTAATGCTGAAGAACTTGCGGATATAGCGGAACAAGCAGCTTCATTTGTGCGAGGATTTGGATATCAACCACGGGTAGCATTTTTAGCATTTTCTACATTTGCTTATATGAAAGGGCAGACGACGCAGCAAATTCAGGATGCGATTAATATTTTGCATGAACGCAAAGTTGATTTTGAGTTTGATGGAGAAATGAGTGCTGATGTGGCACTCAATTCCAAATTGATGCAGCAATATCCATTTATGGGATTAACGGAGCCCGCTAACATTTTGGTTATGCCTGGATATCACGCGTCTTCCATTGCAAGCAAAATGTTACAAGAACTTGGTGAAGCAACCATCATTGGTCCTATTTTAATTGGATTGGAAAAATCTGTCCAAATTGTACCATTTAGTGGAAGCGATACAGATGTTGTCAATATTGCAATGCTTGCGGCTTATCATGCCGCAAAAGTCGTCTAAAGGAAAAAGCCCCTACTATACCAAGAATATATCAAGGGGCTTTTTAATAACAAAAGAATAAACTTTTTAAGAGGGCTGTATTTGACTGTCTTTTTGTTCTTCAGAAAGACGCTTTTGGAAGAGTGCTGCAAAATCAATAGGATCAATCCACAAAGGTGGAAAGCCACCGTTTTGAGTAGCATCAGATATAATTTGGCGAGCAAATGGAAATAAAAGACGGGGACATTCAATAAAGACCAGAGGCATAACATGTTCTTGTGGAATGTTTTTAAGGTGAAAAACACCACCGTAAATCAATTCTACATGAAATAAGGTTTCAGTTTCATCATTGGCTTTGACGGAGAGAGACAAAACGACATCATAATTGTCATCACCAATTGGGTTAGCATTGACGTTAATATTGATATCAATTTGTGGTGATTTTTCACGTGCACGCAATGAACGAGGAGCACCTGGATTTTCGAATGATAAATCTTTTAAATATTGAGTTAATACAGCAAAAACCGGCTCTCCACCACTGTTATTCATTTCACCTTCGGCCATACGACGAACCTCTCTTATTATAATATGTATAATTTATTTTAGATCTAAAGACCAGATTGGTTATCACGCCTTGCAAAAGGTTGCAAGAAATGCGCTCTTTATCTTGAATATTTTTTTAGTTTGTTGCAGATTTTTTAGGCATTTCAATGGTTATCATCATTTTTGCGCCATGGAGATTCTGTCGTATCATGAATTGTGTAATCTTCTGCTTTAAGATCAATTATTTTTTCAGAGTCATTTTTTCTTTTAGTATTGGGATTAATTTTGTTTTTTAATGATATAAAGAAATGCCAAGCAACAGAGCGAATTGGTTTAATAAGAAGTAATATTCCCAAGAAATCACTTACAAAGCCGGGAAGAATAAGTAAAATTGCACTAAAGATGATGAAAGCATCATTAATAATATTATTCTCTAATGTGCGTCCTTGGACAAGTTCAGTTTGTATATTTTTTAAAAGGCTAATCCCTTGAATTCGCAATAAAACAACCCCAACTATGGTTGTGAGAATAACCAAACTCAAAGTTGCCAAAATACCAATTTCTTGACCAACAAAGATAAAACCAGCAATCTCGATTAAAAGAATGCAAAGAAAGATAACAACAAAAAAACGAGGATTTATAGAATAAAGTTTTATCACATGAAAATTTCCTTCTGGATGAGTAGGGGGAGAAATTCTTAAGAGCACTCCGTTTAAATACAAAATCTATAAAAATATTTGAATGATAAGATTCCTTATTTTACATATTTATTGATAAATGGTATTGACTGCAATGTTTATTAGAGACTTAAGCTTTGGAGATTGACAGCGCCTATGGAATTTGACGTTATACTTGTCATAGCTCTTGTTGTTATGGTTGTTATTTTTGTGCAACTCCGTAATGTATTAGGGAAACGAATTGGGTTTGAAAAGCCACCCTTTGATCCTTATTCACGTCGTTCTAAAAAACAGGTTGAAGCAGAAACGGCTGATAATATTGTTTCGTTCCCTCATCAGAAAAATTCACAAAAAGACGACTTTAGTGAAATTGATAAAATTTCACCGGAGGGGAGTCTTTTGAATAAAAATTTGCGGGAATTGCATAGAATTGATTCTCATTTTTCTCCTCAACTTTTTATAAAAGGTGCGCAAATTGCTTATGAAATGATTGTAACAGCTTTTGCCAAAGGTGATCGCAATCAGCTTAAAAGCTTGCTTTGTCAGGATGTTTTTGAGAGTTTTTGTACGGCTATTGAGCAACGAGAAAAAAATAAAGAAAGAATAGAATTCACTTTTGTTGGAATTAATAAGATCGAATTTATTGCGGCGGCAATACAAGAAAAGGATGAACTTTTAACGATACGTATTGTCAGTGAGATGATTTCTGTTACTTATAATGAACAGGGCGAGCGTATAGACGGTGATCCTGATGCTATTGTAGAAATCAGAGATATTTGGACTTTTGTTCGCAATAGTTTATCGTCAGATCCCAACTGGAAGCTTTTTGCTACAGAAAATGAAAATTAAAATACTTTTTGTTTTTCTTCCATAAGCATTCAATGATTTATGAGAAATTAAAATGTCCTCAAGTAAATGGAGACAAAAAAGAGATTTATTGGCTTCACAAGATCGCCTTTTATGGGAGATGGTTTGTCGTACGATAACACCGCTTCACGGTAAGATGCTCTCTTCTACTTCAGAAATTATTGCAAATATTAATGATAAAAATCAACCTGTAACTCAAATCTCCTCATTGTCTCAGGAAAATCAACAACCCTCGACAATTATTAAAAGAGAAAAGAGGGCAGTTATACAAGCACAAAAGATTCATTTCTTTGATCATGTTGCATATCGTAAAATTTCCCAAGGTCGTTATCCTCTTGAGGCGCGTCTTGATCTTCATGGTTATATGCAGGAAGAAGCTTATTTTTTCTTAAAAAAATTTCTACAATCCTCTCAGCAGAGAGGATTGCGTTATGTCCTTGTGATTACAGGAAAAGGACGATCCGTTGGGAGTGATGGAGCTTTGTATAGATTTGTTCCGTATTGGTTATCAACACCAGCTTTTCGATATTATGTCCACGCGTTTGAGCAAGCAGCACGTCAGCATGGCGGAGAAGGTGCGCTTTATGTTTGGTTGCGCCGTTTTATGTCGGGAGAAGGAATGTGATGTCATTATGGTCGTTTCAGGTTTAATATTTATTTATACTTATAATTTATTGTTTTCGTATATTTCGTAAGAGCCTTGAATACAATATTCCCTTCGTTATAATTTTTTATAAAGAATTATAAAGATATTATTTTACATTCTACGTATTGCTTCACGCTTTTGTTTATAGCATTCGTTAACGGGGCACATCCCTCACACAAAACAGAACGACATTGAATTGAATATATCCACAGGCTTGTTTTAAAGAAACATCTTTCAACGCTCTCAAGCTTATTTTGCGACAGTATCCGTGAAGAGTATAATGATAAATCCATGAAGCACCCCCCCCTATCTTTATGCTTAGTAAAAGAGTAAGCTGGCATCATCATACACTTTACCATCTCCCAATGTTGCAACAACCCTTTAAGTCCTTGGTATTTTAAAGCGTTTATACAGAGGCATGCTTTTCTGTAAGTGTTTTTACTCTCCGCAGTTCTCATCTCGCGCGTGACGCCCAAACGAAAGATTTTGATCGATTCAATATAAGAGGACTTAAAATGAGAGAGATATAGATGGATCTCATTCAGGTTGCAAAGCGATAAATTATTTTTATAAACCACAGCATTACTCTATTAAATACACGAAGAATAAAAACATGAGAAATTGAGAACTGTATTATTCAAAAGACATTGCTATGGATAGTGTTAACAGCAGTACAACTAAATTAAAGAGAATCGTGAAAATAAACAAGAATATAACTTTACAACACATAGCTGCGCAGTAGCATCAAAAGATACAGTTTCGTTGAATAATTTCATGAAGAAATTTTTTCATTCATTAAAAGCTCCATCAAATTTCGTTCTCATAATAATTCGATAATTAAAATTTAATAACGAAGCGCAGAAGACGTAAAATACGAGATTCAATTGAGGATATTACACTCTTATCCGACGTCTTTCAGATATTGGTTGAAATGCTAGCTTAGCATGAAAGGCACAATAGGGGCTACTTTCATCAGAATCTGCACCACAAAAATGAAAATCTGCTGATAATGGATCGCCAACCGGCCATCTACATGTATTTTCACTCAATTGTAGAAGATTAAGTTGACGTGATATAGGCACCACTACATTGGATTTTGTGGACATATCAACTTCTTTTACATCTTCCACTACAAATTCTGTCTTTAAAGCTGTTTCTTCAATACTTACAGATGATGTGTTTACTGGCGATACCGTGGATGTGTTGCGACGCACACGTGGAGATGATGGGCTGCTGCTTCCCACGGGAGTTTTTTGCGCACGCGTGCTTCCTTGAGCTGTCTTACCACGTCCTGGTAACTTTAATCGATGTACTTTGCCGATGACTGCATTTCTGCTGACCCCACCTAATTGAGCAGCAATTTGACTTGCACTTAACCCTTCACTCCAAAGCTTTTTAAGAAGCTCAACGCGTTCACATGTCCAACCCATACCAGCACTCCATTCCGATTACGTCACTAAGATGCTCTCCCCCGTTGCATCTTCAAATGTTTAAATAATGTTTTCATTACGCTGAATGAAAGAACTTTACACTCTAAACGAGCATAAGAAAATCATCCAGCCTGTGGACTTACAAATCAAAACACATCATCTTGCTTATTATATTGTAAATTACAATATGCACTCACTCTATGACAAGAGTCTTTACCTCTTGAAGAGTTTATTTAGAATGTTTTCCCCAACTTGCAAATCAATCATAGGTTAAACTTTCACTTTTGTTTAAGGCTTTTCCCCAAAATGCTTATTTGTAGAACCTTCATTGACTTTTTTTCAATTGGTGTAATGATCTATTCTATAGGTGTAATCACTAATCGTAATGAAATGTTGAAAGCACCGTAACGAAATGTACCATGCTGTTTTATTTGTAGTGTTGCTTTGTATATATATTGAAAAGGTTAAAATATAAAGGGAATTATGATGGATGCTGTCTCTATACAACCACTTTATGAATGCTTCGCACGACGAAATTTGCATTTTGAACAGGGGCATGGTGTATGGCTTATTTCCGATAAAGGAGAACATTATCTTGATTTCACATCTGGCATTGCTGTTAATGCATTAGGGTATTCACATCCAAAATTGGTTGATACGCTCAAAATACAAGCTGAAAAACTTTGGCATGTTTCTAATATTTTTCAATCTCCTGAACAAGCATCTCTTGCCACGCGGCTTTGTGCAAATAGTTTTGCGGATAAGGTTTTTTTCTGCAATTCAGGTACTGAAGCATTGGAGTGCGCATTCAAAACGGCACGTCATTATTACTATGCTGCTGGTCATTCAGAACGCATTGAAATAATTACTTTTGAAGGGGCATTTCATGGACGTACACTTGCAGCACTTGCTGCGACTGGGCATGAAAAATATCTTGAAGGCTTTGGACCTAAAGCTGGTGGATTTATTCAAGTACCTTTTTGTGATGAAATCGCTTTGTGTAATGCTATTAATAAAAATACCGCCGCTATTCTTATTGAACCTATTCAAGGAGAAGGAGGAATACGAACGGTCCCTCATGAATATTTAAGATTTTTGCGCAAAATATGCGATGATAATGGTCTATTATTGATTTTAGATGAAGTCCAAACGGGTATAGGACGAACAGGAAAGCTTTTTGCTTATGAATGGAGTGATGTCACACCTGATATTCTTACCCTCGCAAAAGGATTAGGAGGGGGATTTCCATTAGGCGCTTGCCTTGCAACGGATAAAGTTGCAAAAAGCATGACACTTGGGACACATGGTTCAACCTTTGGAGGAAATCTTCTTGGAATGGCTGTAGGAAATAGTGTTCTTGATATTTTGTTAGAGCCAAGTTTTCTCAACCATGTTCAGCGCATGGGGGATAAACTAAAAAGTGGACTTTTGCATATTCTCAATATCTATCCTGATATTATCCGCGCAGTTCCGGGGATGGGGCTAATGTTGGGTATTCAATGTGTTGTGTCTTCAAATCTTGTCGTTAATGCTTTAGAAAATGAACATCTCTTAAGTGTTGCTGCCAACAACAATGTTGTGCGCTTATTGCCTCCTCTTATCATTAGGGAAGAAGAAATAGATGAAAGTTTGCATCGTATTGAAAAAGCAATAGCTTATCTTTCGCAAGTAAACAAAGAAAGACAAATATCACACACATGACAAATGCTCTTCGTCATTTCACGGACTTATCCATTTTAACGCCAGCAATAGCACGCGCACTGATCGATTATGCGAAGATCCTTAAAGCATCTTTTAAAGCAGGAAAAGGTTCAAAACCTTTTATAGGTAAAACACTTGCGATGATTTTTGAAAAACCATCCACACGAACCCGTATTTCATTCGATATCAGTATGCGCCAGCTTGGCGGAGATACAATCATGCTCACGGGTTCAGAAATGCAGCTTGGTCACAGTGAAACTATAGCTGATACGGCTCGTGTTTTATCTCGTTTTGTGGATATCGTGATATTACGAACAACAAAACATCAACGTATGCTCGAATTGGCACAATATGCACAAATTCCTGTCATTAATGCCCTTACAGATGATACACATCCTTGCCAAATTCTAGCAGATATATTAACCTATGAGGAGCATCGGGGGCCTATTTCTGGTAAAATATTTGCGTGGATGGGGGATGGTAATAATGTACTCCATTCCTTAATTGAAGCCGCAGCTCTTTTTGATTTTCATTTGCGTATTGCTACTCCAAAGGGCAGTGAACCACAGGAAAAATTTATCCATTGGGCACGTGAACGAGGAGCGCATCTTACACTAACCCATAATCCCCAAAAAGCAGCTCAAGATGCTGATTGTATTATGACCGACACATGGGTCTCCATGGGACAAGAATTTCGTGCTCGCAGTCGTTCTACTTTTCAGCCTTATCAAGTCAATGAATCTCTCATGAAATTAGCAAAATCTGATGCTCTTTTTATGCATTGTCTTCCTGCTCATCGCGGTGAAGAAGTTGTTGATTCTGTGATTGATGGACCGCACTCCGTTGTTTTCGATGAGGCTGAAAATCGTCTTCATGTTCAAAAAGCAATTCTTTCTTGGTGTTTACAAGATGCGTTTTTCTCTCCACAATAGCCTCCCTACAACAAATTATATAAAAAAGGCAAAGCTATGAGTGAACAAGCTAAAGATGACGCCTCTCTCAACAACAACTTCTTGCGTGAAGATGATAGTGTTATTCCCTTTCAAGTTGAAGAACTTGATATCCGTGGACGTGCCGTACAACTTGGGGAAACTTTAAATTCTATTCTTAACAGACATCAATACCCTGAACCGGTTTCTTATCTTCTGGCAGAAGCTTTACTTTTAACGGTTCTGCTTGGAACTTCTCTAAAACTTACGGGAAAATTTATTCTACAAACCCATTCCGATGGACCGGTTAATATGTTGGTGTGCGATTTTTCGCCTCCTTCCAGTTTACGTGGATACGCTCGTTTTGATAAAGAACAGCTGAAACAAGCCATAGACAATGGTCAAACCTCTTCAGAAACACTTTTAGGAAAAGGCACTTTAGCCTTCACAATTGATCAAGGTCCCCATATGCAACCCTATCAAGGGATAGTTGCATTAGATGGATCAAATTTACAAGAAGCTTCTCGTATTTATTTTGATCAATCAGAACAAATTCCTACCGATATCCGTCTGGCTGTTGCTATATTAATTAATCGTGACCAACAAGGAAAACCGCAGAAAAGCTGGCGAGCTGGAGGTATTTTGATCCAACTTTTACCCCAAGAATCGTCTCATCATAAAATAGATGCCCCTCATCAAAAGCGAGAAGAAACGAAAACTCATACCCAATTGGATAACCAATGGCAGGAATCTAAAATACTCATGGAAACGATTGAAAGTTCAGAATTAACAGATCCCCAAGTCGGTAGTAAACAGCTCTTGTTCCGTCTTTTTCATGAACAAGGTGTTAGAGTTTTTAAGCCTTTTTCTCTTGTCGATCAATGTTCTTGTTCACACGAAAAAATTAAAGGAATCCTAGAAGGATTTTCTATTGATGAACGCAATGAAATGGTTAAAAATAAATATATTTCAGTCACATGTGAATTTTGCTCAAAAACATATTGTTTTACACCGCAAGAATTTTTAGAAGAAAAAACATAATCAAATATTTTTCATAAAAAATGATGATTGCAACAAAAGCCTATTTTATTTGCGTCATAAAAGTTTGCGCATAAGCTCATATGAACTTCTAGAATATTTTTTGTCTTAGAGTTTTTTAATGTATACGAGTGATTTTTCTGTTGAGATCAGTAATTACGTTATAGAGTGCTTAAAAAAGAGTTCTCTGTAAAATATATTTTCTCCTCTCGAAAAAGCTTCTTTTATACTTTTTACATCTCAAAAGTTTATTTCTTACAATGAATTCTTTTATAATGTTCATTGATAGATTGATTATGTATTCATAACTTATCTTCTCTGTTAAATGAGACTTTTTGATTGTAGTCATATTTTCTTACTCGAATTTATCTTATTAAGAGTCAAAAAAGCTCATTAGTTATAATCATAAGAGAAATTATCGATAGAATAAGAATGTATAGACTCAATATGGACTTTATAGAGTCTATTACGAACAGATAGTATAATGGGAATAAATATAACAATGACGCTGCGAAGGAACGGGTTTGTTATTTTATAAAAAAGATGAGAATAGTGGTGAAGTCCCCTCATAACAATGTGCATTTTAGATAAAAAGCGAAGACAAAATACTATATGACTTTGAAAATAATAGTTGGTTGCTGTCACTAATCTAACGATGGTTCTATAGCAATATTGTTTTTGTCCAAGTAATCAAAAATAAAGCTCCCAAACAGATATTTCTTTACACATGTTTTTGAATCAACAATGGTAATGCTCTTGTAAAATTTTTCTAAGAAGAATGCGGGTCCGTATAAATAAAATAGCATACATAGCATGATAAAACGTTATGTTTTTACAAACCTGCATTATTTTATTTTTCTTCTGTCATAATCGCTTGTTCAATTTTTGGTAGAATTTTTTTTTGATAAATTTGCCACGTTAAGGGACCAACATGTTTGGCAATAATGATGCTCTCTTTATTCAAGAGAAAGGTTTCTGGGGGGCCATATATTCCCCAATCAATGGCTGTATATCCTGAAACATCAAAGCCAATAAATTTAAAAGGATTACCAAAACTGTTTAAAAAACGCAGGGCATTTGTTTTATTATCTTTATAATTAATACCAATCAGATCAAAACGTTTATCTTGTGCAATTTGCATAAGAATAGGATGTTCTTCGCGACAGGGCAGACACCAAGAGCCCCAAAAATTGACCAATGTGACACGTCCTTTAAACTGTTTTGAATTGAGATAACTTTCTTTATCAAGAAGAGGAAGATGAATATTGGGAGCAGGTTTTTCAGCCAATGCGTTTGCGAGAAGAGAAGAATCTTGAAGGTGTTTTTTATCCATAAAGTTGAAAAAAAACACCATGAGAAGAAGAAAAAGAACAAATGGTCCAAAAAAAACAAGCAGAACAGGCAAAGATATATTTTTTTTAAGTTTGGAGGGATGTTTTTCATTATACTTTTCTTTTTGTGACAGCTCTTTTTTGTTTAGTTGTTGGAGAATTTTTTTTTGGTATAGAGCTTTGCAAAGAATATATCCAATAAGACATAAGAGGGATATTGCAGAAAGCACATAGCTTAAAACAACAATTTGCTCGTGTTTAAGGGTGCTAAGGAAAAAATCAATTTTCTGAGATAGATTTCCTAAAAGTCCGCTGTGGATGCCATTTAGGTCGAGCATGATGAAGCGTCCTGTTGTTGTGCACGACGGGATTTTTTAATCTGAAGTATTCGGATATAATGACTATTGATTTCATTTCGCATAGCCATCAAATAAAGCACAATAAACATAAAGATAAAACAAAAGAGCATTGTTATAAGGGGCCATAACATAGCATTGTCGATTGTTGATCCTCCAGCACGTAACAATGATGCTGGTTGATGCAATGTATTCCACCAATTAACGGAAAATTTAATAACAGGGATATTAACAAATCCAACAAGTGTAAGAATTGCAGTAGCACGAGCGGCTTTTACTTGGTTGTCAAAAGCACGCCCAAGCAGGATAATGGAGAGATAGATAAAAAGCAGAATTAAAACTGATGTTAACCGTGCATCCCAGACCCACCATGTTCCCCATGTAGGTCGCCCCCAAAGCGCTCCTGTCATGAGAGCCAAGGCGGTAAAAATTGCCCCAATAGGCGCTCCACATTTAAGTGCCACGTCAGCAAGATGATATTTCCAAATCAGATTTCCTAATGCCGCTGCACTCATCGTTACATAGCAGAATGTAGACAACCACGCAAAGGGAACATGAAGGTACATAATCTTAACAGTAATGCCTTGTTGATAGTCATCAGGAGAATGCATCACCAGCATAAGCCCTAAGATAAGGAAACACAATGTTATGCTGGCCAACCAAGGTAAGACGATACTGCTTATTTTCATGAAAAGGGTGAAACTTGCAGGGAGTGACTTGATTTTATATGTACGAGATAGTTCATTCATAAAATTCATAATAGGCAGAGTTTTGCTATGCGGCAATCATCTTTTATTATTCTGATAAAAGTTTAAGCGTTATTGCAGCAACAAAAGAGCTAAAGAGACTCAAAAGAAGTGAAAAAGCACTGAGAAGAGCTAGGGAAGTGAGAAAAGAGGTATTTGGGTTTATTGGGGCTGTAGCAGCCGAAACACCAAAAATCATAATTGGAATGATCCACGGCAAGATAATGATAAAAATAAGCAAAGTACTGTGCAACAATGAGGTTGCGAGTGCAGCGCCTATAGCACCAATAAAAATAATAGCTGGTGTTCCGCATAAAAGGGTGAGTATTGTTGTAAAAGTTATTGTTACATCTAAATGGAGCATGAGGGCTAAAATAGGTGTGGCAAAAATAAGAGGAAGCATCGTTCCTACCCAATGGGCAAAACATTTGGTAAAGACAATTAGAGTAAAACTTTGTCTTTGTCCTGAAAGGATAAATTGGTCGAGATTACCATCATCGCGATCGATTTGGAAAAGTTTGTTCAGATTGAGAAGCCCTGCAAGAAGGGCTCCAAACCACAATATACCTGGTCCTATTTGTGCAAGAATTTTGGGGTCTGGCCCAATGGCAAAGGGGGTTATGACAACAACAGCGATAAAAAACAATAATCCTGTTAGTGAAGAGGCTTGTAGCACTAATAATAGTTTAAGATCACGCCAGAACAGTGCTTTCATTTTATTCTCTCCTAGAGAGGTAAAAATTTTTCCAGAGCGATTTTATGGTTTTCTGGAATGCCTATGGAATTATGAGTTGCAGCGATAATCATACCACCTTGATTGAGATGACGCTGGAAAATACGAGCAAGGAGTTTTTGAGCATGGTTATCAAGCCCAGATATTGGTTCATCTAAAATCCAAAGAGGACGATAGGAGAGCAAAAGGCGAGCAATAGCTACGCGTCTTTGTTGTCCAGTTGACAGAGCGTTAAAGGGTAAATGTTCAAGGTTAGAAAGACCAATATCGGCAAGAGCTTCATGCGCAAAACGTAAATGTTGACCGTAAAAATCTGCCCAAAATTGCAAATTATCAATGACAGATAAAAGAGGTTTCATAGCATTTTGAGGACCAAGATAATGACAGGCAGTTGCAACAGGGTATATTTGATCATGGTCTTTAAGTATTATATGACCTTCAGCAGCTTCAAGAAGACCGACAATGATTCGGAGTAATGTAGACTTTCCGATACCATTAGGACCGGTGATTGTCATAAGTTGCTGTGAAAATAAACAAAAAGAAAGACCTTTAAACAGAATTTCTTCGTTTCTGTAAGCGGCTAAATCTTTGCCTGATAACACCATGTGATTGCCTATTTTGTTTTTATTTTCATATTCTTTATTGTATTATAGAATAAAAAACACATTTTTTATGCAATTGTACCTAGAATAGTTCTAGAAATAGTTCTATAAAGGATACCTTACATCAATATCTGGTGTAAAATGGTTTCTGGCGCTGATTTCCGCATTTGCCTATGAGAGGGTGGAGGGGAAATGGATAGCGGAGGTAATTGCGTCTGCGCTCAAGCTGCGACCTTGACTCGTAGTTTGTGTTGTTCATTCCTGGAAATTGGGTGGTTATAGTATTGAGGGTGGACAGTCATGACTCAAATTGATAGCTTTAATTGTCGCAGAGTATTAAATGTTGGTGGCAAAGAATATATTTATTATAGTTTGATCGAAGCGGAGAAGAACGGACTTGAAGGTGTTTCTCGTTTACCGTTTTCGATGAAAGTTATTCTCGAAAATTTATTGCGATTTGAAGATGGTCGCACAGTTAAAAAAGAGGATATCCTCAATGTTGCTAAGTGGTTAAACGACAAAGGGAGTGCCGGGGCAGAAATTGCTTACCGTCCTGCGCGTGTTCTTATGCAGGATTTTACAGGTGTTCCAGCAGTTGTTGATCTTTCTGCAATGCGTGATGCTATGGTTAAACTTGGTGGTAACGCTGAAAAAATCAATCCTCTCATTCCCGTTGATCTCATCATTGATCACTCAGTTATTGTTGATGCTTTTGGCACTTCCATGGCTTTTAAGGAAAACGTCGAGCATGAATATGAACGCAATGGTGAACGCTATCGTTTCCTTAAATGGGGGCAGCAAGCCTTTCAAAATTTTCGTGTTGTTCCTCCAGGAACAGGGATTTGTCATCAGGTTAACCTAGAATATTTAGCACAATGTGTATGGATGAAGAATGAAGAGGGGTGTGAGACGATTTATCCTGACACCTGTGTGGGAACTGATTCGCATACGACTATGGTAAATGGTTTAGGGGTTTTAGGTTGGGGTGTTGGTGGTATTGAAGCAGAAGCAGCAATGTTAGGCCAACCTGTTTCTATGTTGTTACCTGAAGTGATTGGTTTTCGTCTAACAGGTAAACTTAAGGAAGGTGTAACAGCCACCGATCTCGTATTGACGGTGACTCAAATGCTACGTCGGAAGGGTGTTGTCGGTAAATTTGTTGAGTTTTTTGGTCCTGGTTTGGAGCATATGACACTTGCTGATCGGGCAACGATTGGAAATATGGCACCTGAATATGGAGCAACGTGTGGTTTTTTCCCAATTGATAAGGAGACAGTGCGTTATCTCAATATGACAGGGCGTGATGAACATCGGATTGCCTTAGTGGAGGCTTACACCAAAGCACAAGGGATGTGGCATGATGAAATGGTAGCTCATCCCATTTTTAGTGATACAATTGAATTAGATATGGGAACTGTTGTCTCTTCTATGGCTGGTCCTAAACGTCCTGAAGGACGTATTGCATTGGAAAACGTTGGGCAGGGTTTTGAGAAGGCATTGGTCGAAGACTATAAGAAGACTTCTGGACAAGATAAAGATAAGCGTTATCAGGTCGAGGGTGAAGAATATACGCTTGGTCACGGTGATGTGGTGATCGCTGCGATTACGTCGTGTACGAATACATCGAATCCAAGTGTTCTTATTGCAGCGGGTCTTTTGGCACGAAATGCTGTGGCAAAGGGGCTCAAGAGTAAACCATGGGTAAAAACTTCTCTTGCACCTGGTTCACAAGTCGTTGAAGCTTACCTTCAAAATTCGGGTCTGCAAAAAGATTTAGATGCACTGGGATTTAACTTAGTAGGATTTGGGTGCACAACATGTATTGGGAATTCTGGTCCTTTGCATCCAGCTATTTCCAAAACGATTAATGACAATGGTATAATTGCATCTGCGGTTCTTTCAGGAAATCGTAATTTTGAAGGGCGTGTTTCCCCTGATGTGCAAGCGAATTATTTAGCTTCACCACCGTTAGTTGTTGCACATGCGCTCATCGGGACGGTGTGTAAGGATTTAACCAAGGAGCCTCTTGGTGAAGATTCAAATGGCCAACCCATTTATTTGAGAGATATTTGGCCAACTTCTCAAGAAATACAGGAGTTTATCGAAAAAAATGTCACGCGTAAGGTTTTTGCCGAAAAGTATGCAGATGTTTTTAAGGGAGATGAAAATTGGCAAAAAGTTCAGATTCCTACGGGTTCTACCTATTCTTGGGATGAGCGATCCACCTATGTACGCAATCCACCTTATTTCGATGATATGCAGAAAACGCCTGATATCTTACCAGATATTAGAGATGCACGGATTTTAGGTTTATTTGGTGATAAAATCACGACGGATCATATTTCTCCTGCTGGTTCTATTAAAGCAGCTTCTCCTGCCGGAAAATATTTAATGGATCATGGTGTTAAAGTAGCTGATTTTAACCAGTATGGAACGCGTCGTGGGAATCATGAAGTTATGGTGCGTGGGACCTTTGCCAATATTCGCATTCGTAATTTTATGTTAGGGGAAAATGGTCGAGAAGGAGGTTATACGGTTCATTATCCGTCAGCGGTAGAACAAACCATTTACGATGCAGCAATGGCGTATAAACAAGAAGGTATTCCGCTCGTTGTTTTTGCAGGTGTTGAATATGGTAATGGATCATCACGCGATTGGGCTGCCAAGGGGACCAATCTTCTTGGTGTCAAAGCGGTGATTGTGCAATCTTTTGAAAGGATACATCGCTCTAATCTTGTTGGTATGGGCATTGTCCCTTTTGTCTTTGAGGAGGGGCTAAGTTGGAAATCTTTAGGCTTAAAGGGAGATGAAAAGGTGACAATTGAAGGGATTCATAACTTGAAACCTCGTCAAAAGACTGTAGCGAAAATTACTTTTTCTGATGGTACGGTAAAAACCGTTCCATTATTATGCCGTGTTGATACTGAAGATGAGCTAGATTATTTGCATCATGGTGGAATTTTGCAATATGTCTTGCGTAAGTTAGCCGTTTAAATTCTTTTGTTTGTTAAGGAATATCTATTATTAGGCTATAAAGTTGCGGATCAAAGAGTTTGGCTTCGTTTTTTTATGACTATCTTTGAAAATCTAATTGACGTTAGCTTTGGGATTGCGTTATAAACCACACGAGTTATAGGCAGCTTTATAGTTTTGCTTGGGTTGGATTTATTTATATTGGTAGAGTTGTTATTGAGACTCATTTTACCAAGGTGTTGAAAGAGAGATTATATTTATGGCGAATACACCTTCTGCTCGAAAAGCGGTGCGCAAGGTTGCGGCGCGCACACAGGTTAATAAGGCCCGCCGTTCACGCGTTCGTACTTTTATACGTAAGTTTGATGATGCTTTGGCGGGTGGCGATAAGGCATCTGCGGAGATTGCATTTAAGAATTTTGAGCCTGAAATTATGCGTGCAGTTTCTAAAGGGGTTTTTCATAAAAATGCTGCTGCGAGGAAAGTATCGCGTTTAGCTAAACGGTTGAAGGCTCTCAGCGTTTAAACTTTTTCTCCTTTAATTGAGAAAAAAGCCAGTATCCATGAGGATGCTGGCTTTTTGTTTATTATTTCAAAAAGTTTCTATTGAAATAAGAATCGATAATGATTCTCCACTTGAAAAAGGAGAGAAAGTTTATAGAGGGGGGTATGGTTATCCACAAGCTTTGTGGATTTTTACAGAGTCTTTTTTGTCAAGCATTTTATTTTTTTTTTAAATCTGAAGAGATTCTTTAATTATTGGTAAATTTAGAGAAAAAAAATGAATTGAATCAATATTTTTTTCAGTCCTCATTAATATAAGCATTTTTTTTGGGTTTTTTGATTTTATTTTGACCTCTTGCATTTTACCTCTGCTGTTTTGTATGGTTCTTATGAAGACTAAAAAGCATGAAGGGGTCACATCAGCGTATTATTCTGTACTTTGTTGAATACAAGATGTTTTGATTTAGGCTTTTCTAAACTTTTGTGTTGGAGAGGTTTTCTGACGGTTTTTTAGTTTTCTTAATGGATATGTTTACCATTTTAGAAGGGTGGGTCATATCATGAGTGCAAGTAAATCTTATTGGTCATCTTTGTTAGTGGGGTTGTGATGAGGCTATCCTAGGGGAGGGTGAGTAATCTTATTTGGGGTAGGGCGTTTTGCCTTCGCTAGATTTATTTTAGCTGTTTGGCAGGACAAAATTTTATTTTTATCAGGATGGAAGATGGTGGATAAATTGAACTCTAAAGCTAGTTCCTTTAAAAGGGTTTCGGTAAATATCCTGTCGGCAGAGAACATAATAAAGAATAGGATGACGGAGAGTGATAAGAATGTTTGTAGAAGTGCTCCTATAGGGCATTCTATTGTTTCAGAGGAGGAAAGTGCAGCGGCTTTTATACGTGTTATGGCGCAATTAAAGGTACAGGTTGGTGTTGAGGCTTATACCAGTTGGTTTGGGCGCGTGAAGCTTGCTGAATATAGTCATACTCTTGTAAAGCTTTCTGTTCCTACTGCTTTTTTACGTTCATGGATTAATAATCACTATGGTTCTCTTTTGACTCATTTATGGAAACAAGAGAATTCAGCAATTCTTCGTGTTGAAGTTATTGTTCGTGGTATGGAACGCGTTTCAAGAGATGTCGTTTGTAAAAGAAGTGTTCCTTCTGTTGTACTAGAGGAGCAGGCGACTTCATCTTTTGTTGAAAGTTGCGCAGAGCATTCAGTTAAGAGTTCTCAAACGGGAGTTTTTGGATCTCCACTTGATTCTCGTTATACTTTTGAAAGTTTTGTTGAGGGGGCTTCTAATCGTGTTGCTTTAGCCGCTGCGCGTTCTATTGCGGAGGGGCATAAAAGTGCTTTACGTTTTAATCCTCTTTTTATTCACGCATCTGTTGGCTTAGGAAAAACACATTTGCTTCAAGCGATTGCTGCTTCTGCATTGAAGCGTTTAACGTCTGCGCGCGTTATTTATTTAACTGCTGAATATTTTATGTGGCGTTTTGCAACAGCTATTCGTGATAATGATGCTCTTTCTTTTAAAGAACAGCTTCGTGATATCGACCTTTTAATTATTGATGATATGCAGTTTTTACAGGGTAAGTCGATACAACATGAGTTTTGCCATTTGCTTAATATGTTGCTTGATAGTGCAAAACAGGTTGTTGTCGCTGCAGATCGTCCACCAGCAGAATTAGAATCGCTTGATCTTCGCGTTCGCTCTCGTCTTCAGGGAGGGGTGGCCCTTGAAATTGAAGCACCAGATTATGAAATGCGTTTGCAAATGTTGCGCCAGCGGTTGAAGGTGGCACAACAAGATGATGGCATGGTATCAATTTCTGATGATATCTTGGAATATATTGCGAAAACGGTTTTAGGGTCGGGGCGTGATATTGAAGGTGCATTTAATCAGCTCTTGTTTCGTCAATCTTTTGAGTCTGATTTATCTTTAGAGCGGATTGATGAGTTATTAGGTCACTTGACACGTCCTGGTGAACCTAAGCGTATTCGGATTGAAGAAATTCAGCGTACGGTAGCACGCCATTATAATGTTTCTAAACAGGACTTGTTATCTAATCGTCGAACACGTACGGTTGTGAAGCCACGGCAAGTTGCAATGTATTTAGCAAAAGTATTAACTCCTCGCTCGTTACCAGAAATTGGGCGCCGTTTTGGTGGGCGTGATCATACAACAGTTTTACACGCTGTGCGTAAAATTGAAGATTTGGTTTGTGGTGATCAGACCTTGGCTAAGGAACTTGAATTGCTTAAGCGGTTGATTGGAGAACAGGCTGTATAGTGTTTATCGTTTCTTTCCTTGGAGAGACTTTAAAGAATTTAATGAAAAGATTTATTTTTTCTTATGCAGGAGTGACTTGCCATTTTAAGAGAGGTTTAATAAACTCTAGCAGGCGATTCTTAAAGAGGGTCTATTCTTTAAGTCTAAAGAATTCTTATAGTTTTTAGTAAATCATACGGGGCTTTTATGCGTATTACAGTTGATCGCAGTCAATTTCTCAAGTCTCTTGGTCGGGTTCACCGTGTGGTAGAGCGCCGTAATACTGTTCCTATTTTATCGAATGTGTTGATTGATGCAGAAAATGGCCGTGTACAGTTAAAAGCAACAGACCTTGATTTAGAGGTTATGGAATCTTTTGCAGTTAATGTTAAACAAGCTGGAGCAACAACTGTTCCAGCACATTTGCTTTATGATATCATTCGAAAACTTCCTGATAGCAATGAAGTTGTATTATCCGTCGATGAGAATCAAGCAGGTACAATGTCCGTGGTTTCGGGTTGTGCACATTTTCAGCTTCAATGTCTTCCGAAGTCAGACTTTCCAGAGTCGCTTCCTGGGCAGTTTGGTTATCGTTTTTCTTTATCGGCATCAGGCTTAAAACATTTACTTGATTGTACACAATTTGCTATTTCTACTGAAGAAACCCGTTATTATCTTAATGGTATTTATTTCCATATTATTAATGATGATGTTTTGAAATTGCGTTTGGTTGCAACTGATGGTCATCGTTTGGCACAAGTTGAGATGGAAGCTCCTTCGGGAGTTGAGGGAATGCCTAGTGTTATTGTTCCCCGTAAAGCTGTAGGAGAATTGCAAAAACTTCTTTCAGAAGAAAATGATAGTGATGTGTGTATAGAGCTTTCAGAGACAAAAATTCGTTTTTCTATAGGCTCTGTGATTTTTACATCAAAATTAATTGATGGAACATTTCCGGATTATCAACGTGTTATCCCTCTTGGAAATGATAAAGAATTAATTGTTAATAGGCAGGACTTTTCTTCTGCCGTTGATCGTGTTTCAACGATTTCAAGTGATCGGGGGCGTGCAGTTAAATTAACGATTGAGCATGGACAGTTAAGGCTTGTTGTTAATAGCCCAGATTCGGGCAGTGCAGAAGATCAATTATCAGTAACTTATGCATCTGAACCGCTTGAGATAGGGTTTAATTCACGTTATCTTTTGGATATTGCTGGGCAGCTTTCAAGCGATGAGATGGTTTTTATGTTGGCTGAGGCTGGAGCACCCGCTCTGATTCGTGATAATGATGATGTGGATGTGCTCTATGTACTGATGCCTATTCGCGTTTAGGGGCGGTTGTTTTGCAATGTATGGCCAGTCATGTGCACAAAGTGGCAGTGAGGCAGCTGAAGCTTTTACGTTATCGCAATTATTCTTTTTTCAATATTCATTTTTCTGGTCAGCATGTGGTTTTTACTGGCCATAATGGTGCTGGTAAGACGAATCTTTTAGAGGCGTTATCTTTTCTTTCTCCTGGCCGTGGTTTGCGGCGCGCTGTTTATTCTGACGTTAGCTTTGTAGATGGTGGTGGAGGATTTGTTGTATTTGCGCGTCTTGAATGCGCTCTTTATGGTGAAGTAAAGATTGGTACAGCTTTCGAGGTTAGTGATAACAGTCGAAAGGTCCATATTAATGGTGTGAATGAGTCGAGTGATTGCCTAACAGATTATTGTCATATTAGTGTCCTAACACCGTCTATGGATGGTCTTTTTACAGGTCCTTCACTTGAGCGCCGTAGTTTTTTGGATCGTATGGTTTTGGCGATTGATCCCTTGCATAGGCGCCGCATAGCCGATTATGATAGAGCTATGCGCGCACGTAATCGTTTGTTTTTAGATGGAAATGAAGATTGTGCTTGGTTTGATGCTTTAGAAAAGCAGATGGCAGAACTGGCGACAGCTATTTCTGCGGCGCGTGTTGATGTTATTCGTCTTTTAAATGACATGTTTACGCAAATGCCATCACAGATACCTTTTCCACGAGCTTTTTTGCAAATTGATGGTTTTTTGGAAACAGCTCTTAGTGAAATATCAGCAACTGAAGTTGAAGAACAATTTTGTGATCGATTACGGCATAATCGCGCAATGGATCGTGCTGCTGGTCGGACGTTAGAAGGACCACATCGTGCAGATTTGCAGGTTTTTTATGCTGATAAAAATAGAGCAGCAACATCTTGTTCAACAGGTGAACAAAAAGCGCTGCTGACAGGTTTAGTTTTGTGTCATGCACGTCTAACAGGTATGATATCGGAAAGATCTCCCATTCTTCTTCTTGATGAAATGGCTGCCCATCTTGATTCGCATCGACGTGCTGCTCTATTTGATATTCTTGATGATTTAGCTGTACAAACATTTATGACAGGAACAGATCGTCTTTTATTCGATGACTTAAAAGGACGCGCAGAATTCTTTGAGATTAAGGATGGAGCTTTATTGCCATAAAAACATGCTAAATATTTTTTTAATAAGTGATAGGTCTGAAAGAAAAGGCTTGCTATGTCAGAGATAATAACAATTTTAAATGGTCCTAATTTAAATTTTCTAGGTCAACGTGAGCCAGAAATTTATGGAATTGAAACTCTAGAAGATATTGAAAAAAGATGCAGAGAATGGGCAAAAAAAAATGATATTATAATAAATTTTTATCAAAGTAACTGTGAAGGGCAATTAGTAGCATGGATACAAGAAGCAATAGAGGCAAGTTCTGGATTGATCATTAATCCAGCGGCTTACAGTCATACATCTGTTGCACTTCTTGATGCCCTAAAAATGTTTTCAGGGCCGAAAGTAGAAGTTCATTTATCTCATATTTATCAGCGTGAAGCTTTTCGTCACCATTCTTATACATCTGCAGGTGTAGACGCTGTCATAACTGGGTGTGGAGGTGATGGATATTGGTTTGCACTTGAGTATATTGCAAAACAATTAAGCAAAACAATTAAATTGTGATAGATAAAGAGTAGGCGTTTAATAAGAGTAATATAGGCATTGAATTCTCTTGATAATTATTTTCAAATCTGTACAATGTGAGGTATATATTTATGACAATTTTTAGTGCGTATGACGGGGGTAAATAAAGGTGAAAAGCTTTGTTAGACAATTAGAAATGCTTGTGATTTTAGGGGGAGCACTGCTTTTGTCTGGTTGTAAAATTGATGTTATACAGCCATCAGGTTATGTTGCACGTCAACAGCTCATTTTGATCGTTGTTTGTGTGGTGGTGATGCTTTGTATTGTCATCCCAGTTATGGTGAGTGTGGTATTTTTAGCTATAAAATATCGTGCATCGAATATGAAAGCGGACTATTCTCCTGATTGGGCGCATTCAAATAAAATTGAAGCATTGATGTGGGGTATTCCAGTTGTAATTGTAATGGTTTTAGGTTCATTAACAGCTTATTATACCTATAAGCTTGAACCTACAAATCCTCTTCCAGTGGAAGTTGTGGGTGAAGGAAAGCCATTACAGATTGATGCTGTTGCTCTTGATTGGAAATGGCTTTTTATTTATCCTGAATATGGTGTTGCATCGATTAATGAGATTTATGCGCCTGAAGGACGTCAAGTTTTATTGCAATTAACGTCAGAGAATTCTGTCAATGCTTTTTGGGTTCCCAAATTGGGTACAGTTCTTTACGCTATGCCGCAGATGAATGCTAAGTTGCATTTGGTCGCTGAAGAGCAAGGAGTATTCAAAGGAGCTTCAGCAAATTACAGTGGTGATGGTTTTTCGAGTATGCGGTTTAAGTGGCATTCTGTGTCTTTGCAGGATTTTGAGGATTGGATTGTAAAAGCTCGGGCTAATGGTCGAGTACTTGATCGTGCATCTTATCGTCAACTTTCTATTGCGCCTCGTATGGGTGATATTGCTGCGAAGGAAAAAGATGCTGAAGTTCGTTATTTTGCACCTGTTGAGAAGCGGCTTTACTATCGTGTTGTTAATCGATGTGTCGATGAAAAGACGGTATGTAATGAAGATTTAATGAAACGTGCTGCTGCTCAGACGCTGTGGGGTGCACTATGTTCAGTATTTGATCCTGATGTTATTTAACAGAGTCAATAAAGTAAAGAGCCCTTTTAACAAAGGTTTCTTTTAAACTTGAATTTCATTTGAAATGGGTTGAGAAATGTTTGGAAGACTTACAGATCCTACGGCAGGTGCTTTTCATGCGCTTGCACATGAACCGATCGTTTTGTATACATGTATTGCGATTGTTTTGGTTGGTTTAATTGCTGTTATTGCTTTAACAGCACTTGGGTGGTGGGGAATTCTATGGCGAAATTGGATTACAACGGTTGACCATAAACGCATAGGTATTATGTACATCGTTCTTGGAATTATTATGCTTGTTCGCGGTTTTGCGGACGCACTTATGATGCGAACGCATCAAGCTTTAGCTCTTGGGAGTGAAACAGCGGGTTATTTGCCCCCTGAGCATTTTGATCAAATTTTTTCGGCGCATGGTACGATCATGATTTTTTTCATGGCCACGCCTATTTTATTTGGTCTTTTTAATTATCTTATACCGCTTCAAATTGGTGCGCGTGATGTTGCTTTTCCCTTTGCAAATAATCTAGGTTTTTGGATTACGGCTGCGGGGGCAATATTAATTAACATATCCCTAGGTGTTGGTAATTTTGGTCGTGGTGGTTGGCTGATGTACCCACCTTTTACAGAATTGCAAACGAGTCCAGATACAGGGGTAGATTATTATTTATGGTCACTTCAGCTTTCTGGTATTGCAACAACAATGGGATCAGTAAATTTTATTGCAACGATGATTAAAATGCGTGCTCCTGGAATGACAATGATGAGAATGCCTATTTTCTGTTGGAGTGCTTTTGTCAGCAATGTTCTTATTTTAGTTATTTACCCTGTCTTGGCTGTAGCATTTGCACTCTTGGCATGCGATCGTTATTTGGGCATGAATTTCTTTTCTAATGTTGGTGGCGGAAATCCGATGGTATGGATTAACTATGTTTGGGTTTTTGGTCATCCTGAGGTTTATGTTTTGGTTGTTCCTGCTTTTGGAATTGTTTCTGAGGTTGTGTCAACTTTTTCTTCAAAGCGCCTCTTTGGTTATACTTCGATGGTATGGGCCATGTTGGTTATTTTGATTCTTTCGCTTCTTGTTTGGGGACATCATTTTTTCACAATGGGTGGCGGTGAAGCTGTAAATACTTTCTTTGGTATTGCGACAATGATCATCGCAGTTCCAACAGGTGTAAAAGTCTTTAATTGGCTGCTTACGATGTATAAAGGTCGAATTCGCTTTGAGCCTCCAATGCTTTGGTGCATGGGCATGATCTTTACATTTGTTGGTGGTGGATTAACCGGTGTTTTATTATCTATTGTCCCTGCTGATTGGCAGTTTCATAATTCGCTCTTTTTGATAGCACATTTCCATCATACAATTATTGGAGGTGTGGTTTTTGCGTACTTAGCGGGGATTGCATTTTGGTTTCCAAAAGTTTTTGGTTATAAACCAAATCGCATACTAGGTATTGCATCTTTTTGGTGTTGGTTTATTGGTTTTTACCTTGCCTTTTTCCCCGTTTATGCGCTTGGTTTAATGGGGGCGACGCGTCGTCTTCAGCATTACATGGAACCTAGTTGGCAGCCGATGTTTATTATTGCTGCATTAGGTGCTTGTATTATCTTACTTGGTATTCTTTGTTTTGTGTTACAGGTTGTTTTGGCGATTTGGTACGGTATTAAGCATAAAGGTCACTTACCGGTAACATTAAATGATTCTTGGGGTGATGCACGTACACTTGAATGGTTTACCTCTTCACCGCCTCCTTCCTATAATTTTGCCCTCCTTCCAAAGATACAGTCTGATGACGCTTATTGGAATATGAAGAAAAGTGGTTATCAACGGCCGACAAGTGGATTTACAAAAATTCATATGCCATCAAATACATCTGCTGGAATTATTGCGGGATTCTTCTCATTAGTTGTTGGTTTTGCACTTGTTTGGCATATTTGGTGGCTTGTTGCGGTTGGACTGGTTGGTTTTATTGCAACGCTTGTGTGTCATTCATTAACAGGTGATCATCATGGTTACTATATTCCAGCTGAAGAAGTGCAAAAAACTGAAGATGCCTTTACGGCTGTTCTTAAAGAACAAGGAGTGACAGTATGAGTGCTGTAACAATGAATAACGCGAGTACTATAGATGAACTTCACCACGATAGTAGCTCGGTAATGACGTTTGGTTTTTGGGTCTATATTCTTTCAGACTTAATCCTGTTTTCGACATTGTTTTCAAGTTTTGCTGTATTTTCTGCTTCTTATGGCGGTGGTAAAGCGGGTAATGAGTTTATAGATTTAAAGTTTGTTTTGGTTGAGACTGCTTTCTTGTTGTTTTCATCCGTCACTTATGGCTTTGCAATGGTACAAGCACATAAAAATAACATCAGTGGTGTGCGTTTATGGATGGCTATTACCTTTGTATTGGGGTGTTGCTTCATTGGTATGGAACTTTACGAATTTCATGAACTTTTGAGTGAGGTTTTTTATTACGATCCAAATGCTTATGCGGGTATTGATCCTGCAACAGGTTTACAGCTTTTTGGACGGGAAATTCTCTCTGCTTATTGGTCAGCATTTTTTGCTTTGGTTGGCACCCATGGACTTCATGTAAGTGTTGGTCTTCTTTGGATGGTTGTGATGTTTTTTCATCTTCGTCGTAATGGTTTGGATCAGAACAATAAAACACGTTTAGCATGCCTTTCCATTTTTTGGCATTTACTTGATATTGTATGGATTGGTGTTTTCACCATGGTTTATCTATTAGGAGCGTTGTGATGAGCGTGCAAAATGAAACACATGGTCCCAGTACTGGTTCCTATTTGGTTGGTTTTATTCTGGCTGTATTTTTCACTTTGGGTTCTTTTGTTCCTGTGATGTATGGAATGATGGAAAGTTGGGCAGTTAGTACAAAGGTTGCGTATCTTATTGGGATGGCGATTATTCAGATTATAGTACAAATTGTTTTCTTTTTGCACTTGAATTCTGGTCCAGACGCCAAGTGGAATTTAAGCGCGTTATGGTTTGCTGCTATTTGCGTTTTTGTTATTATTGGGGGAACTTGGTGGGCTATTTCTCATTTAAATTATAATATGATGGGTGGTTCAGGACGTGTTATTGAACCGGAAATATCAAGTAGAGATGATTCTTCAGTGTCTGAGCAGTTATCAAACAAAGATATATCCGTAAGAAAACAGCCAGAAAAGATACAGGGTTCAGAAATGCCCATTGGGCAGGATCTAAGTACGCAAACTCCTGTAGATCAAGCAGCTAGTTCAGAAATGCCCATGGGGCAGGGTCTAAGTACGCAAACTCCTGTAGATCAAGCACCTGGTTCAGAAGTACCCATGGGGCAGGATCTAAGTACACAAACTCCTGTAGATCAAGCACCTGGTTCAGAAATACCCATGGGGCAAGGTCTAAGTACACAAACTCCTGTAGATCAAGCGCCTAGTTCAGAAATACCCATGGAGCAAGGTCTAAGTACGCAAACTCCTGTAGATCAAGCGCCTAGTTCAGAAATACCCATGGGGCAGGGTCTAAGTACGCAAACTCCTGTAGATCAAGCACCTGGTTCAGAAATACCCATGGGGCAAGGTCTAAGTACACAAACTCCTGTAGATCAAGCGCCTGGTTCAGAAATACCCATGGGGCAAGGTCTAAGTACGCAAACTCCTGTAGATCAAGCGCCTAGTTCAGAAATACCCATGGGGCAAGGTCTAAGTACGCAAACTCCTGTAGATCAAGCGCCTGGTTCAGAAATACCCATGGGGCAAGGTCTAAGTACGCAAACTCCTGTAGATCAAGCGCCTAGTTCAGAAATACCCATGGGGCAAGGTCTAAGTACGCAAACTCCTGTAGATCAAGCGCCTGGTTCAGAAATACCCATGGATCAAGATCCAAATACACAGTTTCCTGTGGAGTAGTTGTTAGAAATATCTATGGAGCTGATGCGGCATGTATCAGCTCGTAGAAGAAATTCGTAGGATATAAAGAAGGGAAGAAATACAAGATATCAGTGGATATGAGTATCATTATTTTGAATATACTTTTAATTTAAAAGAGAAAGTCCGTGGGGTATTTAGTCAAGCTTTAATTTTTGAGACAAATAGCTATTTGTAGAATATACAAAAAGTGATGTTTGTAAAATTTACTACAAAGAAAGAGAATGTGAGAAACAAGTTTTTATGTTGTGTGAGATAAAAAAACACGAAGCAGTAATGTTTTTAGATTTACAGAATTTATATTAAAGATAGCATTAAAGTTATTTGTAATAATAATATGCAATTGAAATCAAAAATTTAGAGAATAATCAGAAAACTTAATGAAAACCGTTGCAATGACAGTTATTGGTGCTGGTTCTTTTGGTACTGCATTAGCGATAGCTCTTGCCCGTAATGGTCATAATGTTTTACTTTGGGGATATAGTCCTCAACATATCAAAGAATTACAGGAACAACGTTGTAATCAAGTATATTTACCCGATATTCGATTTCCTGACAATTTATTACTTGAAGCTTCGCTTGAAACTGCAATAACGGCGAGTCACAATATATTAATCGCAGTTCCAAGCCATGTATTTCATCAAGTTTTGTGTAATATTCAGCCTTATTTAGATCAGCATTCACGTGTTATTTGGGCTACAAAAGGTTTAGAACATGGTACTGGACGTTTTTTACAAGAGGTTGCTCGTGAGATTTTAGGTGAAAAAATTCCTTTAGCTGTTTTTTCTGGACCAACTTTTGCTCAAGAACTAGCTATTGGTTGGCCTACTGCAATGACGATAGCAGCTTCTGATGTTGAGTTTGGTAAAGAATTGCAGCAACTTTTTTATTGTGACAAAAGTTTTAGAGTTTATAAAAGTTCAGATATGATTGGTGTTCAATTAGGGGGAGCAGTCAAAAATGTTATTGCTATTGGTGCAGGAATATCAGATGGCATAGGTTTTGGGGCAAATGCACGAATAGCTCTTATCACACGAGGACTAGCTGAAATCAGTCGTTTAGGGGGGGCTATGGGTGCTGAGCTTTCCACATTTATGGGAATGACAGGCTTAGGTGATCTGGTTTTGACATGTACTGATAATCAGTCACGTAATCGTCGTTTTGGAATACTTCTTGGTAAAGGAATAGATATAAAAGAAGCGGAAAAACAAATTGGTCAGGTTGTGGAAGGATACTTAAATACCAAGGAAGTACATACGTTGGCGCAGCGTATTGGGGTAGAAATGCCCATTGTAGAACAAATTTATCAAATTCTCTATTGTGGTAAAAACATAACTGAAGCGGCAAATACATTACTAAGCCGCGCCCTCAAGGACGAAATACAATGATATCCTGTTTTTTAATAATTCAAATCGTAAAAAATAGAAACATGCTATGATAGACATATAAAATAGATTTTATTGATGGTTGTATAAGGTAGTCATATTCCAGCAAATTATAGATTCATATCATTCGATTCTTTATGAAACATGGCTGAAATATAAAAGTTTTTGCTTTTATCTAAGAGCTATCTCTTTGAAGATAAATTATCGTTTCCATTTACACATGTTTATGTAATGTAATGAACAAGATATTTTTATTGTCTCTTAAATTCATCTCACAATGATATTTGCAAACAGAATAATACAAGACTCATTAGGTAGAAGCATCTTATTTATGTAACGTATAAGTTAAGAATATCGGGGCAGGGATATTGTGAATCTCTGTTTTTGTAATTCTTTAAAACAAGAAGACAATCTAATTTGGGAAGAAGATGAAATTTTAAAGCTGAAAATCAGTTCCCATTTCTACAATCATTTTTAAATTCAATTTTACGCTATCTAAAGCAATATCTTTTAAATAATGGAGATTATCTCACACCTTTATTTTTCTCATTTTTTAATGAAAGCATTTCTCTGATGTGTCAGGTAAAATAGAACGCCCAAAAAAACACGATAGCTGTTGTATATTCACGCGCTTGTTTTAAAGAGACCTCTCTTAAAACTTCCAAGTCCACTTCGCGACGGTAACCGTGAATAGTGTAACGATAAAGCTATTGTGCACATCCCCATCTTTACGTTTATGAAGGAGGAAGCCGAGCATCATTACACCCCCCAATGTTGAGACAGCTCTAAGCACTTGAAGCTGTTCAGTAGAAATATTTAAGTCTTTTATTTTCTCACATGTCAATTCTGTTTTTTATATGCAAGAAATGATTTTTGGAATTATAACTTTGAAAGTCTAAGATTGAAAAAAATATTATTGTACTTGTTTGTGGCTGTCATTTACACTGAAAAATAATGTGATTATAAAGATAAAAAATTGATTTATATAAATAATTCATTTTATTTTTGTATTGAGTTAATTAAAAATATGTGTTTGCTTGTCACAAGCGGGTTAGTATGTGGATAAAAATTATTAAAGATACTTCTAATGAATCATCTCAAGTGTCAAGGGTTGTTTCAATATTAGAACATGGCAAGTAAAATGACGGTGTCGGTTTGTCATCTGTATAAACATTAAAATGGTGGTAAAAAAAGGATTTTATGTACTTCACAGGGATTTTTTATACGTTCTACAGGTACCATTGTGAAATGGAATGGCGTGCATTGAGAGATATCTTTAAAAAATGCATGAAGGAGAAACAGCTATAGTGTTTTTGGGTGTTCTATTTTACCTGACACATCAGAGAAATGCTTTCATTAAAGAACAAGAAAAATAAAGGTGTGAGGTAAAGCGTAACCTCCATTATTAAAAAAACATTGATGTACATGCTTTTAAAATCGTAAAGCCTCATTAAAGAATAATAGTAAGATTAATGATTGATTTCTTTACGCCTTCATATTCGTCCTAAATTAGATTGTATTTGCGTTTCAAGAATAAATCAAACGGTAGGAATATTTTTTTCAATTTGCTACACAAAAGCTGAAACTAAGGATTTTAATAATTCTCTAATCTCTGTTTCAAACTACGGTAGCATGAGGGCTGGATATTGATTTATAAGCAACGACAAAAGCGTATGCTTTAGTAAGGTAAATAACGTCATAAAATACACACTTTATCAACCATGGATTGAAGAAATACTCCGGCTTTTTATAAAATATTTTGCGAAACAAGGCATCGTACATCTGGTTTTGTATTGACTTATTCTTACAAACATTTGCACATATGCCTTACGTCATATTATTATAAGTCAATACACTATTATATAGCTGAGAAAGTACTCAATACCCGATTAAAGCACTATGTACATGATTTATTTTCTTTTTTAGTGCAATGAAATAAATTTTATTCTTCTTGGGAATCGTCACTTTTTTTCAGTTCTTCAAGTATTGGCATAGACATGATGTTATAGCCTGAATCAACATAATGGATTTCACCTGTAACACCTGATGATAAGTCAGAGAGTAGATAAAGAGCAGATTTTCCAATTTCATGAATATTTACGGTACGCCGTAATGGGGCATTACGGCGTTGATGTGAAAATATTGCCCGCGCAGCTGCAATACCATTACCTGCTAAAGTTCTAACAGGACCAGCGGAAATCGCATTGACACGGATATTTTGAGGACCAAAGTCCGCTGCTAAATAACGTACCATAGCTTCTAAAGCTGCTTTAGCAACACCCATGATGTTATAATTAGGCACAACTTGCTGTGAAGCACCGTAGGTAAGAGTTAAAAGTGTTCCTCCATTGGGCATAAGCTTACCCGCGCGCTGAGCAATTTCAGTAAAGGAATAAGCTGAAATAACCATCGTGCGTTGAAAGTTTTCACGTGTTGTAACATCAACGTAACGCCCTTTTAGCTGAGTTTTATCTGAAAAACCAATGGCATGGACAATAAAATCAATTGTTTTCCATTCTTTTTCAAGTTGCTCAAAGACGTAATCAATATTTTCACTTTTTTCAACGTCACACTCTAGCACTAATTTGCACCCAAGTTTATCTGCTAGGGGATGAACACGTTTTCCAAAAGCATTTCCTTGATAAGTCAACGCTAATTCCGCTCCTGCTTGTGCGAGCTGACAGGCAATGCCCCAAGCAATTGAATGGTCATTCGCAATTCCCATAATAAGGCCGCGTTTGCCCTCCATCAAACCTTTCATATTATTCTCCGTAAGACCGTACTTTTTTCAATTACTAAGAGCTTTTGTTTATACATAACGTTGGAAAACAAGCGTTGCATTGGTACCGCCAAAGCCAAAAGTATTCGACAATACGGTATTCAGTTGTTGATGATCACGTCGTTCACGAACGATTGGCATATCAGCAAAAGCTGGATCAAGTTCTTCAATATGGGCACTTTCACAAATAAAATTATGATTCATCATTAACAATGTATAGATTGCTTCGTGAACACCTGCTGCTCCCAAGGAATGTCCTGTTAGAGACTTGGTAGCAGAAATGGGGGGACATTGATCACCTGCTCCAAAGACACGACGGATAGCTTCTATCTCAGGAGGATCACCAACAGGAGTTGCTGTCGCATGGGGATTGATATAATCAATTTTATTATTGACTGTTGCAAGAGCCATGCGCATGCACCGCTCCGCTCCCTCTCCTGATGGGGCAACCATATCATGTCCATCGGATGTCGCACCGTATCCAACGATTTCTCCGTAGATTTTTGCACCACGTGCTTTAGCAAGTTCTAAATCTTCAAGGACTAAAACGCCAGCCCCTCCAGCAATGACAAAACCATCACGATTAACATCATAAGCACGTGAAGCTTTGTGAGGAATGTCATTATATCTGCTGGACATAGCGCCCATGGCATCGAATAAAACAGATAGTGTCCAATCCAAATCTTCGCAGCCACCGGCAAAGATGCGCTTTTGTTTACCATATTGAATCATTTCGTAAGCATTACCAATACAATGATTGGAGGTAGCACAAGCTGAAGAGATTGAATAATTGATTCCCTTTATTTTAAAGAAAGTTGCTAATGTTGCAGATGCTGTAGAACTCATCGCTTTAGGGACAACAAAAGGTCCAACACGTTTTGGGCCTTTTTGGCGTGTAATGTCAGCAGCTTCTACGATTGAATGTGTTGAAGCACCTCCAGAACCCATAATAATACCCGTGTGTTCGTTCGATACTTCATGCGGTTCTAGACCCGCATCAGCAATCGCCTGATCCATGGCGATGTGATTCCATGCTGTTCCACGCCCATGAAAACGTAGAGCACGTCGATCTACGAGTTCTTCTATATTAATATCGGGTTTGCCATAAACTCTGCTACGAAAGCCTAATTCGGCATATTGAGGTGCGTAAGAAATTCCGGATTTTGCTTCACGTAAACTGGTTAAAACATCTCTAGGGTTATTTCCAATCGCGGAGACAATTCCCATTCCGGTTACAACAACTCGACGCATTCATACCTCCTCGTTCCATACAGAATAGTGAAAAGTTCTTTCTGACGGAAATAACGTTCAATCTTCTTTGAATAAAGCAACGCGTAAATCATTCGCCTTATAAATAGTCTCTCCATCTGCTTTTAGCCACCCATCAGCTATTCCTAAGACTAAATTTCCACGTCGAATACGCTTAAAATCTATTTCATATTCAAGAATTTTGGTTTGTGGAGTTACCATCCCTGATAACTTTACTTCACCTGTTGATATTGCTCTTCCTTTTCCTGGTTCGCCTAGCCAACCAAGAAAAAAACCTGTTAATTGCCACATACCATCCAGTCCGAGACATCCTGGCATGACGGGATCGCCTATAAAGTGACAATTAAAGAACCACATGTCTGGTGTAATGTCAAATTCGGCGCGAACCATTCCTTTATCGTATTTACCATCAGTTTCACTAATTTGAGTGATTCGATGAATCATCAACATTGGCGGTGCTGGCAATTGCGCATTACCTCTACCAAACATTTCGCCGCGAGCGCAGCTTAGAAGCTCTTCATATGTGTAGCGAGACTTTTGTTCAGCCATTGTTACTCCATTTATTTGCATATATCTTTAATTTCTGCGCTTTTCCCAACCTACTTTTAGAGCAAATTTTAAAGAGAGGGAAATGATTTTATATCATTTTTAATGACAAAAGCCTTTTTTTATGTATTCTACATAGGTAATTATTTAAAAATGGAATACAAGATTACACCATACTATTCCCATTTTTTTGTATTTTGATCTTATTTAGCAGGAATGTATTTGGGTTTGTAATATGTCAGTGAGTGCAGACAATTTAGATATGAATGAAGAGCAACAGTGCACAAAAGAGTGTGGAAAAATTGTGCAATATTATTCCATTTCTATGTTAGAAAAACGTTTGCGTCAAAATGGTCTGCGTCCAACACGTCAGCGGTTGGAACTTGCACATATGATTTTTTCTCAAGGAAATCGTCATATTACTGCTGAAGAGCTCTATGAGGAAGCGGTGAGGGCAGGTGTACCTGTATCTTTAGCAACGGTTTATAATACGCTTCATCAATTTACGGAAGCGGGATTATTACGGATTATTGCCGTAGAGGGCTCAAAAACTTGGTTTGATACCAATACCTCTGATCACTACCATTTTTATATAGAAGGTGAAAATCGTATTCTTGATATTCCTTACAATTTGGAAGAATCTCCCATTATTAGAAATTTGCCTAAGCCACCAGAGGGTATGGAAATTTCACATGTTGATTTAATCGTGCGATTGAAACCAAAAAATCGATCTTGTGATAGGCAGTGAGGATATTCAATAAGGAATAAAATTAAACTTATTGAGTTTGAGTATTCACCAGCCTTTTACTTTTTCATCAGGATAGATTCCCCATAACTGTGGTTGTTGAAGCCATCCGCGCGTATTATTAATATTTAGTTCGCACCATTGTCCATCACATTGGCGGATATTACCAATGACATTAGGTTCTACTTCTGCTACAAGTTCTGCGTTGTCGGTGGGGTTTTTTCGTAGCATCAGTCTTTTAGTTTTATCTTTTTGCCATGGAATAGTTATGGCAGTTCGCTTTCCCGATAAAAGCGATTGATACACCCACCCCTCATCGCCTTCTGCATCACGAATTTTGCGCCATTGATCATATTCTTGAATGATTTCAATAGGTAATCCCTTCTTTTTGTAGGTAAAAATGATAGAATAGTTGCTTCCTGGTCCGACGCGTACATTAACGCTGGTGGGTTTAATCGAAGCAAATCGCGGAAGTGGTAAACCACTGGGCCCTAAATTTTGATTAAATGTTTGTGCATGCAACAAATGAGGTGAACCTAATACAATGACTGTTGCTATTAAGATACATGATGCGAGTATTGAAACGCGAAACCAACGAGAATTTTGCACACCGAACTCCTTTATTTCATCATATATTGGAAATTTAAAATCTGAAAGATAAGACTGGAAACTGATAAAAAGTATGACACACTGCTCGTTAAAGAGATCTAAACGATGAAAAAATTGCTACAAAAATATCAAAATAAGGAAAACAAAAGCTTGTATTTCTTAGTGCGTATCTTTTTTATGAGGGGATAGATATAAATAAACATTGGATTTTTATGTAGCTGTACGCGTGATAAAACAGTAAAGTATTACTGGAGCCTTAGCAGTTTTTGTACAGGAAATTAGGGCTAAAGTATTGCATCTCTTTTCTGAGTTTGTTTCTCGAAGTAAAAGTGCATGTATGCATACTACGAACAAAGAGCTGTTCAGAAAGGGATTATTGTGTGGCTTGAAAAGAAGTTTTGAATGAACAAAATAATACGATAAATAAAACATTTAAGCGTAAAAATATGAGCTACATTATAGAGTAGATTGATATATGAAGGGCTAATTTTAACAGGACACTTTTTCGTGATAATTCCATTTATAAAATTTGCTACACTCTAATCTTATGCCATGATAATGCTTATCCGTATGGTAGATAAGCGGGCTTCATCGTTCTATTTACCAGCTTTCAATGTTATGCAGTTCCTATTATTTATAGTGTTCATAAGAAGCATTTTTGTTTTTTCTTAAATAGCTTTTATTCTATTTGCATACGGATCCCGCTTATGATGTACAAGAAGATAATCTTGATTGATTCAATATGAGAAGGCATTGAGAAACTTTACGTTATTCAGAATTATTAATTAATATGAAAAACAATTACTTATAATAACAAATCACTGCGTTAAAAACTTTAACTCGTTATTTAAATTGTAAAAATATTTCCATCAACAATGGTAATAAAAGGCACATTCATCCATCTTAAAATACAGTGTTTTCTCTGTTTATTGTCAAATTTCTTTTTCTCTAACTCAGTATAGACGAAAGTTGAAAGAAATAGAAGGGCTTATTCGATACAATTATGAGGGTAATTACATAAGTGATGAATAGAAGAAATTTATCAAGAAAAAAGAATTTATAGTTCAGTGGTTGAAATTCGTCATCCTTTAGAGAGACAGAATCAAGAGATATAAAAAGTTATGGAATTATATCGTTTCGTTACATAACTGAAGGGAAAGAGGATTATGAATTTGATATTATATTTTACACACAATCGCATATTGCGATAGTTATTTTTGTTTTGTAATCAGATCTAGGATGATCGAAAGATGTAGAATATTTAATGACAAAAAAGAAGTTCATCATGAAATTTGTACATAAGAAGCAGTGATGTAAGAGATATCCAGAAGGAGAAAATTATAGTGAAAAGTGATAATAAAACACCTCACACTCAATTCACATAGGAAAAAGTCGCTTAAATATCTAAAGTGTAGTTTGTTATCTATTTTTAAAATATAAGAGTGAAATAAAAACCACCTTTATGATAGAAATCTTATTATTTTCAAATAACTAACATATTAGATAACATTGTACACAAAAACCTACACACAAGCAATTTATTGCAATCGCCTATGAAGAAAAATTTTCTAGTAGCTTATTACCTATTGGTTATGCAGTTATATAATATCATAAAGTATATTACTTTACCGCAACAGTTCGTCCGTTACTAACAAAACCTTCTCTTTGTGCACGCTTACGAGCAAGCTTACGTGTACGACGAATAGCTTCAGCTTTTTCACGAGCACGCTTCTCAGATGGCTTCTCATAATAACTACGCATTTTCATTTCACGGAAGATACCTTCACGCTGCATCTTTTTTTTCAACGCACGGAGCGCTTGGTCAACATTATTATCACGAACGAGTACTTGCACTATCTATCCTGCTTTTTTCAGTGTCATAAATGATAGGAAAAAACCTACGTCCTTTTAAAGGCATATCCAAAAGGACAAGCACTTATATCATATAAATAAGACATTTGTCTATATCGCTTTTTAAAATTCTATTTTTTTTACAATAAAACGCTTTTTATAATGAATGATAGAATTTACGGTTATAAATTTATGAAAGTCCTTGTATTTGATCATTTTCGTCAAGATGAATTTTTTCAGCCGCGGGATAATGGGGTAGTCCCGGCATGGTCATAACATCTCCACAAATGACAACAATAAAACCGGCTCCCGCACAGAGACGAACTTCTCGTATGGGAATTTCAAAATCAACAGGAGCGCCGTATTGCTTGGGATCAGAAGAAAAAGAATAAGGTGTTTTTGCCATACAAATAGGGTAGACGCCAAACCCCTCTTTTTCCCAAGATTCAAGTTGTTTGAGAATAGGGGCTGAGATGATGGCGCCACGTCCACCGTATAGCTTTGTTATAATACAATTAATTTTTTGAACGAGTGGAATATCATCTTGATAGAGAACTTTAAAATCAGAATCGTGCTTTTCAATCAAGGTAACGAGTTCTTGTGCAAGTTCTATAGCGCCTTTTCCACCTTGTTCCCAATGCTTACAGATAATAGCTTTGTGTCCAGTTGTTGCAACTATTTTTTGTAATGTTTTTATTTCAGCATCGCTATCGCTGTCAAAATGATTGATAGCCACAACACAAGGAATACCGTAGTGCTTCATATTTTTTATGTGTCGTAAAAGATTGGCAGCTCCTTTTTCTAAAGCGGTAATATTTTCTTCTGTCAGGTTATTTTTATCCAGACCACCGTTCATTTTTAATGCACGAATAGTTGCGACGATCACTGTAGCATTTGGTACAATACCTGCTTGCCTACATTTGATATTGAAGAACTTTTCTGCTCCAAGATCTGCTCCAAACCCTGCTTCTGTGACAACATAATCCGCAAGTTTTAAAGCAGTTTTTGTTGCTATAACTGAATTGCAACCATGAGCAATGTTGGCAAAAGGTCCTCCATGAACGAGAACAGGATTATTTTCAATTGTCTGTACGAGATTGGGTTGTATAGCATCTTTGAGAAGAACTGCCATTGCACCTTCCGCATTGAGATCAGCAACGGTGATGGGCGTTTTATCATAACGATAAGCAACAATAATTTTTTTGAGTCTTTGTGTAAGGTTTTCTAAATTTTCAGAGAGACAAAGAAGCGCCATAATTTCTGATGCAACAGTAATATCAAAACCTGCTTGACGTGGAAAACCATTTGTTATGCCCCCCAATGAAATGACAATATCGCGCAATGCACGGTCATTCATATCAAGAACGCGTTTCCAAACAATGCGACGTGGATCAATGTTTAGAGTATTTCCCCAATAAAGATGATTATCTATCATTGCGGCAAGAAGATTATGAGCAGCTGTAATAGCATGAAAATCACCGGTAAAATGTAAATTAAGGTCATCCATTGGAATGACTTGCGCATAACC
This sequence comes from Bartonella sp. CL435QHHD, assembly GCF_042195095.1. Taxonomy (NCBI): domain Bacteria; kingdom Pseudomonadati; phylum Pseudomonadota; class Alphaproteobacteria; order Hyphomicrobiales; family Bartonellaceae; genus Bartonella; species Bartonella sp. CL435QHHD. The sequence goes on from NZ_JBHINS010000076.1 coordinate 250,368, forward strand.
ACCACCAGCAGCACCACCTTTTACACCAAAACAGGGACCTAAAGACGGTTCTCTCAAGGTAGCTATTGTTTTTTTACCAATAAGATTAAGAGCATCACTTAGTCCAACTGTTGTTGTTGTTTTGCCTTCTCCGGCAGGTGTGGGATTGATAGCTGTGACAAGGATAAGTTTACCGTCTGGATTTTTATTAAGCGATTTTATGTATTCAGAAGAAATTTTAGCTTTATCATGGCCATAGGGAATGAGATTTTCATGTGAGATACCAATTTTTTGTGCAATTTCAACAATATGTTGCTTTTTAGCAGTGCGAGCAATTTCAATATCAGTTTTAGGCATGGAAAAATTCTTTAAATTTATCTTTTATTAATATTCGAGATCTGTACCCCATGGGTTAATTAGAAAAATTCATAGAGAACAGAAAATATTAAGATATCATAGAAGTCGATGATATGCCATGCAAGAGATAATGCTAAAGAAGCACAAGAAGAGTTTTATTGTTTTTTAGGAAAAAGAATCACTTTGCTTTTAAGCAGTAAAAATACGTTTAATTCAATTAAAAATATTGCAGAAAGAAGCTGTGGTTTGCAACAAAATGCTGATGATATTAATGGATACCATAAGTGTTTTATAGTGGTACGTTTGAGAAGTAGTTTATTTATTCTTTCCAATAACACACTGAAAAAGTTTCACATGGTGGTAACCCGGAATTTATGGCGGCACATTTGAAGTCACTCTTAAGATGGGACTGCTAGGAATAAAATATCCAGCAACATCCAGTTATGGAACAGTTAGAAATAAGAACGTAAAAAATTACCTAACTGATTAGAGAGTATAATCCGGAAGAGACCAAAAACAAGCGCATAGATTGAAAAAAGAAAACAACAATACACGCTACTCATGCAATCGCTACGATTATTAGCTAATAAAAGCCCTTAGGGCTGAATTGAAGGACTCATAACATCTTATTCTAGCAAAATGGCTAAAGAAACGACTCACAACAGAATGAAATAACAAAATACAAAGATAGATAAAAACAAATCACAAAATAAAGAATTTAAAAAGTCTGCTTTATAAGTAAGATATTGATAGATGGCGCACCCGAAGAGATTCGAACTCCTGACCCCCAGATTCGTAGTCTGGTGCTCTATCCAGCTGAGCTACGGGTGCATATATTTCAATTTTTTACATTGTCTAAGACAAAGGGTTCCTAATCGTTTCATTAAAGAAATGCAAGTGAAACTTGGATAGTAATAAAAAAATCTCTCTTTTTTATGAGATATTTTAAAAATATTATGGCTTCAGTTGGTTTTGATATGAACATTTTTTTGTTGTGACCATACAAAGCAATATGAACGATAGTTAACTTGACGTTTTTATAGATGAAAGATAATCAAGCAGAGATGAGATCTGTTTTTTGCGGTGGGGGTAAGACACACACACCCGCTGTTGGGTTTTTGTGTAAAACGCCGATATTACTGTTGAAAACTATTTCAGATAAACATGACACAGCAAGGGCGGATGTATGGCGTTATTAAAAAAGAGCTTTCCATTAGTGTTTTTAATCGTTGTTTTAACGGTTACTTATTGGGCTGGAAAAAAGAGTGCAGAACAACCCATTTCTATGGTGGATAAAACAAAAGTATCAGATAAAACTTCAAATGGAAAAATGGGAAGGCCACCGGTAAATGTTGTCGTTGATCTTGTAAAAATTCAAGATTTTTATGAACAACTTAACGTTTTAGGGAGTGGAAAAGCTCTTGCAGAAGTTGAGCTTACCCCTTTATCCTCAGGTGTTATTGATAAGCTTTTTGTATCAGCAGGTACAAAAGTACAAGCCGATGATGTGATTGCAAAGCTTGATTCTAAAAAAGAAGAAATAGCGGCTGCAAAAGCAAAAGTGCAACGTGATAACAATGCGTTAACGCTTTCGCGCATTCTTAAATTACGCGCCAGCAATACAGCAACGGAAGTTCAAGAAATTATGGCACGCTTAGAGTTGGATAACGCAAATTTAGTTTTGCGTAATGCTGAATTAGATCTCGATCGGCGAACAATTCGAGCACCGATTCCTGGAGTTGTTGGTATTTTGCCCGTTGATGCGGGGAATAACGTGACCCTTAATACTGTAATAGGCCGTATTGAGAATAGAGAACGTATTTTGGTCGATATATGGGCCCCTGAACGATATGTGTCGCGCATCCATAAAGGAGATGAGGTAACGGCAACGTTAGTCGCGCAGCCAGATATGTCTTTTGTTGGTCATATTTATGCGATTGATAATATCGTTGATCCAGAAAGTCGCACACTTCATGTTCAGGTTGAAATCAATAATGAAAAAGATACGCTCATGTCTGGTATGTCCTTTTCTGTTGCCTTGCAATTTCATGGTGGTTCTTTTCCTGTCGTTAATCCTCTTGCAGTTCAATGGAATAGTAAAGGGTCATTCGTTTGGCGTGTGAGAGAAGGGAAAGTAGAGGCTATACCCGTATCAATTATTCAGCATAAAGCAGATCAAGTTTTCGTAAAAGCACCCCTAGAAAATGGTGATCAAGTTGTCATTCAAGGGGTGCAAATGCTTTATCCAGGAAGTAAAGTAACGATTGATGATCCAAAGTCTCATCAACAGCAATTACCAGCAGTTTACGGAACGGATATACAATGAGCCAAGAATTGAGCACAAAACAGCCTACGTCAAAGGTGGAGCAAGGTGGTCTCATTACCTTATTTATTCGCAGACCGGTTTTTACTTTTGTTTTAAATGCTATGATCATCATTGCAGGATTTGCAGCATGGTTAAATGTTGATGTAAGAGAATTACCCGATGTTGATACTCCCGTAACGACGGTTGTGACGGTGTTTTCTGGTGCGTCGGCAGAAACAATTGATCGTGAAGTTACAAAAGTTATAGAAGATGCCGTTTCTCGTGTTTCAGGTGTTAAGACGATTTCTTCAACGTCTTCTTTTGGGCGCTCCCGTGTACAGATTAATTTTAATGTTGGTGTTGATTTGAATGTTGCGGCATCTGATATTCGTGATGCTCTCTCCCGTATTACCTATTCTTTACCGAAAGATGCGGATTCGCCTTTGATTATTAAAGCAGATTCGAATGCTGCTGCCATGATGTATTTGGTTGTGACGTCACCAACAATGAGTGTTGATGATTTAACCACGATTGTAAACGATCAGATTGTTGATGCAATTTCTGCTGTTGATGGTGTTGGTGATGTACAGGTCGATAGTGCTCGCACAAAGATTTTTCAGATTGATATAGATCAAGCAAAACTTGCAAGTTATGGATTAACTGTAGCAGATATTTCACGTGTTCTTGCTGATATGACAACAGATGTGCCAGTAGGGTCATTACGCAATTCTAAGCAAACTTTAGTTGTACGTGCTACTGCACGTTTAACAACACCAGAATCTTTTGAACAAGTTGTTTTAAAGCCTCATGTGCATCTTGGTGATGTTGCGCATGTTACTTTATCGCCGGATATAGAAACAGTTATTCTTCGTATCAATGGAAAGACAGGTATTGGATTAGGTATCGTGCGTAAAGCACAATCCAACACTCTTAATATTTCTGAAGGTGTGAGAGCCGTTGTTGATAATCTCAAAAGTATTGTTCCTTCTTCTGTACATATAGACGTTATTAATGACGATGCAATTTTTATTAAAAGCGCTCTTCATGAGGTTGAAGTTGCATTGGTCATTGCTATTTTGAGCGTTATCTTGGTCATTTTTCTTTTTCTCAGAGACATTCGTGTAACGCTGATACCTGCTGTATCTCTTCCTGTCGCTTTGATTGGTACCATTGCGGCTATTTATCTTGTAGGGTTTTCATTGAATATTCTCACATTTTTAGGACTTGTTTTAGCAACAGGGCTTGTTGTGGATGATGCCATTGTTGTTCTTGAGAATATTGTTCGGTGGCGCAACATGGGATTAGGTTCCAGAGCAGCAGCGGTGATAGGAACACGTGAAGTATTTTTTGCTGTTTTAGCAACAACACTGACATTAGTGGCTGTGTTTGTTCCTATTTCCTTTCTTCCTGGGCAAGTTGGAGGGCTTTTTAGAGAATTCGGTTTTGTTTTGGCAATTTCTATTTTGCTTTCTTCAGTTGTTGCCTTAACGCTTTGTCCCATGTTGGCTTCACGTTTTCTCAAAGAACATATTGAGGATAAAGAGGAAGAGTCCCATCATTTTGCTTTTTTATATAAATTAGGTACTTTTTTTCATAAGGCATATACTTACAGTTTGCATAAGTGTTTAGAAAAGCCTTGGGCTGTTGTTTTTGCTTCACTTATTTTTGGGGGTCTTTGTGTTGGAGGCTATACGAAGCTACAACAGGAATTAACGCCAGCAGAAGACAGAGCTGTGATCTTTTTGGTTATTAATGGACCACAAGGTATTTCAACACAATATTTGAACGAGCAAATAGAGCAAATTGAAGCAAGTCTACAGCCATTACGTGATGCAGGGGAGATTGCTAACAGTTACTCTATCGCGGGTGCTGGCGGTTCACCCAATACTGCTTTTTTGATTTTATTGCTTTCATCTTGGGATAAACGTTTACGTAGTCAGCAAGAAATCGTGAAAGATATTAATGCAAAGGTTAAACAGTTTCCCGCAGTTTTTGTATTTGCTGCGCAGGGAAATTCTTTGGGTGTGAGAGGAACTGGGCAAGGGTTGCAATTTGCAATTCTTGGCAATGATTATGCAACATTACAACCCATTGCTGATAAGCTGGTGAGTGCTTTACAAGATGATCCGCGTTTTATTCGCCCACGCCTTACTGTTGATGCAACACAACCGCAATTTTTTATTGAAATCAATCGAAAAAAAGCCTCCGATTTAGGGATTGATATCGCCAATTTGGGCGATACATTACAAACAATGTTGGATGGTAAAAAGATTGGTTCCATTAACGTGGATGATCATTCTTACGATGTTAAATTGATATCGCGTACAAATTCTATGAAGAGTCCTAGCGATTTAGAAAATATTTTTTTAAAAACCAAAGACAATCGATATGTTCCTTTATCGGTTATTGCGCGTTTACATGAAAAAGCTATTGCTCCTCAATTAAAACGGGAAAAACGCATGAATGCTGTTGTTTTAAGCGCAAATCTTGCTCCAGATATCGCTTTAGGGGAAGCTTACCAAACTGTACAGAAAATTGCTTCTCCTTTGTTATCAAAAGGAACCTATTTGGTTCCCTTAGGGGAAGCCGAAACGCTTAATGAAACATCTTCCAATTTTATGATTGTTTTTGGCATTGCCTTTTTGATTATTTTATTGATTTTGGCTGCTCAGTTTGAAAGCTTTATTTCAGGATTCATTATCATGGCCACTGTCCCATTAGGGATTGGTTGTGCTGTAATTGCTATGCTATTAAGTGGTGTGAGTCTTAATATTTACAGCCAAATTGGATTAATTTTGTTAATTGGTGTTATGGCAAAAAATGGTATTCTCATTGTTGAATTTGCAGATCAATTACGTGATCAGGGAAGAAGCGTGCGTGAAGCCGTAGAAGAAGCAGCAAACATTCGCCTTCGTCCAGTTTGTATGACAATGATTTGTGCAATTTTAGGAGGTATTCCTTTGGTTTTAGCCAAAGGTGCTGGCGCAGAAGCTCGTATAGCTTTAGGTTGGGTTATCGTTGGTGGCTTAGGTTTAGCAACTATTTTTACGCTTTATGTTACACCGGTTGTTTATCTTTTTTTAGGGCGTTTTATAAGACCAAAAGCAGAAGAAGATTTACGTTTAACAAAAGAACTCAATCAAGTTAAATGATGTATATGATAGAAAAGATTTGAAAGTTTATTCTTGTAAAAATATCATTTTCGGATCTTATCCTTTATATTTTGTATATTCCTTCATTTTTATGTGAGCAGTGAAAATAGCGAGTAATAAAAGAGATGCTTTCTGCTTTGTTATTGTTTGGGCATAGATTTCATTATCAATAACCATATAGGATAAGCTTATGGGAGATAGCTTTTCGATTCGAAATGAAATGGCTTTTGAAGCCACATTAAAAGCTTTAAGAAACCATGCCGCAAAGGATGGGGTCTATGATATTCGTCGGCATTTTGTAGAAGATGAACAGCGTTTTTCCCATTTTTCCCTCAGACTTGATGATCTTCTTTTCGATTTTTCAAAATGTGGTGTGACATTTAAAACATTGCAACTTCTAGATGATTTAGCGGTTGCAGCAGATGTGTTAGGCCGGCGTGATGCAATGTTTTCTGGTAAGGCGATTAATACAACTGAAAAACGCTCAGTTCTTCATATTGCATTACGTTTACCTGCTGATGAAATTTTCATGTTGGATGGTCATAATCTTATTCGCGATATTCAAGACGTCCTTGAAGATATGGAAAGATTTTCTGAAAAGGTGCGTGATGGAAGCTATAAGGGAAGCAGTGGCGAGAGAATAAGTGATATTGTCAATATTGGTATTGGTGGTTCTGATCTTGGTCCTGCAATGGTCACATACGCTTTAAAACCTTATCATGATGGTCCACAGTGTCATTTTGTTTCGAATGCTGACAGTGCCCATATTTCTGATACTCTCTCTATTTTGAATCCAGCAACAACGCTGTTTGTCATTGCTTCTAAAACTTTTACAACGGCTGAAACAATGGTAAATGCTCAAGTTGCACGTCAGTGGATTTGTTCACATTTAGGAGAAAAAGCCGTTTGTACGCATTTTGTTGCTGTTTCAAGTGCGCTTGATAAAGTGGCAGAATTTGGCATAGATTCCACAAGCGTTTTTAAATTTTGGAATTGGGTTGGAGGACGTTATTCAATTTGGTCAGCCATTGGACTTGTTGTTATGTTTGCAATAGGTGGTGGAAATTTTCGCAAATTTCTCAACGGTGCTTTGCAAATGGACCAACATTTTAAAACTATGCCTTTGCATAAAAATATTCCTATTCGTTTTGCTCTTTTAGGATTTTGGCATCGTGTTATTTGTGGTTATTCATCACGTTCGATCATTCCTTATGCACAGCGTTTAATACATTTTCCAGCTTATTTACAACAGCTTGATATGGAATCAAATGGTAAGCAAGTTTCGCTGGATGGAAAACCATTAAGTTTTTCAAGTGGTCCAATTGTTTGGGGGGATTCAGGAACAAATAGTCAACATGCTTTTTTTCAGCTTCTGCATCAAGGAACAGATATTATTCCTGTAGAATTTATTTTATTTATAAAAGGGCATGAGAAAAATTTACATTCTATGTATGAGATGTTGCTAGCAAACGGTTTAGCACAATCAAAAGCATTGATGAAGGGGCGTAGTATTGAAGATGCTCGGCATATCTTGATAAAAAATGGAGTTGGTGAGGGTGAGGCAGATCATCTAGCACTTCATAGAAGTTTTAAAGGAAACCGTCCTAGCATTACGTTGGTTCAAGATTTATTAACACCTTTTGCACTCGGTCGTCTTATTGCACTTTATGAACATCGTACTTTTGTTGAAGGGATTTTAATGAATATTAATTCATTTGATCAATGGGGGGTTGAACTTGGTAAAGAATTAGCAAACGAGTTACTACCAATTCTTCGTGGAGAAAGTAAAGCGGATAATCGCGATAGTTCAACATTAGGGTTGCTAGCACATATTCAAGCAAGACGTGCAAAATAAATATAATTTGACAGTAGGTTTTGCACTAACTAAGCAAAAGTAGAATGAGAGAGAAATATGAGATAATTCTTTAATTTTACTATGCGTTCTCTTATTATCTGAACTAGATTTATGTAACAGAAAATAAAAAAAGTGCAAAAATTGTAAAAAGGAGAATTTATTCGCAAAAACGATAAAGACCTTCGAGAGGTCTTTGAAGACCCTTTGAGCCCCCCTTAAAATCCTTCGAAAAAAATAAATTGGTACAAAATCTAGTGTCAAATTATACAAAACCCGCTGGCAAGCTACAACCGGCAAACTACGATTAAAGACATTTTAATAATATCGTTTTATAAATTAATGGCGGAGAGAGAGGGATTTGAACCCCCGATAGAGTTGCCCCTATGCCGCATTTCGAGTGCGGTGCTTTCAACCACTCAGCCATCTCTCCATAATAAAGTGAAACAAAAATCGGCACTATTTGAGTGTATAAGGGGTAGATAACCTTCAATTGTTTTTGGTACAACCTTTTTTTCTTTTTTATGGGACTTTATTGACAGAGAATAGAAATTCCTTCATATATACAAAATATAAGCGTGGGGAAATCTGCGCATATTTGTGTTGAAGAAGGTTTTATCCTTCTTTGAGATTTATTACGACTGATAAAAAGCAGCCTATTTTCCCTTATTTCAAGGCAGAAATTAAATAAGAGCTGGAGTGAACGGAAGGATAAAAAATGTTCGCAGTCATTAAAACTGGTGGTAAGCAATACCGCATTGTTGCTAATCAAGTGGTAAAAGTTGAAAAAGTTAGTGGAAATGCGGGTGATGTTGTTGAATTCAATGACATATTAATGGTTGGGCAAGAAGGTAATGCGGTTATTGGTACCCCTGTCGTTGCTGATGCATTGGTGACAGCTGAGATTTTAGAACAGGCACGTGGGCGCAAGGTTATCGCATTTAAGAAGCGCCGTCGTCAAAATTCTAAACGCACGCGTGGCCATCGTCAAGAATTTACGAGGCTTCGTGTTTTAGAAATTTTAATGGGTGGTTCAAAACCTAAAAAAGTTGCTGCAAAACCGATAAAAGAAGAAGCAACTACACCACAAGAAACAAAAGCTGCTGCTTCTATTGAGAAGACGGCTAAAAAAACGGTTGAAAAAAAGACTGCGCCGCAGAAGAAAGCGTCTGTAGCAACAAAGAGTAAGAAAGATTAAAGGAGAGCGTCTATGGCACATAAAAAAGCTGGTGGTTCCTCGCGTAATGGTCGTGATTCAGAATCGAAACGTCTAGGCGTTAAAAAATTTGGTGGTGAAACCGTTATTGCCGGAAATATTATTATTCGCCAGCGTGGTACACGTTGGCATCCTGGTAACAATGTTGGTATTGGAAAAGATCATACGCTTTTTGCATTATCAAATGGAAAGGTTTCTTTTCAACGCAAAGCGGGTAATCGTTCCTATGTTTCAGTCATTCCTATGCTGGAGGCAGCAGAGTAATCTGTAACACTCTCTAGCAATCAACAGGATTTCATTGAATTATAGTTGTGGTTTTATAAGTATTAAAAGGGAAAGATAGAGTCTTATCTTTCCCTTTTTGCGTTGGTACTATAATAAATGTAGAAGATATACGAAAAAGGTAGAATTGAGGAAATGGCTTTTCTCAATGAGGGAAAAAGTTTGTGCGATGTTATGTTAGTATTTAGTACTGAACATATTGATATTATGATAGAATTTGTTGATAAATTTCTGTATAATAATAGTGAGAGAGACTTTCTTTTTATGCATGAAGAAGTGTCTAGTGATTTCTTATAAGAGAAGCAGTTTGTTTTCAGAAAATTATGAGAAATTTAATGAGAGCATTCTTTATGTAATCATTTTGATAAAGATGGGTCTTTTTATCGGCATTGTGGTATTGATGAGTTGTCATACTGTTTTTAGGTGGTAGTGTGGATAGGTGTGGCTATTCATTTAAAAAGACATAGGGATAAAAAATCCATAAGAAGGCAGCCAAAACTACTTTGAAAGTGACATGCATTAAGGAATTTTCGGTAAATCAAGAGTGAAATTATATTTTTAAGGAGGACGGTGTTTAAAGATATAAAAATAACCAACGCGCAATCAGCGCCCTTCAAGAATATTTTTTCTGATTTCACTATTATTGTGTATTGTTGAAAATAAATAAGCATAAGAGCTAGGGTTAAGGCAATCATTGCGTTTCATTTTTTACTTTATTTATCTTATTTGTAGAGTTTTTCTTTATTTTAGTAATTGATGATGGTGCTTGGGGGGATGTTCGTACTTTGCAAATGTGCGACAGAGAGTATTGTGTATTTGCGATATTGATTGAAGTAAAGGTGTAGCTTAAAATATATAAATATTATATATCGAGGGTTTGATATCATAAGATGGGCAGCACGGAATTTTAAAGATGATAAGTTGCATGGAGCAATTTGTAATTATGTAATGAATTTATAAAGAGGGATAATAGGTTAAATAAACTTTGAGGAATCAATCAAAATATTAGCTGAAGTTACGGATGATTGGGAAGGATGCTTTCTTGTAGGAAAAATAATGAAAAGTTATGTTGAATAACTTAGGATAATGAGAGCGTTTCGAAAACATAGTTTTTCAGGTGATTGGTTCTGTAGAAAATGGGGTTTTGTCTTTGTAAAGTAAAAGAGTAAGAGGCAGATTTGCTTATAATGGTTTTAAGCACTTCGCTAGATAATAATATCCAATTGTTTTATCGGTTATATTGAGGTATTTAAGCACCTCACTTAGCTATATTCCGTAAAATATAAATAAAGCTGTGGTGGTATTTATAGCTTGTATTTTGGGAAATGCAGCTTTGAAAAGGAATGTGTCAGAGATATTGGTGTTCAAATGTGAGGCAATTTGAATTCATGATGAGATATGAGAAAGCAGAAGCAATGAATGTAGATTTTGCTGATGGTGAAATCTTGTCTATAAGATCTGTACAACTTGCAGCTGCTTTTGATCATAAAAATGATGCAATTTATGCTGCTGCTGAATTGCTTGTGCAGGTTGGTGCAGTTGATAAGTGTTATCTGGCAAGCATGCTTGCACGTGAAGAAACAACCAATACTTGGCTTGGAAATGGTATAGCCATTCCTCATGGTATGGCTGAAAATCGTGATTTAATTATCAAGGATGCTGTTGCTGTTATACAGGTTCCTGCTGGTGTTGAGTGGCAGGATGGCAAGAAAGCATATTTGGTTATTGCCATTGCAGCGTGTCCAGATCGCTATAGAGAAATTTGTAAAAAATTGACGTCTCTTTTATTTGATAAAAAACAGCTTGAAGTACTTGCAACAACTATGGACAAACAACAAATTGTTACAACTTTGTTTGACCAAAATATGAAGATAGAAAAAACTTTTATTGGTGACCTTTCTGTGTGTCAGGAATGGACTTTAGATTATCCAAGTGGTCTTCATGCACGACCAGCTTCTCTTTGGGTTGATTTTGCGAAAAAGGCTCAAAGTTCCATCAGAGTTCGCCATGGTCAATATACCGTTGAAATGAAAAATTTGGTTGGTTTATTGCAATTAGGAGCAAAAAACGGTGATGTTCTGATTTTTTCTACAGATGCTTCAGAAGGAGCACAACTTCTCAATGATGCCATTGCTATTGCAAAAAAAGTGAGTATTAGTGAAAAATGCCTGATGAGAGCAATGGAATCTCAAACAAAGGCTTTTCATGGTTGGTATCCACGCTCTATGCAAAAAGGCATTTCTGGTGTTGGAGCGAGTTCAGGATTAGCATTTGGTAAGATTTTTGTTTTAAGGCAAAATGATATTTCCATAATAGACCAGCCAATTGATTTTGCAGCTGGTGCAGCATGTCTTGAAAATGCTCTTACAAAAACAAAACATAAAATGGCATCTGTAATTTCTGATATTACAGTGCGTATGGGAGCAGATTCTGCTGCAATTTTTTCTGCGCAAATGGTTTTGCTTGAAGATGAAAATTTAATAGCTCAAGCTTGTCGTTTTATAGCGGAAGGTCATGGTGTCGCTTGGTCTTGGGATAGAGCGGTTCGTCAATTTTCAGATATGTTTTTTAAGGTAGATAATCCTTTGTTAGCAGCACGTGCTGTTAATTTAGTTGATGTTGGTCGACGTGTTTTAGGTGAAATCAATCCATCCTATAGATCGTTCTTTTTAAATGATATTCCACATGGTGTAATTCTGGTTACAAATGACCTTTCTCCTTCTGATGTAGCACAACTTGATTGTACAAGGGTAAAAGGATTAGCAACAGCATGGGGAGGTCCATTATCTCATACAGCTATTTTGGCGCGTACTCTTGGTATTCCAATGGTTGTTGCTACAGGTGATGATATTTTAGCGATTCAGTCTGATATTCAGGCTATTATTGATGGCGATAACGGGTTTATTTACCTTGATCCTACGCTTGAAGACGTTGAAGATGCTCAAAGGCATATTGATATTGTTGCGCAAAAACGTGTCAGTGAAATAAGTGCGTGTAGATTACCAGCGCAAACGATAGATGGTCAAAGAATTCGTATCATGGCCAATGTCAACTACGCAAATCAGGTTCCTGTTGCGCTTGATTTGGGGGCTGAAGGTGTTGGACTCATGCGCACGGAATTTTTGTTTTTAGAGAATCCACATATTCCGGATGAAGAGCTACAATTTAATATATATCGGACGATGATTACAGCTGTAGGAGATAAGCCATTAATTATTCGTGCACTTGATATTGGTGGGGATAAACAGGTTACGCATTTACATTTATCTAAAGAGGACAATCCTTTTTTAGGTGTTCGAGGAACGCGGCTTTTGTTACGTCGACGTGATCTTTTGGTGCCTCAATTACGTGCTTTATATCGAGCAGCAAAAGAGGGCGGAGATCTATGGATTGTGTTTCCGATGGTCATGTCTGTTTCAGAGATTGTCGCTATAAAAAAGATTGCAGAGGAAATCCGCAACGATATTGATGCACCAAAATTAAAACTTGGTATTATGATCGAAGTTCCAGCAGCGGCCATTATGGCAGATGTATTGAGCGCCCATGTTGATTTTTTTTCAATTGGAACCAATGACCTAACACAGTATACAATGGCTGTTGATCGGCAAAATCCGTACCTTGTGTCTGAAGCTGATAGCCTTGATCCAGCAGTTTTGCGTATGATTTATCAGACTATTCAGGGAGCTGCACAAAATAAGTGTTGGGTTAGTGTATGTGGTGGTATGGCTGGAGATCCTTTTGGTGCAATGATTTTGACTGGATTGGGAATTAATGAGCTTTCTATGATATCTTGCGATATTTCTCCAGTAAAGGCGTGTTTACAGACTCATAGTTTTGAAGATATGAAAATTTTAGCACAAAAAGCATTACAATGTGAAACTGCACGAGCTGTACGTGCTCTAAGCAAGGATATAAGGTGATAGAGAACATTAAGGGGAAAAAACGAGCTCATTTTTCAGACTAATCAGATCTTTAGTGTTGTAAAACATTATCCTTTAGGACAATTATAAGCAGCATATTAATTTGTAATGGTAATTTATCGTGTTACATAATGAGAGCCTTAAATATTGTAGGGTTTTCTCGTTTTAAATTTCTCTATATTAAATTAATAAAAATTATTCTTTTATACATTACAAAGAGGAGTAATGTATGGATAAAAACACTCTAAGAAAGAATAAATGCCTTTTATGCATTCTCTCAAATCGCAATGGATGTTGTAATATTAGGTGATAAATAGCGTGATGGTACTTGGCTTTTACTTTTTATTTAAGGAAAGATGATGCTATCCAATAGATTTTATGCCATTCATAGACACCGTATGAGGTAGATGTGACAAGCTTTAAGAGATGTTTTTTAACAAACGTGTGGATGAGAAAGAAAATAGTATTTTTAGAGTATTCTGTTTTGTTATGAGACCATATCCCACTTAAAGAATGCGATAATCAAAAGTATGAAGTAATACGTAATCTCTTTTAAATAATAGAGATTACTTTAGATATTTTGAAAACTGTAAAGCTGAATTTAAAAGTATATGGTAAAAATGAAAACAGGTTTGCATTTTTATGATTTTGTATTTGACCAAAATGACTATTTTTTCATTTCAGAAAATAAGATATATTCATACATATTAAATTAAAAATGCAAAGGTTTTTTTTGTCTGAATTTTATTTTCTTTAGTATCAACTAAATATAGAAGTGTGAAATTGAATAGAGAATTTAGAGTAGGGCTTATTCTGTAATCCTATGAAAGAGAAAACTGACACCATCACACTATTTTACAGCCCTCAATGTTGCAAGAATTCGTGCTATTTGAAAAAATACATAAGAGGCACTTATCCTCTCTTAAAATGTTCTTCTCCCACATACCATCCCCGCTTATGACGTATAAACGATAATTTATTATTATAAATCAATATTTATATATTATCTGAAACATAAAAGTGATTAGCAGGTAGATCTCATTTCAAGAGAGAGTTGTTTGTAATCAAAGTTACAGTGATTAAGTATTTTCATCCTTGGAGGCAAGAAGAAGGTTGAAAACAATTTTTATTGAAATGAAATTTATTATCTGAATAAACAATTTTAATATTATATACATATAAGAAGTTCATATCGTTATTATTCTATTTATTATTAGGGTAATCAATGGTGTTAAGTGAGAGATATTAATTATTTGGTTATGCAAAACCATGGACTGTATGCCAATTTTAAGAGAAGTATTTTTTTGTGAAGCAGAAAGTGCGTAAATGAGTATGAAAATTTATAACTGGTGACAATCTTTTTATTCCCATTATTGTATTCTACAAACCTATCCACGAAAAAAGTTTTTTCTTAAAAAGAAGGGATGTGCTTGTTATTCAACAGATATAAGCTCTTACTTTAATAAATGAATTTATTTTTTGGGTTTTGAATGTATAGTTTAGACTTGCACGTTATTTCTTTCTGGGTATAGTGCAAACTTCTGGAGAGGTGGCCGAGTGGTTGAAGGCGCACGCCTGGAACGCGTGTATATGGGAAACCATATCGAGGGTTCGAATCCCTCTCTCTCCGCCATTAATTTAAAACGAACTTTCATATGCTTGATATGACATAGTTTAAAAAGCTCAGCATTTGCAGGATTTTTTGCTGTTGCAATTGACCAGTTCGCGCCAATCTATACCTGTCATTATGTACACCTGGAAATTGCTGTTGAATTTCCATGAATTTTACACTTTTTAAGCTCCTCTCCTCTCGATCTTGAGATAACCTGATCTAGCATAAACGATCTCTTCAAATATCATTAAAGGATTTTTGCCATTATCACTAACTTCTGGTAGAGCTTTTAGAATTAATGGTGATCATAGTGCTATTTGCAATTTCGTTGCTTAACGGGCTAAATGCGTTTTATCCACATGAGAGGTAACAAACACCTCAGCTTTTCTCACGCAATGTGCTTATTTAAAATTAATGTCATGAATATTTGTACAACATTTTTATCTATACGATAATCAAAAAAAGGCTAACATAATATAATAATTGAATATCATTCATGCGGCGCTTTCTTTTATCTTTAAGCTTTGTATGTAAATAGATAGTCCGTGCAAAATAAATAAAGGGGCGCAAAAGCCTATAAATACACATAGGACGTATAATATAGAAAATGAAAAAAATTTTCCTGCATATAAAAGCACAATAGAGAATAAAGCTGTTATGATGCGTACACTGGCATCGCCTGCCAAAATCACCTCGGCTAAATTTTCATTAGGTGTGATAGCTTGTCCAATTGTTATTCCCGATATCCTAAAATAAAATTGCCCAATACCTAATAAAAACCCCATAATATAAAGGGAATATTGAGTAAAATTTAAATATAAAACAAAAGAGATTGCGATCACGGCAAAAGCCGGTGCCCCCCATACAAAAAAACGAATTAAAGATGGAAATTTCTGTAAATAATAAGATGAGATAAGACCATTGATCACAAAACCCAGTGCTGACAAAGCAAAAATAGAGTTTTGAATAGCTGTAAATTTTATATTATCTGATGTTATAGAAGCAAGCACAAGTGGCAATAAAACAATAGGCCCCGTATAGAGAGAATTATTCAAAATACGATTAATCGTTAAAAAACGCAACGCAGAAATCCGCCAAAGGCACCTGAACCCAACTCCATAAGCTTTTTGAGATGGCTTTTTTAATAGCTCTTTTGCTCTGTTTAGTTGTTGTATAGACTTTATACGAAACCATAAGCAGGCATTCAAAAGATAGATAAATACAATAAAGGCTATGGCTATTTTGTGCCCCAAATGCGCAATTATAAAATATATAAGCAATGGGGATATAATAACAAAAAACTGACAGCAACTAGTGTAAAATGCAAAAATTCCAGCTTTTTGTTTGGGAGCTGGAACCAGCTGATTCAAGGCACTATTGTTATTTGGGTTATCAGCCCCCATCAAGAGAGCAAGTAAAAAAAATACAAATAAAATAAGTACTGGATTGTTCATAAATAATAAGAAAGACAATAAACAAGCGCAAATAATTTGACTATAAAACCCAATTATAAAGCCTTGATAGTGCGCCAACACGTTTCCCAAACATAAGCCAGCAATTCCAATTGCGATTAAATTAACGACATTTAAAGTAGCAGACGCTTCTCCTGTTGTATCTTGGAATTGTAACAAAGAAAGGCCAATAGATAATACACCACTAGCACAAAAACTCGTCAAACAACCAATCACAATCATAAGAAAAACAGAATTACGCAATAGCCTCTTTCCTTTTAAACAGAGACTCAAGCCATTTTATGATTTTCTCCATTGTCGAATATGGTTCGGTACTAAATTCCAGTTTTTCATAAAAGTTTAGTTCAAATGCGTTATAGGCACTTATTTTTTGAAAGTCATCTGTCAGCATGAATTCTATACTTGGCAACGTTGTACCCATAGATTGAGATAAATAATAGGAAATTACTTTCCAATACATATAGGTACGCTCTCTTGCCAAATAATTTTCCAAGGCATATTTCAAGTGACAACCACTTAAAATATATTTCGGACAATGGTGCAACGGATAATAAATACAAATAGCACCGGCTTCGTGTCCGGGACAAGAAGAAATATTAATATTTTTATCATTTCATAATATTACAAAAACGCTCAGTGAGAAGATCTTCCAAATTTAGTCTAGTCACAACAAGATTGGTTGCTAATTTTTGAGAGACATGAGACCAAGCCAATCTTACTACTAAAGTTCCAATAACCTTTAAGTCAGATTCTGGATAAGCTTTTTTAAAATTTTCCACCCATATGTCTCTGTGACATATAATAATTGGCTCATCTCGTCTGAATGAACAAGATGTAATTCTAAACCAATATTATCACAAAGTTTTGAGCTCTTGAATTCTCCGTATCCTAATCTGGTATTCTTAAATCATCATAGGAACTAAGAATTTTTAAGTATTCCAACTTTTATTAAACTTTGTAACAATCTATTGGAATCTCCCCTTCACTGACTTCGACAATTATTTTCTCACCACTACAAGAACAAAAAATTATCTTTGAATTTGCTTACTTTTAGAAAAAAAATGAGCAACACTCTTTCTTAACTAAAAGAAACACGCTCTCTACCTTTTTCTTTATGATTATCAAAAGTCTATTCTGTTACAATGCGATCATCAATTATTAGGATAAATATTCTGCGTTTAGCCTAATAAACTGTTATAATCAATGTTTCTCTCTGTTCTAAAAATCAGCGTTTTTTCTCCTAGAGATACTCATAATTTCTGTACAATCTTTCCCAAAAAGGCCCCCCTAAACATTGCTATTAACACGATCATCCTGAGAAGTTTTATACATACACACTGCATTCTATGTATTTTTTGGAAAATCCCTTTGAATCTCTATCGAGCCTTGTTTTGGCAGTATCATTTTTAATATATCATAAATATTTTTATTTAATTTAATTTTAGAAAACTTAGTCATTATCGTGTTTCATTAGATGATATGAGCAAGGTAGGGATTCAATAGTGTTGTCTTGCAGAAAATATTGCGTCCATTCTCTATTTTGGAGTTTGCTATATTTTCTTAAAAAAGGAGATTTTGTGATAATATCAAAAGGTTCAGGCCTTTTTCCTACAACGAGAATACATTTTGTTCTGTATCGAGCAGATCAGAAAAAACCCACCTAGGCTGGAAAGTTAACATAAATATAGAACTTACTTAATTCTGTTTATATGGGATGGGGTATTGCAAGCTATAAACATAGGTTCGCCATGAAAGCAGAACTCTCATAGATGATTGTACATATTTTTTTTGTATATGCTTAGGTCACTCTCGGTTGTCAAAAGCTCGCAAATTTTTAAGTGTAGACCAGAATTTTTCTCTATAAAATTCGATACTTTGTATGGGGGCAGGCTCCTCGAATGCAACAAAAGATGTGTTCTTTCCAAAACTTTTATAATTATCGCAATAAGTTATCAGGTCTTCCATTATATTTTTTGAAGTCAGCTTGTTGTAGAACCCAAATCTAAGCATATTTTTTGAGTATCCATTTACACTGAATAGGCAGAAAAGGCCTAATTGTGTTATTCATGGTTGCATTGAATTCTTTAAAAATGACTTGCTCCCATTTTTAATATTTGTCTATATTTTCAATTATTTGCGCTTCTGAATCCATTTTTTCTTCCCAATTGCTGTATTTTATAAGAAATTGCTACGAATGATCCTCTCCAAAGCTGATAATTCATCATCACTGTGTCCCCAAATTGCTATAATAGCTGGGCAGGTATTTAAATCGATGGTTAGGGGGAGGGGCTCGTTTTCTTTAAAAAAGAGCGTAAAATGAACCACATTTTCCCAAGAATGAAGCTTTTGCCGCCATACGTTAACATCTTTTATAATATGACCGTCGATCTCGTTGATAAGGAAGATAATACGCCCTTTTTTCTTAAAGCGACTTGGGGTTTGCGAAAACACGCCTGCAATAAGGTTAACGGAGCTTTCAAGTAAACCATCTTCATAGCAATGCGCGAACAAGGTGGGTGCAATTCCTCCGTGGAGGCGGGCTCCTACTTCGATCATCACTGGACCACGAGCTGTTTGCATGATTTCCATATGCGCAGGTCCATATTCAATCCCCAGTGCGCGAATGCATTGTTTTGCATAAGAGATAAGAGGGGCATAAGAGGGATCTTGAGCATCAAGCACATCAAGCGATTCATAAACAAAAGCACTTCCATTATGAATACCTTTTTTATATCGCGATAAAGCACATACCTTTATAGCCTCTCCATTTACAACGGCGTCGACGATGTATTCCTCTCCCTCCAATCTTTCTTGGAGCAAATAAGCCTCGTTAGGTGCGCCAAAAATATTTTTTTTCTTCCAGTCGATTTCAGAGGTCCACGTTACTACTTCCTCAAGATTAGAGAAAAACAAAACACCATCACTCCCTGCAGAATCATTTGGCTTTACCACATAGCCGCTGTGGCTTTCAAAACCATCGAGAGTACAATCGTTTTTTGTAAGAATCTTTGATCGGATGTAAGATAAACCATTTTCACAAAGGCGTTTTTGCATCGCTGCTTTTTTCCGTCGCCAATCGGTAGTCAAGGGGTTATTCCCAAGACAACCATAATAAGCCGCCAATTGCTCTGCACAATAGATACCTCTTTCGGCACCCGCTATTACAGCCTCTATCGTGCCGATAGGAAAGCGTTTCTTTATCTCATCTACACTATGAAGCTTCGCTTCTGCCATGCCCTTTCCCTGATAAGAAAGCATAAAGTGTGAAAAAGGAGCTGCTTGAGAGACAACACCATAACAAGCATAGCCTAATTTTTGCAAAGCAGGGCCATAGAGGGCACCCGTGGAGAAAGGGTCGACAATAAGAATAGGTTTTCTCATACTTTGTTCCGCTGTGATAAAAGGAAAAGAACATAAATAAAGATTATTAGCCCTATAAGGGGCAGAAGATAAACAGCTGCTTGAGGACCCATAAGGGCAGAGCTTGTAAGAAGACCAAGAATGACATAACCTGCCGATTGGGAGAGAGTATAAAGCATACCGCTATAGCTTCCCACCAGCTCTGCTTGAGCCTCTGTTTTGGTTGCTTCAATCGTATGTTTGCGGGCATTAATTCGCATGGTATTCATTGAAAAGCCAATAAAAAAGCAAAAGACCACAGCCAAATAGGGTGATTGTGTGGTGCTAAAAATAAGATCAGCCATGCTCAACATAAGGGCTGGGAGAATAAATTCAAAACGAGGGATTTTGATAAAAGCAGCTAAAAAAGCGCCCACGCCCGCAACCGCACTGCAAAGCCCATAATATTCAGAACCAAAATTTTTCACACTCTGAAAAAGAATAGTTGCCAGCGTATTATAAGCGCAAATATGAAAGCCAATAAGTCCTATGCAGACGCATAAAAGTTTAAGTTCACGGGAGAGCTCATCCGCTTGCGGTGTAGGCGCTGGCTTCTTACCAGTTTCAAGTGTTGTGGTATCTGTGGCGTTATATTCATCGCAAAAGATAATATATCCGGCTATAAGGCTTATAATGATGTCAAACACACAAAGTGTCACAATCAAACCATTATAACCGATTTCAGCTGCTGCCCCTCGAGGGCTGGTCGCTTCTAAGAGATAACCACTCAGTGCTGCTCCCAAAAATGCGCCAATTTGCACCACTGTTTGCATAATGCGGGAAGCCTTTTGGGCGCTAATATAACCACTAAGTGCTAGTTTAGTATTATAAGTCTCGAGAGTGCTTAAGGTAATCAAAGAGAGATAGCCGATAGAGATAGAGACAGCGATAAAACCAAAGGGGGAATCAGCGTAATGGAAAAGTGCAATCAATAAAAGAAGGCTATAGATAATGATTCGCCTTTTGTATAAATCGACCAACCGCAGTGAGGCTTTAATGTGCACAAGACCGCTTTTTTTCAAAAGATAGGGCATAAGGGTGCCCAAAGCCATGGTTACGCCTAGGAAAACCGATGAGGATGTTATGCGATAAGCATTCCAAAGATTACTTAAAAATAAAACCATATCAGAAAGATACAGCAGGACAACAAGCCCATAAAACCGAAACATCCGTTGTTTGTGCACATTATCCCCCCCATTTCAGAATCTCTTAAAAACACACAGTATTATAAATCAGCACACATGTTTACAAATAATAAATACACACACATATTACTGCGCATGTCAAGTTTTTTGGTAGGGAAAATTTGAACGCTGATGTTTATGGTAGTGATAGCTTATTATTCAGGAGAATGAATAGCGATAGAGGCTGGTATTTTTACTGCGTCTGTTGCGGGAGGCTTGCCAATAAGGGGAGAAAGCCAGATAACGAATATAACTATGTCCTAGAGATATATTTTGCGCTTTCAAGTTGATTTTATTTATACTCAAGGTTGAGGTTTTTCTATTGACCGTTGTTAGATGTTGTTGTGACAATAAACTTCGTTATCTATCAGAAACATTTATGGCATTAGCGCTAAGGTATTGTATTAAAGCCTTTACATAGTAGTCTGTCTGATAGAGAGGTATTATTGGTTCAGTTTTAGGAGGCTTTGTTACGGCTGATTTGGACATTGTCGTTATTTGAAGGCTTATTATAATATTCTTAATTTCAGTTTATGAATATACCGAAAAATATAGTGAAACATTTGATTCAAACGCTTTTGCAAGGCATATTTCAATATCTCAGCGATGTTTTCCAAGAATTGCTCTGCTGCTTTTTGACGGGATCGGATATCAAATGCTTGCGAGGGCAGTGGTTTGAGAAAAGATAGAGTTGATTTTATTAGCTTCCTATGGAGCGCAATCTAGTAGCAGCTCTTAAGGGACAATAATATACTGAGATCGAACTCATTTCTATACACTTACACGACGCTATAGGAGTAATCCTCAGAAACTCTACTAGAATTCGTTAAAAAATGGCAGGTTATGGAGTGTGAACAAAAAAATATATTTTTTACAAATACTTAATCTCATTTTAAGTTGTCTAAAATATAACCTTATCTTAAAACTAAGTCTATATACCGCCATTTATCATAAAGTTATACAAAATGCGGGAGTATTGTGTTTTTTTATTTAGAGACGAGTTAAAAAACACCTTATTAAACATTAAGAGATTTCAGACATAAAACAATTTAACTTATGGAAAGTATATAGACAAAATGTATCTTGATAAAAAAGTTTATAATTCCATGGGGTCTCCAAAGAAATTTTCTGGTTCTTTGATTGTCTTATGCGGGTTTGAAGGGAGTGGAAAGACAACACAAACAAAAGAAATTGCTCGCCATTACTCAACAGAAAAACATATAATAAAAACTTTTCAACCCAGTTATTGGTATAGAAATAATCCAGAAATTAGAGATTACTTAGATAATTGAAAAGCAATTGATCCGTTGCTTTTAGCACTCTTATCAGCGACAGATAGACGCAAACATACGCTTGAAATTATTGAACCTTACTTCACGTCATCGCAAAATTTATTAATTAGCGATCGATATGTTTATTCTAGTCTTGCTTATTTTTATGCTCGAGACTTTCTGTTGAAAGTGTAGTTAAATTAAATCAATCTATTCCAAGACCTCATATTACATTTTATCTTCATTTACCGCCCACTACTATACTAGAGCGGTTGCAGAAAAGGGATGGTTTAAACTTAAAATACGAAGAAAAACTCTCTTTTATTGAAAAAGTTTACAAAGTATACAAAGTTTTATCAGAAATAGATGAGCGGTTTATAACAATTGATGGAACTGCTTCTGTTTCTTTAATTCATCATCAAATACGACATCATATAGATGAAGTTTGTTTTTTATTATGAATAAAATCATTTATTAATCAATTTATCCACGATAGATCCTCCTTTATGTATTCGTACTCTAAATCTGAAACTTTAGAGATATGATTGCAATAATTTAACTGTTCAGGAAAAATATCACGTTATATATTTTAATTAAAAAACTAACTGTAATGAGCTTGTTTTAAAAGATTTAGAGAAGGGGAGTAGAAAAGTTAGCAATATTTATTGTGAGGATAATAGTATGTTTATTCTTTTAGAGACGAAGTGTGGTGATAGAAGAACGACATGGAGGAATATACTCGAGCATATTTTAGTGCACGGAATAATAAGGACAATAATGTGAGTGAAGCTTCCATACCGTAAAATTGTTTCACATATGTATAAAGGTGTAGCTTCTGAATAAAACGCACATAAAATATTAATTTTGTTTTTGTCCATAAATGTTCCGTTTTCATAGAAGAATTAATCATAAAACAGCACAAAGATTGTAAAAGCCTCAAAAAAGAAATTTTGCTTTCTTAAATTTAATGATCTAAAATGAAAATTGTAAGAATGCCTGTTTTTAAACAGGATGTATCATGCATATCGACTGGTATTCATTTTAGAGGATAATTTATGTTCACTTCAAATTTGAAGGAACGCATTGCTTTATTTGAAAATAGAACTTTTCTCTATTTTACTTTGAGCGGCTTATTTGCTACATTTGGAAGTGGACTAAATTATATTACATTGTCATGGCTCGCTTACAATCAGACGGGCTCAATCCGTGGTGTAGCGTTGATGATGCTTTTTCTTTGGACGCCTGGCATTATTTTTGCGCCTATTTTTGGCATATTGGCAGATAAATATAATCGTAAAACGCAGATTATTATTTCAAATCTTGTGAGAGGTTTGGTAATTGTAAGCTGGGTAATGCTTTGGCATTTTGGTATAGAAATTGAATTGATGGTCTTATCTGCTCTTTTGGGTATTTTTATCCCTTTTTATATGCCATCAGCTATTTCTTTAATTCAAAGTATTGTGCTGAAGGAACAGCTCATCAATGCAAATGCGACCATCGATATGGTTTATGAACTTGGCACTATCGTAGGTATGGGCTTAAGTGGATTTATACTGTCCTATGCAGGAACAAAAGGAACTCTTCTAATAGGTGGTATATTCTTTATCATTGCTGGTTTATTTAATTTTGCAATGAAGGTACCTAAAAACCGAAGATCTAAAAATCAAAACCAGCAAAATTGGTGGGAAAATTATACAGCATCCCTTCATTATTTTAAACAGAATCCGGCTCTTTTTGTACCTTATATAAGCCAGATGATTATTATGACTCTTTTGATGACCATTCCTGTTATTCTCGTTCCTTATATACAAGAGGTTTTACATGCAGATAGCAGTATCTTTGCAATATTTGAGGTGCTTTATTCTATGGGCGTATTGACAGGTGCGTTTTTTTCACCACTTCTTTGTAAAGTTTTATCTATCAGGAAAACATTAGCCATTTTATTAGCTTTTATGGCTATTGGCCTCGCTATTCTATCTGTTAATACACACAATTTTGTTGTTTTTCCTGTTTACTTTATGATTGGATTTGGACTTTCGAGTTGGGCTCTTTCGATTTCTTTATCACAACTCTCTTGTGATCCTGAATACCAAGGAAGATTGCAGGCAAGTTTTAATGGTATCTCTGGATGCTTGATCCTCGGAGTCTACCTCATTATGGCAAGCGATAACAGTAGCATATCACCTCAATCGATATATTTTTTTCAAAGCATTGTTGCGTTTGTTGGAATACTCATAGTGCTGTTTTATAGACATGAAAAACAATAAATTACGTTTAAGAGTGGTCAATATACGCTATTTTATAAACATTTACGCTGCAGCACATTTCATATTTTGCTTTTAAAGGAGAGTTGAGAAAATGTAAAAGTTGGTGCTTAATGAACAAAGCATAAATTGATGTATACTAGAGAATACTCTCTATTTTTTGATAATGATCTAAAAGAATTGATGCGTTTCTTTAATTCATCTCACTGTTGTTAAGAAGACGAAAACGTAACACTTTAAATCTTCTTGAGAGTTTTTTGTTTAAGCGTAGTAGAAAGTAAAGCAATGAGGTAATATCGTATCATATGGGGAGAGTATTGTATTATTTTTGTTTTTCAAAATCCATATGAAAAATTGTATCAATTTCATCTTCATTGGAATGGGTATTTCTACGACGATGCAAGGTTTGCACAATCTCTTTTTTTAAAACAGCATCTGTTTCACTTAAACGATGAATACTGAGTTCCAATTCAAGAGATAACGCCAAATCCACGCACAATTTAAGCTCTTCTCCAATGTCGAAACCGCGTTGATAGTCGTCATAAAGACCAACCAGTGTATCAGATAATTCTTTATCGCATAAAGAGGTCATGCTTAATTCCTCAACGTTGCGGGTTTCCATGCAGCTTTTTTAAGTATCACTCCACTATCATCACTTAAAATTGCCATGTATACGAACCTCATGGTTTTGTCAATTTTCTGCAAAATACGCGCTTTTAAATCAATGCCTATTAAAGATTTTATTACTCCAAGTTTTTGAAGCGCCCAATTGTAAATATGGATGGCAATGTGTTTACTATAGAACTTATAGCATTTAAAATACACTGCCAAAAGGCTTTTAATGTGCGTAGAGGAAGAGTATTCTGACGATAAACCAAACACCCTGAAATCTCTATTGCCAATTACAGCTAACTCAGTGTCATTAATATATAAAATAAGCAAACAGGGTTTGTAAACGTCTAACTTTTTAATAACGAGTGATAATCTCATTTTTTGTAGAATACCAATTATTTTGCCTATTTTATATTGATTTTTAGACATTGATAAACTTTTTACCTTATAAAAACCTATGGGAAATGAATTTGCATATTTTTGTAATAAGATTTCAGTGGTATATTGCACAGCATGGAATGAAGAGAATCGTATTAGGCTTTTTGCTTTTGGAAGAATATGACTGTGACTTGTGAGAAAGCAGTTGGCAAGAATTGGCTTGGCATGCAAACTGATAGAGTTGGCAGTGGCGCATTTAGCTTTTTCATTGGGCTGTGTCCAAATGTTTTTGACTCTGGAAAATAGCCTCGGATAGGCTTGAGTTTTTCCAAGGTTATATTACAGGGGCGCAGTTCAGTAAAATACCACGGCGATTGCATTTTTTGTGTAATTGTCATAATTTTCGCTCCTGCTTAAACGGATGCTGCAACATCTGTTTTTGTGGGGTTATGTATGTGATAACTGCTCTTTTTAAGGAGCAGTAATAATAGATATAAATCAATATAATTATTTAGTCAACAATTATATTGATTTTGGAGTGTTTTTTGGCTCGTCCGGAAGCAAAACCTAAAACTGAGTTGGCAAAACGTTTTCGTGAAGTGCGTCACGCTCTTGGTTTTACAGAGCGTAAGCAGTTTGCTGCACATCTTGGTATCACTGCTGGCTCTGTAGGAACTTATGAAACTGGTATAAGTGAGCCTACAGCCTCTGCGCTCTCCAAATATCAAGAAATTTGTGGTATTTCCTTAGATTGGCTTGTGACGGGCAATGGCGAGATGTTTTCAGATATGGCAAAGGCAAAAGCAGCTGGTTTTAAACCGCAAGCGATACCTGCTGGGCTGATGAAAAAGCTGGGACATTTAGTTTATACGACCTATCATGATGCAAAAATAGATCTTTCTCCTGAAGATGTTGCGGAATTAGCAGCAGAGCTTTATGGAAGATTGCAAGAGCTTATTCAAAACCTCAATGATATGGAAGAAGTCGAAGCCACTTTGCCACTTTTAAAATTACATTTAAAGCGTAAAATCGAAACTGAAAAGCATATCTAGAAATTTCATAAGATACGAATGAACAGCCTTTTAAAAAAATAAAACTTTTTTGATTTTCTGCTGTATAACCAAGTTTGGAATGTGAAAATCTCACGATCTTCGAGTCTTTTATTCAACCTGAAAAACGAGAAGCTATCATTATAAATCAATATATTGTTCTGATTAAAAATAAAGCAGTTCATAAAAAGAACGACGGGTAGCAATACAAACAAAATTGATTCAAAAAGAAGCTAATATAGTGTCATTCCTGAAATATTTGTTGGTTGAGGGAAAAGATACTGACAACAGTGAAAATACAATGACGATGTTTTGTTCCTATAGAAGGGTAACAGACATATACGCGAGAAGAACGAAAGATCATTTATAGCACTTTTGTCTTTTTATGAAGAGGACAAGATGAGCACGTCGTGCATCATTATATTAAGAAAGATTTCTTTCAAAGATATGCATTATATATTGAAACAGATTATCTCGCAACAAAGAGTGAGATTATCATGATAATCGTTATCTATTACATTGTGCTATAAGTTAAAAAAATCATAAATTTGTGTTTATAAGAACAGCTATTTTATTGAGAAGTATTTTTACAAATTTATAAAAAATTATTTTTTACACTCTTGCCATTTTGCTGATGCGCTTTATTTGAAAAGTAGAATTGCTCTTTAGTGAAACTATTTTGTTAAGAGATAAATCGCAGTATTTTTAAATGGAGATTACGGTATATTTTCAAAGTCTTGTGTTTTTATTGATTTTTTAGCTTGAATCCCTCTAGCTAAAAGGGTTGGGGACTTTTCTAGATTTGATGTTGTTGCAGAGATTTTAGGGCGATGCCGTAAAGATAGCGGTATCGTAGGGGGAGAGTTTTGTCTTGATTTATTGGTTTTTGAAGTGCGCAAACAAGGGTTTTGCCGTGTGTGTTTTCGCACATTGTAATGATGTTGAACTCTGTTGGAGGAGGTTCTTATGAAAAAAAAATATTCCACACCAAATTTAATTAAAGTTGTCTCTCTTAGTACGGTAATGGCGACACTCTTATCGAGTGTTTCTCCTGTTTTTGCTGCCAATCTTGCTATAAGAGGAGCGACTATTAATAGTTCGAATCTTGGTGATGTTTCATATGCACATGGTAGTCATGGCAGTGTTGTTCTATCTGGTGATGATGACTACTGTGGTGTAGATAACGTTATTGGGCGTGGCGGCAAACAACAAGCGTCAGTTACTCAACGAATAACTGCAGAAGTCCAATATAACAGATTTATCACTGATCAAAAATTTGGTGATCGTAATCCTTATGGCACAACTACTGAAAAGGTCACTTGGGGTGGTAATAGTTGGACAACCCCTCGTGGTGGTTATATGGGAGCCCTAACGAGTGGCACTATTAGTGCTATGCCTGAGGCTTATGGTGTTTATTCTTTTGCTACCGGTTGTGGATCTGCTGCAACGGGTAATTATTCAACCGTTTTTGGTGCAGGTGCGACAGCAAAGGCAGGGGGTGCGCAAGCCTTTGGTGTTTCTGCACTTGCGGCTGGAAAAGCAAGTGTTGCTATAGGTGTGGGATCAGAAGCGTCGGGGGAATCTACGGTTGCTATTGGTGGGCTTGCAACTGCATTAGGTAAAAATAGCGTTGCTATGGGGACAAAGGTAAGGGCAGAAAAGAATTATGCGATTGCTATAGGCTCAGAGGCTGAAGCTCAAGCTTCAGGTTCTATTGCAATAGGGAGCAGACTCTCTGATAGAACTGAGACCGCTAATCCTGAAAGAAGAGTAATAGCGAAAGCTGAAAATGCGATTGCTATAGGTACGCACACATATGCTGAAGCGGAAGATTCTGTTGCTATTGGTGCAAATGCACAAGTAACTGTTTATGATGGTGTTGCTATAGGTGGAGGTTCTCTTTCTGATAGAGAAAAGGGGACTTTTGGTTATGATCCTGCCTTAAATGATAACTCGACAGAAGACGGTATGGCATGGAAAAGCACTGCAGGGGCTTTTAGTGTTGGTGAAGTTGGTGGCAGGGATAAGGGTAAACTAACACGACAAATTACAGGAGTTGCAGCGGGGAGTGCAGACACTGATGCGGTAAACGTAGCACAGCTAAAAGCTATGAGAGAAGTTATAGCAGGGGGAGGGGGCTGGAAACTTTCTGCTAACGATACCGATCCTATAGACGTGAATCCAGGAAGTACAATAGATTTTTCAGTGAAAAGTAAAAAAGACGAAGGAAAAGACAACTTAAAGATTGCAAAAAACACTGAAGGCACTAAGCATAAAATTGAATTTACTTTAAGTGATACTCTCACACTTACAAAAGTCACCACAGGCCAAAGCACGATGAGTGATGATGGCTTTTTTGTTAATGGTAAAGATGGTTCGCGCATGACTGTGGATGGCTTTTTTATTAATGATAATGGTCCAAATATAACTGTGGATGGTATTGATGCAGCCAAGCAAAAGATCACAAATGTAGCAGAGGGGACTGAAGATACCGATGCTGTAAATTATAAACAGCTGAAAGCTGTACAAGAGGCAACCAAAACGAGTTGGCAGCTTGCTGTTAACGGTGGAGATGCTACAGCTATTGGACCAAATGGCACAGTAAATTTCCAAGCAGCTGGAGATGAAGATAGAAAGAATATTAAGATTACAAAAGATAATGATCACAATGTCACATTTGATCTAGCTGATAATATTAAAGTAATGAGTGTCACAGCAGGAGAAAGCATTATGAGTGCTGTTGGCTTTGGGTTTGAAGGTGGTGATGGGCCGAGCATAACTGTTAAGGGCATTCATGCTGGTGATAAAACGATTAAAGGAGTAGCGGCAGGGGAAGACGATACCGATGCTGTAAATTATAAGCAGTTAAAAGACTTTACAGCGGGAATTAAAACGGGTTGGAAACTTGCTGTTGAAGATGAAGAGCCTACAGATATTGGGGCAGAGAGTACAGTAAAGTTTGTAGGTGTTAATGCAGAGGATGGTAATGAAGAAAGTAAGAATATCAAAATTACCAAAAACGGTGACAATACTGTAAAGTTTGATTTGAATGATATTGTCAGAGTTAAACGTGTAATAGCAGGTAAGGCGAATGTAAGCGATGATGGCTTCGTGATTACTGGTGGTCCTAATATGACTACTGGGGGTATTTATGCTGGTAATAAACAAATTAAAGGGGTGGAAGAGGGAACTTTAGAGACCGATGCAGTGAATGTTGCACAATTGAACAAAATAAAAAATGAAATAGCAGGAAATAGTCTTGTTAAATGGGATGAAGTGCAGAAACTTATCACCATTGGTAAGGAAAAAAGTGGTACGAAAATTGATATCGCAGGTACTGATGGAGGGCGGATCATTACAAGCGTCAAAAATGGTGCAATTTCTGAAGATTCAACAGAAGCAATAAATGGTAGCCAGATTAATCAGATATCTGGAGATATTGCGAATTTCTTTGGTGGGAATGCAGCATTTGAAAATGGCGTCTTTGTAGGTCCAAAGTATAATTTATCTACAGTTTCTGCAGATGGTAAGGTAGTGCAGATGGTGTATACTGATGTTGGCTCAGCGTTGACAGGGCTTGATGTGAATGTCAAAAATGTAAATAGTCGTTTGACGCATGTTACTAATGAGTTTAATCAGAAATTTGATGATTTCTCTAAAGATGCTTTGCTTTGGAGCGAAAAAGAGCAAGCATTTGTTGCACTGCATGGACCAAATGGAGAAAAAACAGAAAGTAAGATTACTTACCTTTTGAATGGTGACATTAATGAAGACTCCACTGATGCAATAAATGGTTCCCAGCTTCATTCAGTGGGTAGTCAGATTGCTAATTATTTTGGCGGTGGAGCTAGCTATAAGGATGGAGAGTGGAGCAAGCCTACTTTCAAAATTTCTCAGCGTAATGAGGATGGTACTATTGTTGAGAAAAAGCATCATAATGTTGCTGATGCTTTTGAAGGTGTCGATAATTCTATCACAGATATTTATAATCAGATTAATAATGTGACAGAAAATAGCCTTGTAAAACAGGAAGGAGAAGATGGTCTTATTACTGTGGGTAAAGCAACCGGTGGTACTGAAATTAGCCTTGTAAATAAAGATAATCAAGAAAGAACACTTTCCGGTGTGAAAGATGGAGAACTTTCTCAAACATCAACGCAAGCGGTAAATGGTTCACAGCTTTTTGCTACGAATAAGAAGGTTACAACTGTTACTGGTAATCTATCAAAAGTTGCTGAAAATACATCGAAATATTTTGGGGGTAGTACAGATGTACTCGAAGGTATAGAACCAACTTTCCTTATTCAGGGGCAGACACATCGTAATGTTACGGATGCATTTACTGCTGTCAATACTTCTATCACAAATATTGATAATAAGATTTCCGATGTGGTAAAAAATAGTCTTGTTAAGCAAGACGGAGTTTCTGCTTCTATCACTATTGGTAAGGATACAGCTGGTACTGAGATCAATATTGCAGGATATGGTAAGGTCGCACGTTCCATTTCTGGTGTTAAGGCAGCAGAAAAGGGCGATGAAGCTGTTAACAAAGACCAACTTGATAAAAGCATAAAGGATATTACGAAAGATATTGAGACAGCAAGTGCTGCTGCTGTTCTCTACGATAAGAATGGCGATGATAGCGTTAATTACGGTAGTGTAACTTTGGGTGGCAATAAGAGTAATGGGCCAGTTGCTCTTCATAACGTAAAAGATGGCAGCCTTTCTCAAGATTCTCATGATGCAATCAATGGTAGTCAGATTAATAAAATATCAGCAGATATTGCAAAGTTTTTTGGTGGTGGTGCAAAGTTCATTAACGGTGCTTTTGAAGGGCTGAAATATACTTTATCGGCTATTGTAGGTGGTGAGGTAGGGAAGGCTAACTTTTATGACGTTGGTTCAGCTTTAACAGGTCTTGATAAAAATGTTCAAGATGTGAATCAACGCTTAACGAATGTATCCAATGAGTTTAATCAGAAAATTGAAGATTTCTCTAAAGATGCTTTACTGTGGGATGATGATGAAGAAGCATTTGTGGCACGTCATGAAAAAGATGGGCAGAAAACAAAGAGCAAATTGAAGTATCTTTTGGATGGTGAGA
This sequence comes from Bartonella sp. CL435QHHD, assembly GCF_042195095.1. NCBI lineage: Bacteria > Pseudomonadati > Pseudomonadota > Alphaproteobacteria > Hyphomicrobiales > Bartonellaceae > Bartonella > Bartonella sp. CL435QHHD. Next base: position 281,776 of record NZ_JBHINS010000076.1, read on the forward strand.
TTGCTCAAGGTTCAACAGATGCCATTACGGGCAACCAACTTTATTCCATGAATAACCAGCTTGCTAATTATTTCGGTGGCGGTGCTAAATATGAGAATGGCAAATGGACAAATCCTACTTTTAAGATTGTTCAAGTCAATGCTGATGGTACGACTGTTGAGAAAGAGCACCATAATGTCGCTGATGCTTTTGGTGATATTAATAATGGGATGTCAAATATTAACAACCGTATTGATGATGTCATCAACAAGGTCGATACAGATGCTTTAAAGTGGAACGATAAAGAAAAAGCCTATGATGCTAATCGTGATGGCAAGCCGAGTAAAATTATCAATGTAGCTGATGGTAAAATTGTAGAAGGTTCGAAAGATGCGGTTAATGGTGGACAACTTTGGGAAACCAATGAACGTGTCACGGGTGTTGAAAAAGATGTTAAGCATCTTACCAACAGAGTCGACAATATTTCCACTACGGTTACGGATATTGGTGAAACGGTTTTCAATATTGAAAACAAAGTTAACGATATTGCTGAGGACGCTGTTCGTTATGACAGAGATGAAAACGGCAAAAAGACCAATAAAATCACATTAGCGGGTGGTGATGCCAGTGAACCTGTTTTGATTGATAATGTAGCTGATGGTAAAATTGAGAAGGGATCAAAAGAAGCTGTAAATGGTGGTCAACTCCATGACTATACTAAAGAACAGATGAAGATTATTCTTGATGAATCCAAGCACTACACAGATCAACGGGTTAATAATATTGTGATTGATGCGATTGATGATGCTGTTGATCAGTCTAAACAATATACAGATATGAAGTTTAACGTTTTAAACTACAGTATTGAGAGTGTGAAAAAAGAGGCAAGACAAGCAGCGGCTATTGGTCTTGCGGTGTCTAACTTACGCTACAATGATACACCTGGAAAATTAAGCGTTGGATTTGGTACTGGTTTATGGCGTAGTCAATCTGCATTTGCCTTTGGTGCAGGTTACACCTCAGAAAATGGAAAATACCGCTCTAACATATCCGCAACAACTTCTGGAGGTCACTGGGGTGTAGGTGCGGGATTCAATATGACATTGAACTGATAATAAACAAAATACATAAAAATTCCTTTTCACCCCTGTCTCATGAGGCAGGGGTGAATTGTTGTTACGTATGTAAAAATTATATATAAATTGATAAGCGCTATAACGACAAATACAGGTTTAAAAAACAGAAAAAACCTATACACTTTCAACAAAATGAACCTCTTATTTCAAAATAAGATAATAAGTTTTTCATAAATTATAAGTTCATTATTTTCTTAAATCTGAAAAATCTGTAGCGCTTTACAGATAGAAAAAAACTTTCGCTCTACTACAAATCTATTAAAAAGTTTTCTACTAAGATAAAAGTACACATTCAAATGTATTTCAACTTTACTGGAAGAAGTTATAAAACAATCCACTAAATTAACTCTACCCCTTGCAAAAAACAAACAATAAGTTTAAAAGTTAAAAAAACTAATTACCACAAAGAAATTTACTTTCTTAGGAAATGTAAAAGAGCAAAACACATTAACCATAAAAGCTAAAAACACAACTTCTCTATCTTTGCAGTCCGGTACTAAATTTTTGAATACGTTTAGAAAAACCAAATTTAGGAAACTTTATAGCGTTTAAATGTGTCTTTTTTGTGTTTATAGTTATTTCTTTCATTGGGGAGTTCATTATGAAAAAATTATATACAAAATTAGCAGGGAGCAATTTAAAATTTTCCCGTTTTCCTTTTATTAAAGTCCTATCCTTGACTTCAATAGCTGCACTTTTAGCCAGTATTTCCCCTGTTTTTTCGAATGATCTTGATTCAGGAGAAGAGATTTCTTCAAACATAAGGAATACTGCTGAGATATATCCACAAAGTATTGTCTCTGTTTATGATAGCTATAACAGTGATTTGGATTCTTCTAGTGCATCACAGGAAAATTATTTAACAGCGCTGAATGTTTCTTTGACATCCAAGGTAAGTGCTGCTGATGACTATGCAAATTTTTTAACCAAAACTCTTACTGGTGTGAGCGATTATAGTCCTATAGTGAATGTTTTGGTAAAATCCAGCGATTCGATACGTTCAATTGATATGAATGCTGGAAGTAAAAAAATAACAAGAGCAGCTTTAACTCCAAGTGTTGTAAAGGGAGATCAGATAACTAGGAATACGAGTTTTGGTAATCCTTTGGGTAATCCTCTTGTCTATGGTGAACGAGCTCAGGGAGAATCTCATGATGCTATTGTTTACGGGCAGGTAGCGCAGACGAAGGCTGACCAAGGGATTGCAATCGGCTTAACTGCTTTAGCCGGTAGGAGTAGAAATACTAAAAATAGCATTGCAATCGGTTCTTCTCTAACCGATAGTTATGATGAAAAAGAGAGAACAGCTTCATTAGGTGATTTTTCAATAGCCTTCGGTAGTAAAGCACATAGTTATGCAAATGAAGCGATTGCTATGGGGTACACTGCATATGCACAGGAGCAGGCGCTGCAGGGAATTGCTATAGGCGCTAGCTCTAATGTGACGGTTGCGGCAGGTGTTGCTCTAGGAAGCGATTCTGTAGCTGATAGGGCTGCTGGTGAGCTTGGCTACACTTCTTTGTTGCAGGGGCCTGCAACAAACGTTGAGGCGCAATGGAAAAGTACGCGGGGCTCAGTTAGTGTTGGTGATTATAGTAAGGGTATAACCAGACAAATTACAGGCGTAGCTGCTGGTTCTAATATTACCGATGCAGTGAACCTTAAACAGTTGCAGGACTTAGAACAAGTTGTAAGACAAAACGGTTGGAAATTCTCTGTTGGAGATAAAAATGCTACAACTGTTCTTATGGATAGCGCGGTAGATTTTTCCGCTGGAAGTAGCAACCTAAATATTACAAAGGGCGAAGAGGACAATAAAGTAAAGTTTGATCTGGCTCAAGACATTGCACTGGAGAGCGTAAAGGCAGGTAAAAATACCTTAGATGCAACAGGCTTAGTGATAGCCAATGGTCCGAAAATAATCATTTCTGGGATAGATGCTGGGGGTAAAAAGATTACAGGAGTGTCGGATGGCACTGGAGCGAACGATGCAGTTAATTTTTCACAGTTAAGCAAAACCAATGAGGGTCTTTCGTCCACAGCGAGAAATCTGGAAACGGCTATGGCGAATACATCAAAATATTTTGGTGGGGGTGCAGGAGTTGCTGGTTCTGACATGACGGGACCAACTTATGACTTATCCAAGATTGATACAAAGGGTAATATAACAGAGGGCTCTTTTAAAGATGTTGGTAGTGCATTTACTGGTCTTGATACAAATATCAAGAATGTGAATGCACGGATTAAAGAAGTTTCTGAAGGAGTAGCGCAGGATTCTTTGTTATGGAATGATGAAGCCAATGCCTTTGTAGCGCGTCATGAAAAGAGAAAAGAAGAAAAAGGCAGGGCTGTAAGAACACAAGAAAACAGTAGAATTACGTTTCTAGCAAGTGGTGAGATTACCCAAAACTCAACAGATGCAGTAAATGGTGGTCAGCTCTATACAATGGGTAACATGCTTGCATCCTATTTTGGTGGTGGTGCTGGTTATGATGAAGAGGGCAAATGGAAAGCACCGGATTTCAAGATCAAGCAGTTTGGTGAGGATGGTACTTCTTTTGACAAGAATTATCAGAATGTAGCGGATGCACTTTCCGGTGTTGGTACTTCTATCACGAATGTTCAGAATAAATTGACTGAACAGGTTAATAATGTGATTACCAAAGTGGAAAGCGAGAGCTTTGTTCAGCAAGATAAGACAACGAGTCGTCTCACTATTGGTGCAAAAGTAGGTGGCGCAGAAATCAATATTGCAAATGAAAGCGGTGCTGATCGGATAATTTCTGGTGTTGGGGAAGCTAAGAACAATAATGACGCTGTTAACAAAAGCCATCTTGATAGCAATATCAAGAATGTCAATGATAATCTAACAAATAAGTTTAGCGAACTTACTAAAAACATAACGAATATTACTCAGCAAGTTAAAGGTGATGCTTTGTTATGGAACGATAAAGCTAATGCCTTTGTAGCACGTCATGAAAAGAAGCAAGAAGAAAAAGGCAGAGCTGTAAGGACACAAGAAAACAGTAGAATTACGTTTCTTTTAGATGGTGTTGTTTCTAAAGATTCAACGGATGCTGTCACGGGTGGTCAGCTTTATTCGCTGAACGAACAACTTGCAACCTATTTTGGTGGTGGTGCTGGTTATGATGAGCAAGGACAATGGAAAGCTCCAAGTTTTAAGGTTAAGACAGTTAAGGATGATGGTAAATCTGAAGAGATAGACTATGGCAATGTGGCGGATGCTTTGGCTGGAGTTGGTAATTCTTTCATAAATATTAGAAATGAGATTAGCAAAGAGATTAATAATGAGATTGCCAATGTGAAAGGTGATAGCCTTGTTAAGAAAGATCAAGCAACCAATCTTATCACTATTGGTAAAGAAGTAGAAGGCAGTGAAATCAATATCGCTAATAGTAGCAAAGCAGATCGAACTCTTTCTGGTGTGAAGGCAGCAACACAAAATAATGAAGCGGTTAATAAAGGTCAGCTTGATGAAAGTTTAAAGAAGCTTTCTAACAGTCTTCAGTCTGATGATTCAGCCGTTGTTCACTACGATAAAAAAGAGGGTGATAATAACACTATAAATTATGCGAGTGTGACTTTAGGAAAAGGTGCAAATTCTGCTGCTGTAGCACTTCACAATGTTGCTGATGGTCAGATTGCCAAGGGTTCACATGATACAGTCACGGGTGGACAGCTTCATATCATCACAGATGATTTCTCAAAAATTTTAGGTGGAGATGTATCCTTTGATGGAAAAAACTTTAAAGTACCAGGGTATAAATTATCGAATATTGATAAAAAAGGTGAAGTAACAGATCAATCTCATACCGATGTTGGTTCTGCCTTTAAAGGACTTGATGATAATATCAAGAATGTGAACGCTCGTATTAAGGAGTTTGAAAAGGACGTCTCTTCGAATGGTTTAAATTGGGATGGCAGTGTAGGTGATGGTGGTGCCTACAATGCCGCTCATGGTGAGAAGGATGCGAGCAAGATTGTTAATGTCGCTGATGGTAAGGTAGAGAAAGATTCGCACGAAACTATAACAGGTTCCCAGCTTTATGCACTGGGCAACAAAGTTGCAGAATATTTTGGCGGCGATGCTACGTATGAGAATGGCGTATTGAACAAACCAACCTTCAAACTCAAAGTTTTCAACTTAGAGAGCAATGAAATTGAAGTTGAAGAAAAAACCTACAATAATGTAGCGGAAGCCTTTGACGGAATTGATAAGAATTTCCAGAGTGTGAATAAGAATGTGCAGAACATCGTTAATGATTTTAATGACAAAGTCACGAATATCAAAGAATCTGTTCAAGGCGATGCTCTGTTGTGGGATGGTAAAGCACAATCCTTTGTAGCCAAGCATGGGGAAAAAGATGGAGAAAAGGAAAACAGCAAGATCACATCACTTGCTGCTGGTTCTATAATATCAGCTTCGAGTGATGCGATTAATGGCGATCAGCTTCATGCAATCACTGAGGATTTATCAAAAATTTTAGGTGGAGATGTATCCTTTGATGGCAAAAACTTTAAAGTACCAGATTATAAATTATCGAATATTGATGAAAAAGGTGTTGTAACAGATAAACCGCATACCGATGTTGGTTCTGCCTTTAAAGGACTTGATGACAATATCAAGAATGTGAACGCTCGCATTAAGGAGGTCTCAGAGGGAGTTGCACAAGATTCTTTATCTTGGAGCGATGGTGACAAAGCTTTTATCGCTCTGCATGGGAAAGGTGATGACAGAAAAGCAAGCAAGATCACATCACTTGCGGCTGGCTCTATAGTATCAGGCTCGAGTGATGCGGTTAATGGCGGACAGATTTATGATCTGAATCAGTCGCTAGCAAAGTATTTTGGTGGTGATGCTAAGTATGATGGTGATGGCTGGGCGCTTCCAGGTTTCAAGATAATGACTTTCCAAGAAGATGGAAGCTTTGAAGAGGAGAATTATGATAGCATTGCAGCCGCGTTTGCCGGTGTAAATAAGGTTTTCAAGAATCTTCATAATGAGATTTCAGACAACATTGAGCAAAATGCGTTGTTGTGGAGTGATGATGCAGGTGCGTTTGTAGCACAGCATGAGAAAGAAGGTAACAAGGAAAACAGCAAGATCACGTTCCTTGCGAAAGGAAAGATATCAGAAGATTCGACGGATGCGATTAATGGTGGTCAGATTTATACACTTCAACAGACATTTGCCTCATATTTTGGTGGAGGAGCTGGTTATGATAAGGAAGGAAACTGGCAAGGACCAAAATTCACTGTTCAGGTCTTTAATAAGGATGGTACGAAAGGTGATAAAGAGGAGCGTAATAATGTCTCTGAAGCATTTGATGTTGTTAATGACAGCATGAGCACTATCAACGATCGTATAAAAGAAGTTGAAAAGGGTACCTCTTTGAATAGTCTGAATTGGAATGAAGAAAAAGGAAGTTATGATGCATCTCATGTGGATTCTCAGGGTGTTAAGAGTCCAAGTAAGATTATCAATGTAGCGAATGGTAAGGTAGACAGAGATTCAAAAGAAGCAGTGAATGGAGGACAGCTTTGGGAAACTCAGCAGATGATTACAGATCAGGTCAAGGATATTGAAAATAGAGTTACGGAGGGATCTGTACAATACGATAAAGATAAAGAAACGGGAAAAAAGACCAATAAAGTTAGCTTAGTTGGTGGAGATGAAAGTTCTCCAGTATTAATAGCCAATGTAGCCGATGGAAAGATAGAAAAGGATTCGAAAGAAGCGGTTAATGGCGGTCAATTAAAAGATAAGATGGATTTTGTGCTTGAAAGTGCCAATAAGTATACGGATGAGCAAATTTCTCATCTTGTAAAAGATGGAGTTAGTGGGGCTAATTCGTATACGGATATGAAGTTTTCGACATTAAGTTATGCTGTTGAGGATGTTCGAAAAGAGGCAAGACAAGCAGCAGCTGTTGGTTTAGCGGTAGCTGGTTTACGCTATAGTGATATTCCTGGAAAATTAACAATCGCATTTGGTAGTGGTTTATGGCGTAGTCAATCTGCTTTTGCTTTTGGTGCAGGTTATACTTCAGAGAACGGTGATATTGGTTCCAACTTGTCAATTACCACTTCTGGAGGTCACTGGGGTATAAGTACAGGGGTTAATGTGATACTCAACTAATAAACGACTAAATCCATAAAATTGATTTGCCTTTTTCTTATTTAAGAAAAGGGCAAATTTTTTACTTTCTTCCAGAACTCTCTAAAGCTATTCTAAATGTATAAAACTCCCGTAATTATATAAAATCCGAATATAAAAAGCTTATTACAACTTTTGTTGAGAATAAAAGAGCTTAGTGGTAAAGATTCAAAAAATTGATTGCTATTATTTTGATTTATTAAAATGCTTCAAGCAATGTAAATACGAATATACCCTTTATTAAAAGAAGACAGTTTTAGCTTTTATTTTCGTATAGTTTTAAACGTATGCTTTATAATGCAACGATCTACAGGATATGCAATGTACTCCAAACACAAGTATTGCTTTAGGGTAGTGGAGCGCAAACGGAAAAAGAATGGAGCGTTGCTGTAGGCAATATGGCTCATGCTTTAGAGAAAAGCAGTGTCGCAGTAGGTGGTGAATATAATAAGAAGAGCGAACACGGGGAAAATGATTATACTCTTTCGAAGAGTGATTATTCAACAGTAGTAGGAGCTGTTTCTAAAGCTTTAGAATATGGTTCGATTGCTCTTGGTCACTCCGTGCATATGCATTTGCTCAAGAAGCTATTTCTATGGGCTTCTATTCAAAAGCAAAAGGGGGTGGAAGTATCGCTTTAGGTTCCTATTCTAAAGAAAGTGATGGTTGATGGGAGAGCTATCGGGAACAACTCTGTGTCTGGTAGAGCTGCTGGCGTTTTTGGAGATACGTCTGTTCTGCAAGGACCGGTTAAAAACATCTAATCTCAATGGAAAAGTACGAAAGTTGCAGTAAGTATTGGTGTTCCTAGTAAGAACATAACGCGACAAATTATAGGCGTAGCAGCTGATAGAAAATCTGCCGATGCAGTGAACCTTAGACAATTGCAAGATTTAGAAGAAGTCGTAAGAAAAAAGGTTGGAAACTGTCTATTTCTGATGAGGCAGCTAAAGATATGGGTGCTAGATAGTGCAATGAATTTTTCACAACTGAAGGAAATAAAAGAACAAGTAGCAGTGAGTATTTTTGTAAAACAGGATACAGCAACGAGACACATTACCATTAGTAAGGATATAGATGGGGCATTTTAGTAAAAAGCTTTCATAAATCCTCTAATGAAATAAAAAAATCTTATTCACGAAAAATAAACTGATGCCTAGCGGATGATCAATAGGCACAACAAAAATTATACCTCTTTCAAAGAGATCAAAGCTAAAAACAACACACAACCTATGATAGAAAAATGAAATATATTCTAATATTAAGTATTTTTTTACCTTCCTCAAATTGATTTTTACGAACCTTCCCCTAATTACCCTTCTAAAGACGCTGTAGAAACAACAGCTTATGTCTTAATTTTATTTATGACCTAAAACACGCTGTAAAAGCAGGAACACGCAAAGGAAATAAGAAAGCTTTAGAGTTCTAGAGCATACCTTTTTTGTGTTTTTAATCTATTATTATGAAGGGGGTATTATGAAAAAATTATATACTACACAAAATCTGCGTGATTTGAGTTTTTCTCGTTCACATCATCGATCATCATTGTTTAAAGTAGCTTCGTTAGGAACTGCGGTGGCATTGTTTTTATCAAATGCTTCTCCTGTTTTTTCAGCAAATCTCGATTTAACAAAAGCATCTCTTGAAAATGTGAAGAATGCTGCCGTGGTTTATCCGCAAAGCATTATCTCTGCGTATGATTACTATGATGGTGATAAGGAAAATTATTTAACAGCATTGAATGTGGCAATGATGCCAAAAGTTGACGCTTCTGATGACGATGCAAATTTTTTAACCAAAACCCTTTCTGGTATAAGTAATGATGATCCTATTGTGAATGTTTTGAGGGCAGATGACAAAAACTCATTGGAAAGAACATTAGATACAGGCGGGCAATATAAAAAATTGATCATCAGTTCACAAAACGGTGAGAATACAGCGATTATTGATGCATTGAATTCTTCACGCAATGACTCCATGTCTAAAATGCAGCGCGATATAGGCATGCAACGTGACGTAGTGGGTACTAATGTCATATTTGGTAATGATATAACACAGGCCGACAAACTCCATAATAGTAGTGATATTACTGCTCTTGGTGCCAAGATAATAGTAAACGCCGCAGATTCGGTTGCTGTTGGTTATGGTGCGCAGGTGGATAATAGCGTTACTGTTGCTGTAGGTCATTTGGCGTATGCTGTAGGTAAAAAAAGTATCGCAATAGGTGGTGAAGGTAAATGGGCTGATAACCCGCCCCCCCCTGGGGGACGTACAATAGCGACGGGCGAAGAATCAATTGCTATTGGATATCGTGCTAAGGCGGACAGTGAGGAATCTATAGCTCTTGGTGCTTTTGCAAAAACGACGGTAAATTTAGGTGTTGCGATTGGAAACGAGTCTGTGGCTGAGGTTGCTGCTGGAAAGCATGGTTATAGTTCTTTATCTAAAGATCTTACACAGTCTGACAACTTTGCATGGAAAAGTACGCTAGGTGCAGTGAGTGTTGGTGATGCTAAATTAAAGCAAACGCGCCAGATTGTAGGAGTGGCAGCTGGTAGTGACGACACTGATGCCGTTAATGTTGCACAGCTAAAATCGTTACAATCATACGTAGATCAAGGTTGGAACCTATCCGTTGGGGGTAAAGATGCTAAAGCCGTTGGTATAAAAGATACTGTAGATTTGTCAGCGGCAAGTGGCAACCTTACGATTATAAAAGGTGAGGAAGACAATAATGTAAAATTTGATCTAGCTGAGAATATTAAAGTGGAACGAGTTACCGCTGGAAGAAGCTCTATAAGTGATGATGGCATTCTGTTTGCTAATGGGGCTGGTATAACTGTGGATGGTATTGATGCTGGTAATAAAAAGATTACAGGAGTGGCAGCTGGGGAAGAACCTGAGGATGCAGTGAATTTTGCGCAGTTAGGGAAGATTGAGAATACAGTTGAAGGTGTAACTCATAATATATCACAATATTTTGGTGGTGGAGCGGATGTATTTAACGGTAAGGCGCCCAGTTACACTATTCAGGGCAAACCACATAATGGTTTTGAATCTACTTTTAATGCTGTTGATACTTCTATCACGAATATACAAAATCAGATTGCGAATGTGGCAAAAAACAGCCTCGTTAAGCAGGAGGAAAATGAAAGTGCTATCACCATTGGTGAGTCAACAGGTGGCACTGAAATCAATGTTGCAAACAAATCTGGTGAAAATAGGATAATTTCCGGTGTGAAGGCAGCTGTAAATGCTAATGACGCTGTTAATAAAGAACAACTGGATGGGCGTATAGCAGATATTAGTAACAGTATTAATAACATTGAAGAGGGAAGTGCTTTTGCAGTTCTCTACGATAAAAAAGCAGATGGAGCCGTTAATTATAATAGTGTGTCTTTAGGTGGTGATAAGACTACAGCACCGGTTGCTCTCCGTAATGTTAAAGATGGGAAAATTATTGAAAATTCGCATGATGCAATCAATGGTAGTCAGCTTTGGGAGACGAATGATCGTGTTGCAGGTGCTGAAAAGGATATTATCCATATTAACGATAAGGTTACTAACATATCAGCTACGGTTACTGATCTTGGTGAAGAGGTGTTCAATATTCAGAAAGTGGGTGCTTTTGCAGTTCTCTACGATAAAAAAGCAGATGGAGCCGTTAATTATAATAGTGTGTCTTTAGGTGGTGATAAGACTACGGCACCGGTTGCTCTCCGTAATGTTAAAGATGGGAAAATTATTGAAAATTCGCATGATGCAATCAATGGTAGTCAGCTTTGGGAGACGAATGATCGTGTTGCAGGTGCTGAAAAGGATATTATCCATATTAACGATAAGGTTACTAACATATCAGCTACGGTTACTGATCTTGGTGAAGAGGTGTTCAATATTCAGAAAGTGGGTGCTTTTGCAGTTCTCTACGATAAAAAAGCAGATGGAGCCGTTAATTATAATAGTGTGTCTTTAGGTGGTGATAAGACTACGGCACCGGTTGCTCTCCGTAATGTTAAAGATGGGAAAATTATTGAAAATTCGCATGATGCAATCAATGGTAGTCAGCTTTGGGAGACGAATGATCGTGTTGCAGGTGCTGAAAAGGATATTATCCATATTAACGATAAGGTTACTAACATATCAGCTACGGTTACTGATCTTGGTGAAGAGGTGTTCAATATTCAGAAAGTGGGTGCTTTTGCAGTTCTCTACGATAAAAAAGCAGATGGAGCCGTTAATTATAATAGTGTGTCTTTAGGTGGTGATAAGACTACGGCACCGGTTGCTCTCCATAATGTTAAAGATGGCATGATTGCGCAAGGATCGCATGATGCAATTAATGGTAGCCAGATTGAAAAAATATCCCGAGATGTAGCAGTCATTTTTGGTGGTGATGCGGAATTTAGCGAAGGTATTTTGTTTGGTCCGCACTATCATTTATCGCAAATTTCTGAAGATGGTGTAGCAATAACTAAGGACCATAATAATGTTGGTGATGCTTTGACAGGGCTTGATGACAATATCAACAATGTGAATAGCCGCTTAACACATGTAGCCAATGAGTTTACTCAGAAAATTGATGGTGTCTCTAAAGATTCTCTGTTGTGGAGTAATAATGAGCAGGCATTTGTAGCACAGCATGGAGCAGACAAAGAAAATAGCAAAATTAAATTTCTTGCCAATGGAGACATTTCTGCTAATTCAACCGATGCGGTAAATGGTTCACAACTTTTTGTTACTAATCAGAATGTTACCACTGTTACGAATAATCTAGCAAAAATTTCTCAAAATACATCTCAATATTTTGGTGGTGGTGCAGATGTATCTAACGGTAAGGCTCCCACTTACACTATTCAGGGTAAGCCACATAATGGTTTTGAATCTACTTTTAATGCTGTTGATGCTTCTATCACGAATATTCAAAATCAGATTACGAATGCGACAAAAAATAGCCTCGTTAAGCAGGAAGAGAATGAAGGTGCTATCACCATTGGTGAGTCAACAGGTGGTATAGAAATCAATGTTGCAAACGAATCTGGTGATGCTCGTACAATTTCCGGTGTAAAAGCTGCAGAGTGGAGTGATGAAGCTGTTAACAAAGCCCAGCTTGATAAAAGTATAGAGATGATTTCTAATGATATTAATCTCACAAGAGCTGCTGCAGTTCTCTACGATAAAGAAAATGGTGCCATTAATTATGGTAGCGTAACTTTAGGTGGGGTAGATAACCAAGACCCTGTTGCTCTTCATAATGTTAAAGATGGCATAATTGCGCAAGGATCGCATGATGCAATCAATGGGAACCAAATTAATAAAATATCTGGAGATATAGCAAATTATTTTGGTGGTGATGCTTCATTCGAAAATGGTGCCTTTAAAGGACCAAAATATAGTTTATCTGTTATTGTTGAAGATGGTCAGGTGGCAAAAGCCAATTATCATGACGTTGGCTCAGCTTTGACAGGTCTTGATGCAAATGTGAAGAGTGTGAATACGCATCTGACGAATGTGGTAAACGATGTCAATGAAAAAATCACGAATATTACTCAAGAAGTTAAAGGGGACGCCTTGTTGTGGAACAGTGATGAGCAGGCATTTGTAGCACAGCATGGAGAGGGAAGAACCAATAGCAAAATTAAGTTTCTTGCCAATGGAGATATTTCTGCTAATTCAACCGATGCTATAAATGGTTCGCAACTTTATCTTATGAGCAACCAATTGGCTGCGTATTTTGGTGGTGGCGCTGACTATAATAATGGAGAATGGACTGCTCCTACTTTCAAGATAGCACAATTCAAGGCTGACGGTAGCTCTGGTGAAAAGAAGAATTATCATAACGTTGCCAGTGCTTTTGACGGCGTGAGTGAGAGTATGTCTAAGATAAACGACCGCATTCAAAATGTTGAAAACAATGTCTCGTCTAATGGTTTAAATTGGAATGAGCAGAAAAAAGCTTATGACGCTAGCCATGATGGTCAACCAAGTAAGATTATCAATGTAGCAGATGGTAAAATTGTAGAAGGGTCAAAAGATGCAGTCAATGGCGGACAGCTTTGGGAGACCAACGAACGTATCACTGGCGTTGAAAAAGATATTAAGCATATTGAAAACAGAGTCGACAATATTTCCACTACGGTTACGAATATTGGTGAAACGGTTTTCAATATTGAAGACAGAGTTGATAATATTGAGAACACGGTTAATAATCTTTCTGATGGCGCAGTTAACTATGATAAAGATGGAGAAGGAAACAAAACCAATAGGATCACTTTAGAGGGTGGAGATTCCAGTGAACCTGTTTTAATTGATAATGTTGCGGATGGCCGTATTGAGAAGGACTCGAAAGAAGCTGTGAATGGTGGTCAACTGCATGATTACACTCAGCAACAGATGAAAATTGTTCTCGATGATGCAAAAAAATATACGGATAGTCGGGTGGATAATATTGTTATTAATGCCATTGATGATGCTGTTGATCGGTCTGACCGATATACAGATATGAAGTTTAATATTTTAAGTTATGATATTAAGAGCGTACGGAAAGAGGCAAGGCAAGCAGCCGCCGTTGGTCTAGCAGTATCCAACCTACGTTACTTCGACGAGCCAGGATCTTTGAGTGTCTCATTTGGTAGCGGCACATGGCGTGGACAAT
>NZ_JBHINS010000075.1:0-3297 GCF_042195095.1 Bartonella sp. CL435QHHD
CACCAAGGAATTTAGCTACATTCTGAGAAATTGTGTTGATCTGACTACCATTAATCGCATCATGTGAACTCTCACCAATGGTACCATCTTTTACATTATGAAGTGCAACTGGTCCTGCATCCTTACCTTTTCCTAAAGTTACACTCGTGTAATCAATGCTGCCATTATCATCATCTTTTTTATCGTAATGAACAACAGCTGAATCATCAGACTGAAGGCTGCTAGAAAGCTTCTCTAAACTTTGATCAAGTTGCTCTTTGTTAACCGCTTCATTATTCTTCGTTGCTGCCTTAACACCTGAAAGTGTCCGATCTGCCTGCTCCTTATTTGCGATATTGAGTTCTGTACCTTCTACTTCTTTACCAATATTGATAACTTTTGTCTTTTCATCCTGCTTGGCAAGGCTATCACTCACTACATTGGTCACATCATTATGAACATTCGTAATAGAACTCGCAACACCAGCAAATGCTTCCGATACACTATTGTAAACCTTTTCCTCACCAGCACTACCATCAGAATTGACAGTTTTAAGCTTGAAGGTGGGGGCAACCCATTCTCCATTCTCATAACTAGCGCCACCACCAAAATAGCTAGCAACCGTCCGATTGACTGAATAAAGCTGACCACCTGTAATAGCATCTGTTGATTTAGCGCTAATCTCACCATTTGCTAGAAACGTAATTCTACTGTTTTCTTGTGTCCTTACAGCTCTGCCTTTTTCTTCTTGCTTCTTCTCATGACGCGCGACAAACGCATGTGCAGTCTCGCTCCAATTCAAGGAATCCTGCGCTACCCCTTCAGAAACTTCCTTAATCCGTGCATTTACATTCTTGATATTATCATCAAGACCAGTAAATGCACTACCAACATTTTCAAAACTAGCACTTGCTACCGAACCATCCGTATCAACCTTCGATAACTTGTAGGTTGGTCCTGTAAACGTACTGCCAACAAATTTTGCATCACCACCAAGGAATTTAGCCACATTCTGAGAAATCGTGTTGATCTGGCTACCCGTAATTGCATCACGTGAATTTTCAGCAATGGTACCCTCTTTTACATTATGAAGCGCAACTGGTCCTGCATCCTTACCTTTACCTAAAGTTACACTCGTGTAATCAATGCCGCCATTATCACCATCTTTTTTATCGTAGA
Source organism: Bartonella sp. CL435QHHD (assembly GCF_042195095.1). Lineage (NCBI taxonomy): Bacteria > Pseudomonadati > Pseudomonadota > Alphaproteobacteria > Hyphomicrobiales > Bartonellaceae > Bartonella > Bartonella sp. CL435QHHD. The sequence goes on from NZ_JBHINS010000075.1 coordinate 1,159, forward strand.
GAACCACTGCTGAATCATCAGACTGAAGGCTGCTGGAAAGATCCTTCAGACTTGCATCAAGCTGCGCTTTATTGACTGCCTCGTCTCCATTTTGCGCTGCCTTAACACCAGAAAGAATTCGAGCATCACCATCACGATTTAAAATATTGATTTTATTGCCGCCTCTTTCCGCACCAATAGTAATAAGACCCATCCTATCCTGCTTAACAAGGCTATCACTCACTACATTCGTAATCTCTTTGCTGATCTCATTTTTTACATTCGTAACAGAATTACCAACTCCAGCCAAAGCATCCGCCACATTGCCATAGTCTATCTCTTCAGATTTACCATCATCCTTCACTGTCTTAACCTTAAAACTTGGAGCTTTCCATTGTCCTTGCTCATCATAACTAGCACCTCCACCAAAATAGGTTGCAAGTTGTTCGTTCAGCGAATAAAGCTGACCACCCGTGACAGCATCCGTTGAATTAGCGGTAATCTCACCATTGGCAAGAAACGTAATTCTACTGTTTTCTTGTGTTCTTACAGCTCTGCCTTTTTCTTCTTTGCTCTTTTCATGACGTGCTACAAAGGCATTAGCTTTATCGTTCCATAACAAAGCATCACCTTTAACTTGCTGAGTAATATTCGTTATGTTTTTAGTAAGTTCGCTAAACTTATTTGTTACATTATCATTGACATTCTTGATATTGCTATCAAGCTGGCTTTTGTTAACAGCGTCATTATTGTTCTTTGCTTCCCCAACACCAGAAATTATCCGATCCGCACCGCTTTCATTTGCAATATTGATTTCTGCGCCACCTACTTTTGCACCAATAGTGAGACGACTCGTTGTCTTATCTTGCTGAACAAAGCTCTCACTTTCCACTTTGGTAATCACATTATTAACCTGTTCAGTCAATTTATTCTGAACATTCGTGATAGAACTTCCAACACCGGCAAGTGCATCAGCTACATTCTGATAATTCTTGTCAAAAGAAGTACCATCCTCACCAAACTGCTTGATCTTAAAACTTGGAGCAGTCCATTTTCCTTGCTCATCATAACCTGCACCACCACCAAAATAAGTTGCAAGTTGTTCGTTCAGCGAATAAAGTTGACTACCCGTTACAGCATCCGTTGATTTAGCGCTAATCTCACCATTTGCTAGAAACGTAACTCTACTGTTTTCTTGTGTCCTGACAGCTTTGCCTTTTTCTTCTTGCTTCTTCTCATGACGCGCTACAAAGGCATTGACTTCATCATTCCATAACAAAGAATCCTGTGCTACTCCTTCAGAAACCTCTTTAATCCGTGCATTCACATTCTTGATATTTGTATCAAGACCTGCAAAAGCACTCCCAACATCATTAAAAGAGCCCTCTGTTATATTACCCTTCTTATCAATCTTGGATAAGTTATAAGTTGGTTCCGTCACGCTAGAACCAGAAACTCCTGCACCTCCACCAAAATATTTTGATGTATTCGCCATAGCCGTTTCCAGATTTCTCGCTGTGGACGAAAGACTCTCATTGGTTTTGCTTAACTGTGAAAAATTAACTGCATCGTTCGCTCCAGTGCCATCCGATACTCCTGTAATCTTTTTACCCCCAGCATCTATCCCAGAAATGATTATTTTCGGACCATTGGCTATCACTAAGCCTGTTGCATCTAAGGTATTTGTACCTGCCTTTACGCTCTCCAGTGTGATATCCTTTGCTAAATCAAATTTTACCTTATTGTCCTCTTTGCCTTTTGTAATATTTAGGTTGCTACTTCCAGCTGCCAAATCCATTGGGTTGGTTGAATCAACACTCGTCGTATCTGCACCATCAACAGAGAGATCCCAACTTGGAGTTATAGAGTCTTTTAGAGCTTTTAGCTGCGCAACATTCACGGCATCAGTGTCGTCCGCGCCACCTGCAACGCCAGAAAGAATTCTGGTCTTATTATCTTTATTGGTAATAGTGATTTTATCGCCATCTGTATCCTTACCAATGGTGATGTATTTCGTCTGCACATCTTGTTTAATAAAACTACTGGCTGCTACTTGTTCTTTTATTTCCTTCAGTTGTGCAAAATTCACCGCATCGGTGCTTTCAGTACCCGTTGCCACTCCAGTTATCTTTTTACCTCCAGCATCAACACCTCCGGTGG
>NZ_JBHINS010000038.1:0-3241 GCF_042195095.1 Bartonella sp. CL435QHHD
TGCTTTGTTATGGAACGATAAAGCTAATGCCTTTGTAGCACGTCATGAAAAGAGCAAAGAAGAAAAAGGCAGAGCTGTAAGGACACAAGAAAACAGTAGAATTACGTTTCTAGCAAATGGTGATGTTTCTAAAGATTCAACGGATGCTGTCACGGGTGGTCAGCTTTATTCGCTGAACGAACAACTTGCAACCTATTTTGGTGGTGGCGCTGGCTATGATGAGCAAGGACAATGGAAAGCTCCAAGTTTTAAGGTTACGACAGTTAAGGATGATGGTAACTCTGAAGAGAAAACTTATAGCAATGTGGCGGATGCTTTGGCTGGAGTTGGTAATTCTTTCACAAATATTAGAAATGAGATCAGCAAAGAGATTAATAATGAGATTGCCAATGTGAAAGGTGATAGCCTTGTTAAGAAAGATCAAGCAACCAATCTTATCACTATTGGTAAAGAAGTAGAAGGCAGTGAAATCAATATCGCTAATAGTAGCAAAGCAGATCGAACTCTTTCTGGTGTGAAGGCAGCAACGAAGAATAATGAAGCGGTTAATAAAGGTCAGCTAGATAAAGGTTTAAAGGATCTTTCTACCAGCCTTCAGTCTGATGATTCAGCCGTTGTTCATTACGATAAACAGAAGGATGGTGCCCCTAATTATATGAGTATAACTTTGGGTGGTAAAGACAAGACACCTGTTGCACTCCATAATGTTGCTAAGGGTGTAATATCTTCAGAATCCTATGATGCAATTAATGGTCAGCAGATTAATAAAATAGGCGGTGATATTGCTAAGTTCTTAGGTGGGAATGCAGCTTTTAGTAATGGTGCTTTCAGTGAACCATCTTATGGGGTACATGACATTAGAAAAACTGGTGATGTAGATGTATCGCCAAATAGTCATCATAATGTTGGTTCAGCTCTTTCGGCGCTTGATTATAGCCTTGGGAATGTGAATACGCGTATAACGAATACGATCAATGATTTTAATAAAAAAATAACTGATAGTTCTCAACATATTGAGAAAGATGCTTTGTTATGGAATGATGAAGCCAATGCCTTTGTCGCACAGCATAAAACGGAAGAAGGTAAAAAGGAAAACAGCAAGATCACATCGCTGGCTGATGGTTCTATAGTATCAGGTTCGAGCGATGCTGTTACGGGTGGTCAGATTAATACCATAGCTGCAAGTTTATCAAAGATTTTAGGTGGCAAATCATCGTTTAGTGCTGATGGCACTTTTACAGTTCCCAGCTATGACTTATCGACAGTTTCTAAAGACGGTGAGGTAACAGATAAACCGTATGAAGGTGTTGAAAAAGCCTTTAAAGGACTTGATACAAATATCAAGACTGTTAACGCTCGCATTAAGGAAGTCTCAGAAGGAGTTGCACAAGATTCTTTATTATGGAGTAATGAGAGTAACGCCTTTGTCGCACAGCATAAAACGGAAGAAGGTAAAAAGGAAAACAGCAAGATCACATCACTTGCGGCTGGCTCTATAGTATCAGGCTCGAATGATGCGGTTACGGGAGGTCAGCTTCATACCATAGCTGCAGATTTATCAAAGATTTTAGGTGGCAGCGTATCCTTTGATGGTGAGAAGTTTAAAGATCCCACTTATACGGTGTCGAAAGTTTCTGAAGATGGTGAAGTGACAAGCGAATCCTATAATGATGTAGGCTCTGCTTTTGCAGGAATTGATACGAACTTCATAAATGTGAATAAACATCTGTCTAATGAGGTCAAAAAGTTTAATGAAAAACTAAGTAATATTACGCAAGAAGTTCAAGGCGATGCGTTGTTGTGGAGTGATGCTGAAGGGGCCTTTGTGGCACAGCATGGAAAAGAAGATAAAAGAGTGAGCAGCAAGATTAAACATCTTGCCAACGGAGACGTTAGTGGAACTTCAAGCGATGCTGTAGCAGGAAATCAGCTATATGCTCTAGGTGACAGTGTTGCGCAGTCTTTAGGTGGTCATGCTAGTTATGCCGGTGGCGCTTGGACAGCTCCAAGCTTCAAGATTAAGACCATTAATGAGGATGGTACTAAAGTTGAAGAGAAGAAGTATAATACTGTATCGGAAGCTTTTGAGGGTGTAGGAACATCTTTTGAGAATCTTCAAAAAGAGTTTACCCAAAACAACACGGAGGTTACTGAAAATATTAAGCAGAATGCATTGTTGTGGAGTGATTCTGACAAGGCGTTTGTAGCAACACATGGAGAGAAGGAAAGTAAGAGTAAGATTACATTTCTTTCCAATGGAGAGGTTTCTTCAAGCTCAAGTGATGCGATCAATGGTTCTCAGCTTTTTGAGACGAATAAGACTGTTGCAACTTATTTAGGTGGTGGCGCTGAATATACAGAAGGTAAATGGACGAATCCTAAATTCACGGTCAAGACCTTTGATGCTGATGGTGGATCTAAAGATCAGAATTATCCTGATGTAGCGAGTGCTTTAACAGGGGTTGGTAGTTCTATCACAAATGTTAAAAATGAGATTACAAAACAAATTAACAATGAAATTAACAATGTTAGAGGAGATAGCCTTGTTAAGAAAGATGCAGATACAAATCTTATCACTATTGGTAAAGAAGTAGAAGGCAGTGAAATCAATATAGCCAACAAGACTGGTACGGATCGGACTCTTTCAGGTGTTGGTGAAGCAACAAAGGATAATGAAGCTGTTAACAAAGGTCAGCTTGATGCAAGTCTGAAGGAACTTTCTACCAGCCTTCAGTCTGATGATTCAGCTGTTGTGCATTACGATAAAAAAGATGGTGATAATGGCGGCATTGATTACACGAGTGTGACTTTAGGTAAAGGTAAGGATGCAGGACCAGTTGCACTTCATAATGTAAAAGATGGTGCCATTGGTGAGAGTTCACATGATGCGATTAATGGTAGTCAGATCAACACAATTTCTCAGAATGTAGCTAAATTCCTTGGTGGTGATGCAAAATTTGTTGGCGGTACGTTTACAGGACCAACCTACAAGTTATCGAAGGTTGATACGGATGGTTCGGTAGCAAGTGCTAGTTTTGAAAATGTTGGTAGCGNTGATGCAAAATTTGTTGGCGGTACGTTTACAGGACCAACCTACAAGTTATCGAAGGTTGATACGGATGGTTCGGTAGCAAGTGCTAGTTTTGAAAATGTTGGTAGCGCATTTATTGGTCTTGATGATAATATCAAGAATGTAAATGCACGGATTAAGGAAGTTTCTGAAGGGGTAGCGCAGGATTCT